>JBGSQB010000113.1:0-22222 GCA_041738285.1 Pseudomonadales bacterium | reverse complement strand
GGCCGCGTGCCCGTGCCGCAATTCGACAAGGGTGCGGACGATCGCCGGGGTGAGATGCGCATCATCAACGGCGACTGCCGCTTTGTCGTGGTCGAGGGCTGGTGCATCGGCGCGCGGCAACAGCCGCCCGATGACCTTGTCGCCCCGGTGAACGCGCTCGAGGCCACTGAGGATGCGGACCGCGTCTGGCGGCGGTGGGTCAACGTTCAGCTTGCGGCCTATCAGCGCCTCAACGACCTCATCGACTACCTCGTATTCCTCGATGTCGGCGACATGCGCCGCGTGCTTAGGTTCCGGGCCCAGCAGGAGGCGGATCTCGAGCCTGGGCGACGGATGGCCGCGCAGGCGCTCGACCGCTTTGTGGCGCACTACGAGCGCATCACCACCTGGATGCGGGCCGATGTGCCGGCAAGGGCCGATCTCGTCGTCGATTTAGGCGACGGCCACGAGGTGCGGCGGCTCCACTATCGACGTTCATCTTCGGTTCAGCCGCTCGGCGCTAAAGTGCTTCCCGACTGCTGATGATCGATAAGGAGATGCGTCATGGTCATTCGCTCGATGGTTTGTGCAGGCCTCTTGGTGCCGTCGGTCGCCTTCGGAGCCGTTCATTACGGTCAGGCCCGCGTGGTCGATGTGCAGCCCCTCTACGAAACTGTGACGGTGAACACACCGCAGGAAGTGTGCCGTGAAGAACGCTATGCGGTGACGACTCCGGCCCGACAGCCTGGTGCCGCGATTCCGGTACTGGGCGCGGTGCTCGGTGGCGCCCTCGGTCACACGCTTGGCAATGGCAGCAAGGAGAAGGGCGTCGCCACAGCGGCCGGTGCGCTGCTGGGCGGCGCAGTGGGCTTGAGCGTGGCCAATCGGCAGCCGACGGTTGCCGCGTCGACGCGCTACGAAACTCGGCAGATGTGCGCGCTCGAAGACCGCATCACGACCGAGGAAAACCTGGTTGGCTATCGCGTGCGATACGTCTATCAGGGCGAGACTTACATGATGCGCACCAATACCCATCCGGGGAACACGGTGCGGGTTCGTGTGGATGTGAACCCGGCGTGATTGCGAGCCGCTGCCAGGCTGCTGCCGAGGGTAGAATCGAGCCATGAAGACGAGCACACGAGTCATCATCCTACTGGCCACGGTGTGGTCGATGGGTGCTGCACTCCCGGCCGCGGCGGTGGTGTCCGAACCCTTTGCCGGTGAGCACTACCGCGAGCGCGAGGGCATCAGTGCCGATGAGGCGGCATCGATTGTGCGCGGCAGCTACGGTGGGCGCGTGGTTTCCGTCAAAGCATCGGGAAATGGCGGCTGGAAGGTCAGGGTATTGCTCGACGGTGGGCGCGTGAAGACGGTGAACGTGGACAGTAGCGGCTCGATCCGTTCGTCGGACTGACGAGGAGTTGGCTGATGCGCCTGTTGATCATCGAAGACGAAGCCATGCTGCGCGGTCAGTTGCAGGATCAGTTGCGCGACAACGGTTATGTGGTGGACAGCGCCGAGGATGGTGAAGAAGGCCTCTACTACGGCCGCGAATACGAATACGACGCCGCCATCATTGATGTCGGCCTTCCGAAACGAGATGGCATCTCGCTGATCCGCAAGCTGCGTGAAGAGGGGCGAGCTTTTCCTGTGCTGATTCTCACCGCGCGCAGTCATTGGCAGGACAAGGTGGCCGGACTCGAAGCCGGTGCCGATGACTACCTGACCAAACCCTTTCACATGGAAGAGCTGACGGCGCGCATCAATGCGCTGGTGCGGCGCGCGGCCGGTCATGCGTCACCGGTCGTCAAGGAAGGCGCGATCAGCATCGATACCGCGCGCAAGGAAGTCCGCTTTGGCGATCGCGCGGTCGAACTCACTGCATTCGAATACCGGTTGCTCGAGTATCTCGCGCTCAACGCCGATCGCGTGGTCTCCAAGGGTGAACTGACCGAGCATCTGTATGAACAGGACCACGACCGCGACAGCAACGTCATTGAAGTGTTCGTCGGTCGCTTGCGTAAGAAGCTCGATCCTGAAGGTGCCACCAACCCGATCCGCACGGTGCGCGGCCAGGGCTATCGTCTGAATGGTCTTGAGTGAGGCTCGGCCTACGTAACCGCCTGCTGCTCACCACGACGCTCGTATTGTGTGGCGGCCTCGGACTGACCGGCTGGGTGCTCGACCGATCATTCGCGGCCAGTCTCGAGACCAGCGCCCAGGAACAGCTGAAGCTCGTCATCTACGGCTTGATCGGCGTCGCCGAGGAGGCCAAGGGCACGCTGCGGGTGCCGACCGGGCGCCTGGAGCCGCGCCTCGCTCAGCCTGACTCAGGGCTGTATGCACGGGTCTGGTCGGCCCGGGGCACACCCGTGTGGGAGTCACCGAGTCTGGCGCTCGCCGCGCAGCCGGCCGTCATCGCAGGCAACCTGCCAATGGATCTGCAGCCCGGCCGATTTCGTTTTGCCGCTGACGACGGTCACTTTCAAGCCTACTACCCGGTGATCTGGGAGGACGCCGACGAGCAAGTGTTCATCCTCAATGCCGCGGTGGATCGCGATCCATTTCACGCCGAGACGGACCAGTTCCGGCGCACGTGGATGGTCGGGCTTGCGGTCGTCGCCCTGGTGCTCGTGATCGTGCAGGTCATGGCCATTGCGCTGGGCCTGCGGCCAGTGGCGCTGATGTCGAACCGCGTCAAGGAGGTGGAGGCCGGCAAGCGCCAGGAAATGGGCAGCGATTACCCGCCGGAGCTCAACGCACTCGCCCGCAACCTCGACGTGTTCATCGCCCATGAATCCGCCAGCCGCGATCGCTACCGGCGCGCAATGGAAGATCTCGCGCACAGCCTGAAGACCCCACTCGCGGTGCTCCGTAATGCGCTAGCGAGCAGAACGACGCCCACAGAACAGTCGGCGCTGCTTGGCGAACAACTCGACCGCATGGAGACGGCAGTGAGCTACCAGCTGTCGCGTGCAATCGCGGCGCGGCCGTCGCTGCATGCGCCAAGCGTGCGCGTGGCCCCACTGTGCGAGCGGTTGGTACGCGCCCTCGATAAGGCCTACCGCGACAAGATCACGTGCGAGTGGAACATCGATGCCGAAGCGTCCGTGCGCTGTGACGAGCGCGACCTGATGGAAATGTTGGGCAACCTGCTCGAGAACGCGTTCAAGTACGGCAGCACCCGGGTGCGGATCACCACAGAAACCAGCGAAGACTCGATGGCAGTGGTGTGCATCGAGGATGATGGTCCCGGAATTCCGCCGCGGCTGCGCCAGGCGGTGCTGGCGCGCGGCGTGCGCGCGGATTCGCGCACTGACGGTCATGGTATCGGCCTTGCAGTGGTGGTCGAACTCGCTGCGGCTTACGGTGGTCGCCTGACCATCGGCGAGGGCGGACTGGGTGGCGCCGCCGTGCGCCTGCACCTGCCTGCGCGCTGATCAGCGATAGCCAGCATATCTCGCCGATGGCCGACGTCATCCCGGTTCTGCTACATTCCCGCGCTCTTTTGTTGCGGGTTTTTCAGTGGATCAGCCCTTCTGGTATCAACGTGCACTCGACGTGCCCTCCGTCGAAGGATGGACAGATGTCGACGGCGTCCGCATTCATTTCATGACCTGGGGCAAGGAGGGCCTGCCCGGTGTGGTGCTCATTCATGGCAGCAATGCACACCTCGAATGGTGGCGCTTTGTCGCACCGTTTCTGGCCGATCAGTTCCGCGTTGCGGCCATCGATCTGTCCGGTAACGGCGACAGCGATTGGCGGGAGAAGTACTCAGGCGAAGGATTTGCCCGCGAAGTCTGGGCCGTGTGTCAGGCTGGAAGGCTCGGGCCGCGGCCGATTGTGGTCGGTCACAGCTTTGGTGGTTTTGTTGCGCTGGAAACAGCACATCACTTCGGCCGAGAGATGACTGGCCTCGTGCTGATGGACTTCACCGTTGCGCCGCCGGAGCAATATCTGGAGTGGGGTCTGCGCGCCGAACGTGAGGGTGTGGTCGCCAAGCGGAAACTGCGGGTCTACGCCACGCGCGAGGAAATTCTCGGACGCTTCCGGCTGATTCCAGAACAGCCCGGTGTGCATCCCCTTGTTCTTCGACACATGGGCGAAGCGGGTGTGAAACCGGTTGAGGGCGGGTATACGTGGAAGTTCGATCCGAGCCTGTTTGACCACCTGGAAATGGGGGTTGATCAATGTGACAAGTTTGCTGCCCTGCACTGCCGCAGCGCAGTGGTCCTTGGCGAGAAGTCGACCGATGAAGGTGCGTTGTTCGGGCCATACATGTCCAGGATAACCGGTGGACATCTGCCGATGTTCATCGTGCCGGGTACCTGGCATCACCTGATGTTTGATGATCCGATCAGCGTCACGATGTCACTCAAGGGGTTGATGCTGCAGTGGCTTGGCGAAGATCATCGCGGTGAGATGAGCGAAAACCTTCGACAACTGCTCGAGAAACGTCGTGTATGAGGCCCCGTTCAGGGCCGGATCTGCGAGTGCGGATGCGCATCGACAGCCACGCCCGCAGCGAACAGGCAAGATCGCGTCAGCCGATGGTATGCCGGCAGGCGGCGAAGAAGCGCGTGCGCAATGCATCATCGCTGCGATCGACCGGCCCGGTTCGGCACCAGCGCTCGGCCATCTGCGCGGGATCATCGTCGAGCGCCTGACGGTGCTTCTGGTTCAGTCGCTCGACCTGTAGTGCGAGCCGTCGCTGCTGATCTTCCGGCGGCGTGTCGAAGCCCGCGACGATCTCCATCTCGATGGCCAGCGCGAGCCGCCGCTGTGCCGCGGACGGGCCGGAAGACGATGGTTTTTTCGGTTCACCGCGCAGCGCCGAGACACGGGCGGTGAAGGGACCCATGGCATGTTCCTGCCAATCTTCGACCGCTTGCAGCCGTGCATCGATGGCGTCGCGACTCAAGGGCGCGGCCGCGTGTTCGACTTCGAGATTGCACAGCGCTGCGTCGATCCGTTCAAGCCGGTCGATGCCCGCCGTTGCGCGGCGATGACGTGCTTGGCGTAGCAGCACGCGGTAGTTCTTGTCGATTTCGCGAAAGCGGCCTTCGAGACGGCGCAGCGCATCACGCGGCAATTCGTGAAACGCATTGAATCGGTCGGCGAAGTCGCGTGCGACAGTGGGGTCTGCGTTGCCGGGTCCGGAACCGTCGAACACACTCTGGTATTCATCGAGCAGGGCTTCGGCTTGGGACACGTGTGACGCGGTAACTTGGCGTACCTCCTGTTGCACCGCTTCGCGGCGGCCGAACACGGCGTCGCAGATCGCGCGAAATTCGCGCCACAGTGTCTGGTCGACCCGCCGCGGCGTGATGCCGACCTCGCGCCAGTGCCGCTGCAGGGTCTTGATCCGATCGGTGGCATCCCGCATGTCGGTGACCGTATCCAACACGGCCTTGGAATCGGTGACGATTGCCTGCTTGATCGCGATGTTGCGCTCCCACTCCGCCTTGAGCAGCTCGAACAGCCGGTTCGTCAGACCTTCGAATCGGGTCTGCACCTTGCGTCCTGGCGAGCGGTCGACCGGATGGTACTTGCGCCACTCATCGCGCGCCGCGTGCAGGATGCGCTCTGCTGCCCGCCAATCAGCATTGGCCCAGTCGGTCTGCTCGAGATAGGTGTTCAGTTCATCGCAGATCTTGCGACGCTGCTCCAGGTTGAACTTGCGCGTGTTCCCCTGTTCTTCGAAGTAAGCGCGGCAGGGCGCGAATGCGATCTCCGCGGCAGCGTTGAATCGATCGAACAGGCGTCGATCGGCGTGATTCGTAACCGGTCCAAGGCTGCGCCAGGCTTCGCGCAGTTCCCGGATCTTTTCCGCCTGCAGCGCCGGTTCAACCGGTGTCTGCGCGACGTGCTCCATGGCGTCCGTGAGTTCTTCGCGCTTGGGATGTGTCGCGTAGGTGACCCAGTCCTTCATCTCGATGACGCGCGCCGCCAGCGCATTGAACTCACCTTGCATCCGCTTGGCGATCGATCCGGGCAGACATCGCAACAGCCGACGACCTTCAGCCTCGAGGCCCGCCGCGGACCCGAGGTTCCCGTCGCTGATTGCAGCGCTCAGGTCCGCAATGTTAGCGGTCATTCGAGAAACGGCGTCATCGAGCTGCCGATCGATGGCCGCGTCGAGGGCGATCAGGGATTCGCGTGCCGTTCGCGCGACAGCGATCGTGGCGGGCAGCGCATGGCCGGCAGGCCAAGCCATTTGATCCAGCAGTCGCGACAGCCGATTACTCTGATTGCGCGCCGTCTGGCGCGCCGACCACAGCTGTTCGAACTGCTCCGGTGATTCGGCTGTGTTGGGATCGACGTCGATCAACCCGATCGCACGAATCTCGTGATCGAGCGCGCGTACGCGCACGGCCGCATCGAACAGGAGTTTCAGGGCGTGGGTCACTTCGTGAAACTGTTTGGCGAGGTGTTCCGGCGGTGGCGCGTGGTCGGCTGCCGCGAGCCAGCGATCCTGCTCTGCCACATTCTGATCGTGGACCTGATCGTATTCGGCGACGACGTCGCGCACGCCAGACGCAAGCGCCTTGTGCAGTTGGACGAGTGCAGCGAGGGACTCCGCAAACGGCTCGTCATTCGCGCTTGCGACGCTTGGTACGGCAGGCGTCGAATCCGCCGGCGGTGCTGTCGCTTGCGGTGGCGGCAGCGCGGTCTCGGCCGCGTGCAGCAACGCATCGAACTGAGTTTGCATCGCATCGAGCGACGCTATCGTTGCCCCATGAGATTCGAGCAGCTTCGCGTTCTGTCGGTGGCGCTCGCGGTTGGTGGACCAGTCGCTACGAAAGACGCCGAGCTTGGCAGCAAAGAGCGGATCGCTCGATGCGCCCTTGAGCTGCGACTCGAGCGAACGGAGGAGTTCATGCGCGCGGCGGTCCGACTTTTCGACGTCGGCGCGGGCGTGACGGATGGCATCGAGGCGCGTGCGGGCAAGCCGATTGACGTTTTTGTCGCGATCGCGGCTCGCGCGCTCGAGTTCGACCAGGGAACTTTCCTTGACGAGTTTGTCGGCTGCGGCGAGGCGTACCTTGGCGTGCTTACTGTCGACGGCGAGCTGAACGAGTTCGGCGTCGTAGCCGACGTCGCCCACGAGCATCAGCACGGATTCCGGATCGCGCGCTGCCCGAATCGCGGCGTTGCGGATCTGCGGCGCCGAGAATCGATTAGGATCGGTGCCGTGCACCGCGATACCTTCCGCGGCGATGCGCGCGAGGTCGGCATCGCTCGACGTCAGGAACGCGTCGAGCTTCGCAGCATCGGTCAACCGCGTCAGCGCGGCTTTGCGAACGTCGATACTGGGGTCGGACGCCGCAAGTTCGGCCAGGTCTGCTTGAAACGTTGCCGCGTCCTCGTCGGACAGCGCCGCAATTGAGCGCCGCCGGGATTCCGGGTCTGGATTATCGAAGCGGGCACGGCTCCTGAACAGCTTGGACAACATTGCACGATCGCCTGAATTTTGAGAGTCACAACCCGTTGTGGGTGCCGTCGCACAATGGCGACTTCGAAGTCTTCTTGCAGCCGCAGAAGTAGAGTGTCCTGGACTTGCTCGCCTCGTAAGGCAGCGGGGTGATGCCCGTATCCTTGTGGGATCCGTCGCAGAACGGCTGCGCGTTGCTGCGGCCGCACGCACACCAGAAATATTTCTTTCCGGCTTCCACGTCCACGGGATACGGCGCCTTCTGGGCGATGATGCTGTCCATCTGCTTTGCTCCTATTTGAATTCGCGTTCCTGCCACCAGGGGAAAAACTCGGGCAGGTCGGTAGACACCTTGCCCGGGAATTTCGCCGGCCGCTTTTCGAGGAAGGAGGTGACACCTTCCTTCGCATCCGGTGATCGTCCGGTGTAGTAGACACCGCGGGAGTCGAGTTGGTGCGCTTCCATCGGATGGTCCGCGCCCAGCATGCGCCACATCATGTGCCGGATCAGCGTCACCGAAATGGCCGACGTATTGGTCGCGATGTCGGTGGCAATGCCGCGGCACGTGGCCATGAGGTCATCTTTCGGGTGCACGCTGCGCACCAGACGCCCAGCAAGCGCTTCGTCGGCGGCAAACACGCGACCGGAATAGGTCCACTCGAGCGCCTGACCGATGCCCACGACCCGGGGCAGAAACCAGCTCGAGCATGCTTCGGGCACGATGCCTCGTCGAGCGAATACGAAACCGAACTTGGCGACGTCGGCTGCGACGCGAATGTCCATCGCCAGGGTCATGGTCACGCCGATGCCGACGGCCGGACCATTGATGGCGGCAATCACCGGCTTCTTCGACTCGAAGATCCGCAGGGTGAGGAGGCCGCCGCCGTCACGATTGAGCCCACCCTTGCGGTCGGAGCGCGCGTCGGCATCGAAGGTGTTTCCGCCCGACGAGAGGTCCGCGCCCGCGCAGAAGGCACGTCCGGCGCCGGTGACGATGACGGCGCGAACCGCGTCGTCGCCATCGGCGCGATCGAAGGCATCGATCATCTCGCTCATCATCACGTGAGTGAACGCGTTCAGCTTCTCCGGTCGGTTCATCGTGATGGTGAGGATGCCGTCGGCGACGTCGTAGAGGATTTCTTTGTAGTTCATCGTCATGGCCGCCTCACTTGGATTAGGCGGGCTATGTTGCCTTCATCGCCGGGCATTTTCCAACGGGCGCGCGATGCTGCCGGCAGGCGGGTCCGTTGCCTTGTCTCGCCTTGGACCAGGGCATACCATGCCGCAGCTTTTCCGCCGAATTGACCGCCAGAGAGCTGCCATGGGTATCGATCCGTGAACCTCGAATTCGAAACGCAAGACCTCGAGTTTCGACTCGAAGTGCGTCGATTCATCGACGCCTTCTGGCCGGTGGGCGTCCGCGCGGTCGGCGTTGACGTGATTGGTGAGGAGACCGGGCCTCGCACGGCCGCGCAGCAGCGCTGGTTCACTGCGTTGGTCGAGCGCGGATGGTCCGTGCCCCATTGGCCCGAAGCGCATGGAGGCACCGGATGGACCCCGACCCAGCACTACATCTGGGATCGAGAGACTGCACGCGCCGGCTGCCCGGCCATGAGCCCGTTCGGCGCGCGCATGCTGGCGCCGGTGTTGTACACGTGGGGCAACGCACAACAGCAGGCTGCTCACCTGCCTGGCATCCGTGACGCCAGCGTGACCTGGTGCCAGGGGTATTCGGAACCCGGCGCCGGTTCGGATCTGGCCGCGTTGTCGACACGAGCGGTGAGGGATGGCGACCACTACGTCGTCAATGGCAGCAAGACGTGGACCAGCGGCGCGCACTATGCCGACTGGATGTTCTGCCTCGTGCGAACGGATGCAGCCGCCCGTCGTCGCCAGGAAGGGATCAGCTTTCTGCTCATCGACATGCGCAGCCCTGGCATCGAGGTGCACCCGATCCTCATTCTCGGGGCGCAGCACACCGTCAATTCGGTCACGTTCACCGACGTACGTGTGCCTTTGGCCAATCGAGTCGGCGAAGAGAACAAGGGTTGGACCTACGCCAAGGGGCTGCTTGCCCATGAACGCACCGGGATTGCGGGGGTTGCGTCGTCTCAGGGGCAAATCGCACGATTAAAGGAGATTGCATCGACGACGTCAGTCGATGGCGGAACGCTCCTCGCGCAGCCAATGCTCAAACGCAAGATCGACGAAGTGGAGATCGAGTTGATGGCACTCGAGATCACCGAGCTGCGCACGCTTGCAACCGTCGCGGCCGGTGGCGCGCCGGGACCGGAGAGTTCGATTCTCAAAATTCGTGGCACGGAGATCGCGCAGCGCATCGCCGATCTACAAATCGAAGTGCTCGGCTATCTCGGTATGCCCTATCCCGATCCGAAGCTGATCGGCAACGAGGGCCCGATCGGTCACGCGGACGCAGTGCCCCTGCTCAGAGGCATGCTGTACGGACGCGCCGCCTCCATCTTCGGCGGCTCGAACGAGATTCAACGCAACATCATCGCTAAAGCAGTACTCGGTCTATAAGGGAGTTTTCGGTCCATGGATTTTTCGTTCTCAGACGAGCAGAACCTGCTCAAAGACTCGGTCGCCCGGTTCGTTGCGCATGACTGCGACTTCGCGTCGCGCCAGAAGCTGGTGAAGACGGAACTCGGCTATTCAGCCAGCAACTGGCGCAAGTACGCCGAACTCGGCTGGCTGGGCGTGCCGTTTTCCGAGGGTGACGGCGGCTTCGGCGGCGGCGCCATCGAAACCATGCTCATCATGGAGGAGCTCGGCAGGGGCCTTGTGGTCGAGCCATTTGTGCCAACGGTGTTGCTTGCAGGTGGCGTTCTCAAGCATGCCGGTAAGCGTGCACACAAGGAGAAATACCTGGCGGGCGTCATCGATGGCTCGCTGCAGGGTGCATTCGCATACGCCGAACCGCAGGGCCGATTCAATCTCGCCGACCTCACGACCACCGCGAAGAAAGACGGCGATAGTTATGTACTCAATGGCTACAAGTGCGTGGTGCTGAACGGCCCGTCGGCAGACTTCTTCATCGTCTCGGCGCGCACGTCCGGCGGGCAGCGTGCAGTGAAGGGCATCACGCTGTTTCTGGTGGACGCCAAGGCATCCGGCATTTCGCGTCGAGACTACCCGACGGTCGATGCACTGCGCGCATCTGAACTGACACTCGACAACGTACGCGTTGCCAAGAGCGCGGTCGTGGGTCGTGTCGGTGGCGGCTTGCCGGTGATCGAACAGGTCATCGATGAATCGATCCTCGCGATCGGCGCCGAAGCGGTCGGGTGCATGGAAGTCCTCTACAAAGCGACGGTCGAGTACTGCAAGACGCGCGAGCAGTTCGGTCAACCGATCGGCAAGTTCCAGGTGCTGCAGCACCGCATGGTCGACATGTTCATGGAGTACGAGCAATCGAAGTCGCTCATGTACATGGCCGCGATGCGGCTCGACGAAGGCTATGGCGACGAAGCCAAGAAGGCGGTGTCGGCGTTCAAGGTACAGATCGGCAAGTCCGGCCGGTTCGTCGGTCAGAGCGCGGTGCAACTGCACGGCGGCATGGGGATGACCGAGGAACTCAGCGTCGGCCACTACTTCAAACGGCTGACGATGATCGACACGCTGTTCGGCAACACCGACTTCCATCTGCAGCGCTTCGGGTCGATCTGACATGGCGCGCTGGGATCGCGGCGGCAAGAGTCAGGCACCGGATTGGTTCTGGCGCGCAGTCGAGACCGAGGCGAATGAACATCGCGTGGAAGTCGAAGAGTGCGACGTCGCCTACCGGACCTGGGGCGAGTCCGGCAAACCGGGTCTGCTGTTCATTCATGGCATGAACGCGCACTCGCGCTGGTGGGACTTCATAGCGCCTCAGTTCCTCGACTCGTACAGCGTTGCCGCGATGGATCTCACCGGCATGGGCGATTCTGACTATCGCTACGAATACTCACCGGAGACCTACGCCCAGGAGATCGTCGCGGTGCTCGACGATGTAGGATTCGGCAACGATGCGGCGGTCGTGGCCCACAGCTTCGGGGGTTACATGGCCGTGAAGTCGGCGAGCCTTTTCCCGCAACGCACGCGTGCGCTGGTGCTGGTGGATTCCGGGATTCGCCATCCCGACGATCCGCCACCCGATCGGCCCGCCATGGGTGGGCGCGCGAAACTCTATCCCGATCGCGAGACCGCGCTTGCGCGGTTCCGTCTGCAGCCACCGCAGCCCTGCGCCAACGATTACATCCTCGAGTACATCGCGCGTCATTCGCTCATGGCAGCGGATGGCGGCTGGGCGTGGAAGTTCGACGAAGACCTGCCCGCTTCGATGCGCAGTTTCGAGCGCCTTGCCGACGACTACCGGCAACTGACGGTGAAGCTCGGTGTGATCTACGGTGCGAACAGCGAACTGTTCTCGGCGCGTACACTCGAGTACATGCGCGAACTCGTGCCGCAAACGTTCGATGCGGTGGCCATCGCAGAAGCGCAGCATCATGTGTTTCTCGATCAGCCTGAGGCATTCGTCGCGGCCCTGAAGTCGATGCTCAACGAACTCACCGGCTGAGGTCAGGTGGAACTACTCGTCGGCAAGCTCGCCCTCATCGGGGCAATGGGATGGCTCGCTCAATGGGCCGCCTGGCGTTGGCAGTTGCCCGCCATCGTGCTGCTGCTCGCGGTCGGATTCATTGCAGGCCCGCTGACGGGCGTTATCGAACCAGAAGCTGACTTTGGCCCGATGCTGCGTCCACTGATCGCGGTGGCAGTAGCCGTGATCCTGTTCGAAGGTGGTCTCACCCTCAACTTCGCGCAGATTCGCGAGACTTCCGTGGCGGTACGACGGCTGGTCACGCTGGGCGCAGGCATTGCGTTCGTATTGACCTCCGGCGCTGCGCACTACGTCGCCGGCCTCAGTTGGCCGTCGGCATCGCTGCTCGGAGCCATTCTCATCGTCACTGGACCGACAGTGATCATGCCCCTGTTACGGCACGCACGGCTCCAATCCCGTCCGGCGTCGATGTTGCGTTGGGAAGCGATCCTCGCCGATCCCCTCGGTGCGTTGCTTGCGGTGTTCGTGTTCGAAGTGGTGATGGTGAGTAATCAGATGGCCCGGGCAGAGGTGCTCGTTGCCGAGGTCGTTGGGGCTGCTGTCTGGACTGTGGTCGGTGGCTATGGGATGGCGCGCCTGATGGTGTTCGCATTCGTGCGCGGCCACGTGCCCGAGTATCTCAAGGCGCCGCTGTTGATGAGTGCGGTGGTCGCGACGTACGCGGTGTCGAATTTCATCCTCGAAGAAAGCGGCTTGCTGACTGTCACCGTGCTTGGTGTCGTGCTCGGCAACTCCCGTATCGCAAGTCTCGCGGAGCTGCGCCGCTTCAAGGAAGTAATGACGCTGATGCTGGTCTCGTCGGTGTTCATCATCCTCACTGCCACGCTGTCGTTCGATGACCTCGCTGGCCTCGATGTGCGTGCGGTGGCGTTTCTGGGGTGCCTGTTGTTTGTCATTCGACCGTTGTCGGTATTGCTCAGCACCGCGGGCAGCGGTGTCCCGATCAAGGACCGCGCGCTGGTTGCGTGGATTGCTCCGCGCGGCGTTGTGGCGGTTGCGGTTGCGGGCCTGTTCGGTGCCGGCCTGCAGGCGCAGGGTTTGGCCGACGCCGGTCTCGTCATGCCGTTGACGTTCGCGGTCGTGCTGGTGACTGTGATCGCGCATGGCTTTTCAATTCGACCGCTCGCGGCGCTGCTCGGCATCGGCGGTTCCGCATCGTCGGGCGTGTTGATCGTGGGAGGATCTCCCTTTGCCGTTGCATTCGGCAAAGCGTTGCTCGATCTTGAGGTGCCCGTCACGATCGCCGACCGGAACTGGCGACGGCTGCGCCATGCGCGCGAGGCCAACGTGCCTACGTTCTGGGGGGAGATTCTGTCGGAAGTGGCTGAACATCATCTGCCGTTCAACCAGTTTGGTGCGCTGTTCGCGATTACCGACAACGATGACTACAACGCACTGGTGTGTACCAACTTCGGTCCGGAGTTCGGTCGCGGCAATGTGTACGAAGTCGGGCGCGAGGAGTCATCGAAATCGCGCCATAGTCTGGTCGTCACGCTTGGCGGACGTCCCTTCCTCCCCGACTGCGGCGGCTTCGATGCGCTCGACGCGCGGATGCAGGCAGGGTGGGTGTTTCGCAGCACGCGTCTGACCGAGGAATTCGACGCCGAGGCGTTTCAGACCCAGGCGCCGGAGGGTCAGGTCAGTGTAGCGGTGATGCGCCGCAAGCGGCTCAACTGGCTGACGGGCATGCCGTTCGAGTTCGAGACCGATGACGTCGTGCTGAGCTTCGCGCCGCCGGGTGCGAAGCGCTCGAAAGACTCAGGACAGTCCGAGAAAGCGACGCACTAGATCGACGACCACGGGTGCCTGTGTCTCGAGGTGCAGATGATGCGGTCCATCGACACGTACCAAGTCGAGATTCGGATGCTTCGACTGCCGTCGTTCGATGCCGCTCTGATACCAGCGATCACCTTGATTCGCCACGATGAGCAGCGACGGGGCCCTTGACGCGGTCATCAGCGCATCGAGTTGATCGTCGGTCATACGGTTAGGTGTGCGGAATCGAATTCGCGGATCGGTGCGCCAGGTGTACCCGCCGCGGGCGAGTCTGTGGCCGCGTGCAACGAGAATGGCCGCAGCTTCATCGCTCTGGTCAGTCGCCTGTACGACACGCGCGACCATTTCATTGACGTCGGTGAAGACCCTTGGCATGCCGTGCCCCTTCAGCATCTGCAGAATCGCATCACGGTTGGCTGAGATCGCCTCATCCGCCGCGCCCTCGTGATGGGCGAAGCCGTCGATCATGACTGCACGTTCGATTCGCTCGGGGAAGAGGCCGGCAACCTCGGTGGCAACCGCTGCGCCCATTGAGTGCCCAATGATGCGGAATCTCTCCCAGCCCAACGCATTGGCCACCGCGATGACGTCCTGTACATCTGCAAGAGAGGTGTAGTGCTCGCCCTGTCCGCGGTGGCTCGAAAAGCCGTGGCCGGCGAAGTCGAGGGCAACCAGACGCAGCTCCGGCAGCGCCGGTGCGATCACATCGAACGTGTTGGCATTGTCGAGCCAGCCGTGCAGCGCGATGCATGGTAGCCCGGCGCGGTCGCCCCAGGCCTTGGCGGCGACGGTGCGGCCATGCACTTCGAACGTGACGGGTTCAGGATTGGGCGCCGGCTGGTCGGCGAGGGCATGGGACATCGATGTCTCGGCTCGGCAAAATAGCGCGCTATCTTATGCATGCACGGGTCGATGACAAGCGCCAATGCGTAAGGAAATGGGGGACCGTGATCCTATTTCGGCCGCGACGCGCGACGACGGCTGGACGCCCAGTTCGAAATAGGATCACTGTCCCCCATTTCCGTCCGGGGATCGTTTCTTATTTCGCCGTTCCGAGAATGACCGCAGTGGAGCAGTTGTAGACGTGGGATTGGGTGCCCATGCACCAGTTGATGTCGTTGTTGGCATGTGGGCGGTAGACCGGCTTGTCTTCTTCGTTGCGGTTGCACAGACAGCGGCCGCAGCTGCTTTTGCCGCAGCAATCGTTGTAGCTGATGATGTAGCGCAGGCCGTCGGCCGGATTTTCGCAGGTGCCGACCCAGGTCAGCGGCGACATCTCGGTGCCCGGCGGGCACGCATTCTGGGTGCCACCACAGCAGGCGCACAGAAAGCCGTCGATGCCGCAATAGCGCCAGTAGTCACATTGGGATGGGTCGCCCGGATCCGCAGGATCGCCGGTGGACTGGGACGGCACTCGGCTCGGCGCGGCCGATGATGCGCGTGCGACCGGCAGCAGTGGCAGGGTGGCCGCACCGGCAATCGCGCCGCCGATCAAGCCGATGAATCCGCGCCGTGAACTGCGGCGGGCAACGCCGCGCAGGGAGCGCTCTACCAGAGTGTCGAACCAGCGCATGGTGTCCCTTTAGTCAATCCGATGAATCATGTAGGGCGTCTCGCCCACGTCAGACAACGCATGCAGATGCGTACCACTGCCGGCGTCGTACACGTCAACCGCGCCTTCGACGTTGGCCACCAGCAGTCGTGGGTTCGCATCCGCGGTGACCTCGATGCTGATGCCGGCGCTCGCAAGCGCGATCCGCGAGGTACGCTTGCCGGTTTTCGAATCGAACACCCACACTTCGGCGGCCGGGTCTTTGTGGCTGCCCGGATATCCGTTGGGCGTCATGCCGACGAACAGACGGCCGTCTGGGTGAGCCGCTGTCCAGTGCCATCCGGCTGGGCGCCAGTTCGCGGCGCGCTCAGTTTCGCTCGTCAGCCACCAGCGCGCTTTTGGCGTTGGCGATTGCGTGACGTCGATGGGCTGCACAGCACCCTTGTAGCTGACGAAGTACCACGTGTTGTCGACGCGCACCGCCTTCTCGGACAGCGGATCGTCATCGATGTTGATGAATGGCGGCGACCGCGACCGATCCTTCACCGCACCGCGCTCGTCGAGGGTCACGCTCATGAGGCCGCCATCGCCACACAGCATGAAGAACATGCGCGGGCCGGCGGAGTACACCATCGCACAGCCGGCGGCAGCGACCTCGCCGACATAGGCTCGCGCAGCCAGGTCGACGACTGCCACCGATGTCGCCGGATTCATGTTGAACACCATCAGAAACCGGTGATCATCGAGCAGCGCAGTATTGGCCTTGTTGACGACGATGTTGGCGCGACGCGGCGGAATCTCGATTTCGGCGACGAGCGCAAGGTTCTCCATGTCGTAGACACTGACGAGGTCCGTCCGCGCACCGCGGCTGCCGCGCGCGTGATAGGTCTCGCCGACGTACAGTTCGCGCCTGACGTTCGAGAGCGCGATCGTTGCGAACTGGCCAGCGCTCACCATGCCGAGAAACGTGCCTGAGTCGGCGTCGGCCAACACGAACTTCGAGTCGATGAGATTGCCGAACGCGAAGTCGTGGATGACGACCCAATGCGGTGCCCATGGCACAGGCACCTTCGCGACGTTCGGCACGGGCTCCGCCGGCAGGACTGCGTGCGCGAGTCCCGCCACGGCCCAGGCCAGAATCAGCGCGCACCGCCCCATGCCGTTCCCCCTCTGCGATGTCCGCGGACGTTCTTGTACTACCGTCCTAAGAGTGATTAAAGTAGCCGCGGGCGAGGGAATGTGTCAATGCGGCGGGGCAGGCGGGACAGGAGTGCTCAAGCGGGCGCGCAAGCATCGGGCGGGAACTGCGGCCAACGCCGCCGGGCGGGATCGGGTCGAACGCATTCTCGATGCGGCCGAGCACGTGTTCATCGACGATGGTTATGCGCGTTTCACGATGCGGCGCGTTGCCGATCGTGCCGGGATCTCAGTGGGCAACTTGAGCTACTACTACGCGACCAAGAAGAATCTGCTGGCCGACTTGCTCGACTGGGTGATCACGCCATATATCGAGAGCTTCGAGGGTCTGCGCGACGTCGCCGGCGCCACCCCGGAGGCGCAATTGCGGGCGCTGCTGACACTGGTGATCGAGGATCTCGCGACCCGGGACACCACGCTGTTCTTTCCGGAGTTGTGGGCTCTTGCCAATCGCGACACGGACGCGGCGCGACAGATGGAACACATGTATGAACGTTACCGAGCAGTGCTGGCTGACATTGCGGGTTCGATCAATCCGGGATTGTCAGATGAGCGTCGGCGCGAGCTTGCATTGTTCATCACATCTGCCATAGAAGGACACACGGTGTTTGTCGGCCACAAACGGCCGCACCGTCGGGACCTGGGGGCGGTTCGCGATCTTGCGATCGAGACGTTCATCGAGGTCGTGAAGCGGGGATGAGATCGAAAGGCGTCGTAACGCTGAGGGGGTAACTCATGGTGAAAGAACTAGTGCGGGCAGCGGTCATTGCTGCAGTCGTCTGGAGCCAGGCGGCGCAAGCGGCTCAAGTGATGGAGGAGATCATCGTTACCGCGCAGAAGCGCGAGCAGGGTATGCAGGACGTCGGTATCGCCGTGACTGCGTTCAGCGGTGAGCAGATCAAGCAGCTCGGCTTCCAGAACAGCATCGACATCGTTGCACAGACGCCGGGCATGACCTTCGGTACTCCCACGGCAGAAGGCAACAATGCCAACCTCGCACTGCGAGGCATTGCGTTGAATGACTTCAACGACAACAACGAATCTCCTGTTGCCGTCTACGTCGATGAGGTTTACGTCAGCGCCATCGCCGGCGCCACGTTTCAACTGTTCGATATCGAACGCGTGGAGATTCTGCGCGGCCCGCAGGGGACGCTGTTCGGCCGCAACGCATCCGGAGGGCTCGCGCACTTCATTAGCGTGAAGCCCGGTGATGAGTACGGTGGCTACGTCGACGTGTCCCTCGGCGCCAACTCCCAGATCAAATCCGAGATGGCAGTGAACGTGCCGATCTCCGACCGGGTCGCGGCCCGCGTTTCGCTCGCCCAGAATCAGTTCGACGGGTATGTAGACAACCGCGTGCAGGGGCGCGACGATCCGAATGATGGCGACAGCATCGCCGGGCGGCTGCAACTGGCGATCGAACTCACCGACACCGTCAATCTGCTGCTCAACTACCACGGTTCGCAGGAAGATTCCCTCGACGGTTCGTGGCAGCACCAGGCGACCAAGCCTGGCGGTGGCGCCTTTGGTGACGCGAGTGTTGCACTGCCGGCGAGCGAGGATTTCTGGGGTACCGGCCCCGGCAACGACGTATTCGCTTACCGCGACACCGACGGCGATCCCTGGGCGGGCGACTACGATCGCGACGGGCCACTTGAGATTCAGAGCTACGGTGGCAGCGCGCGGCTCGAGTGGGACATCGACTCGAACATGTCACTGGTGTCGATCACCAGCATCGAGAACTATCATCGCCTGTTCGGCGAAGACACGGATCTCGGGCCATTCGCAGGGATCGTGCCCACCTTCGATTCCGACATCGATCAGTTCACTCAGGAAATCCGCTTGTCGGGCAGCACGGAGCGGATGCGATGGTTGGGCGGTGTCTACTACTTCAAGAGCGATGTCAATGGCGTCATCGACTTGGGTGTCGTGGCCGGTGGCGATGCATCGTCGTGTCGCAACAGCCCGTGTCGCCCCCCCGCAGAGACCTGGGACATCTTCTACCATGCCGCTTATGACCAGGACACGGACTCCTTCGCTGTGTTTGGTCAGGTGGAGTACGACTTGAGCGAACAGTTCACCCTGATCGGTGGATTGCGTTACACCGATGAGCAGCGCGAACTCGACTTCCTTGCGACGGAACTGGCCGGGGCAGGTCTGCCGAACGATACGTTCCTCGACTTTCGGAAGTCCGCGGTGGGCGATCTCACGCGCAACGACTCCGACAACGTCACGGGCAAGATCGAACTCGACTGGACCCCGAACGACGACATGCTCGTCTATGGATCGATTGCGGTGGGCGTGAAGGCCGCAGGATTCAATACCGGGCTGCTCGACGAGAACGGCATCTTCAACACCGTCACGCCCCAGCAGGTGCCGGTGGACGAAGAAACGCTGACGAGCTACGAAGTTGGCCTGAAGTACGCCTTCTGGGATGGTCGCGCGCGCCTCAACGCATCGGCGTTCTATTACGACTACAAGGACTTCCAGGCTTTCGCGTTCGCCAACCTCGGCCAGATCATCTTCAACACAGATGCCACGCTCAACGGCGGCGAGCTGGAGCTCGTGCTGTCGCCGACCGACAATTTCGAGGCGCTGTTCGGCATGGGCTGGGTCAACGAGGCGGAAGCCGAGGACATCCAAAGCCCAGGTGGGCGGGTGCGGGATCGGCGCATGGTGCTTGCGCCCGAGATTCAGCTCAACACCGTGCTGCGTTACACCTGGCCCCTGCCCGCGGGCGGCAGTGTCGCGGCGCAGTGGGATGGCTTCTATCAAACCGAACAGTACTTCGACATTCAGAACCATCCCGTCTCCGAGAGTGATGAGTACTCGGTCTGGAATGCCAAGATCGTCTACAACTCACCCGACGACAAATGGACGATCACCGGTTGGGTGAACAACGTGTTCGAAGAGGAATACCTCGTCTACACGTTCGATTTCACTGCATCCTTTGGATACAACCAGCTGGGCTATGGCCGGCCGCGCTGGGCCGGGGTGACGGCCGCGTATCGCTGGTAGTCCGCTGCGGATGGCGCGATCAGGCGTCAACATCGTGCCGGCGTCTTCGGGTAGCATGCCGGCACGGTGTTGCGGGTGACCTATGGCGGCGGGTAACTATTTTCAGACGATCTTCGGGCGATCGCCGTTCAAGCCACTGCAGCGGCACATGGAGACATGTCATCGCTGCGCCATACTGGTTGCCCCACTGCTCGAAGAAGCGGCCGCCGGAGATTGGCAGGCCGTCGCCGAGACGCAACGTCAGATTCACGTTCTCGCCGCCGAGGCGGACGAGCTGAAGCGGGAGATCCGCACGCACCTGCCAAGCGGATTCTTCCTGCCTGTGTCGCGTCCAGATCTGCTCGAATTGCTCGTGCGCCAGGACGACTTGGCCAAGAAGTCGAAAGATATCGCAGGTCTGATGCTCGGACGCCATATCCAGTTCCCGGAGTCCGTGGTCGAGGTCGTGCGCGAGATGGCGAGGTTGAGCATCGAAGCGTGTGGACAGGCACTCGCCGTCGTCAATGAACTCGATGAACTCCTGGAGACCGGGTTCGGCGGCGCGGAGGCCGACCGCGTCCGCAAGATGATTCAGCTGCTCGATTCGACCGAGCAGGAAGCTGACCAGCTGGAAGTGCGCGCGCGTGCAGCGCTGTTCAAGATCGAATCGAGCCTGCCTGCGGTGAACGTGATTTTTCTCTATCGCGTAATCGATTGGATCGAACAACTCGCGGACATTGCCCAGCACATTGGGCATCGATTGGAAGTGCTGCTCGCCAAGTAGCGCGTTGCGAAAAAGAAAATAGTAGTTGGGTAGGGGGGCTGCTTGGATTTCGTATCCATCGTGATGGTGCTGGCGATCGTCTTCGGTCTTTATATGGCCTGGGGGATCGGTGCCAATGATGTTGCCAATGCGATGGCAACCTCCGTTGGTTCGCGCGCCGTCACGGTAACCCAGGCGATCGTCATCGCTGCGGTGTTCGAGTTTCTGGGCGCCTTTCTCGCCGGTGGCGAGGTGACCTCGACGATTCGCAGCGGCATCATCGATGCGGAGGTTCTGGCTGATCGGCCGAATGTGCTCGTGCTGGGTATGCTGGCGTCGCTGCTCGCGGCGGCAGTCTGGTTGACGATTGCGTCGCGGTTTGGTTGGCCCGTGTCCACCACGCACTCCATTGTGGGTGCCATCGTCGGTTTTGCCGTGGTCGGCGTTGGAGTCGACTCGGTGCACTGGGGCCAACTCGGCACGATCGTCTCGAGTTGGATCATCTCGCCGGTGTTGGCGGGTATCGTTTCCTATGTGTTGTTCGTCTCGGTGCAGCGGCTCATCTTCGAACACGCGGACGCAGAAGTGCGGGCGCGCAAGTACGTTCCGTTCTACATCTTCCTGACGGCGGCCGTCATCGGCCTGGTGACCTTCATGAAGGGGCTGAAGCACGTCGGTCTGCACCTGTCGATGAACGAAGCACTCATCTACACGCTCGTCTTCTCCGCCATCGTGATGCTGATTGGTCGTGTTGCCGTTGCTCGAGTCGAGATGAACAAGCAGTCTGCCGAAGGCGGCTTTGCCTTCGTCAATGTTGAACGGATATTCGGCGTGCTGATGATCGTTACGGCATGCGCCATGGCGTTCGCGCATGGTTCCAATGATGTCGCCAATGCCATCGGCCCCGTGGCCGCGGTTGTCAGCATCGTCAACACGGGCGAGGTGCTGTCCACAGCGCCGGTACCGGGTTGGGTACTGCTGCTTGGTGCCGTTGGCATCGTGGTCGGGCTCGCGACGTTCGGACGGCGTGTCATGGCAACGGTGGGCACCCAGATCACCGAGCTCACGGCCAGTCGAGGCTTTGCTGCGACGCTCGCGGCCGCGGCGACCGTGGTGATCGCCAGTGCGACGGGCCTGCCGATTTCGACTACGCACACACTGGTGGGGGCTGTGCTGGGGGTGGGCCTCGCGCGTGGCATAGGCGCGCTCAATCTCGGCGTAATCCGCACCATCTTCATGTCGTGGGTGGTGACATTGCCGGCGGGCGCGGGACTGTCGGTGATCTTCTACTTCATTCTCGTGCGCACCCTGGGGTAAACCGGGCTCGATCAGCGGTCTTCAGGTACCAGCCAATCGCACTTCGAGGCGCCAGGCGTTGCCAGCGCGCGCGTGAGGTAGTCGAGCGCCGCGGTCAGCGACGTGATCGCGGCAAAGGGCGGGTTGACGATCAGCAGCCCCGAGGCAACCGCCCCAGCGGCGAGCGCGTGTGGCTGCAGTTCCAGTCGCAGCGTCTTGGGCGGGTCGAGGCGGACGAACTCGCGCAGCAGTCGACCGTGATCGACCTTGCCGGTCAGCGGATACCAGATCATGTACACGCCGTGTGCGAAGCGCTGGAACGCCGCGGCGAGCGCCTCAATCAGCCGCGTCGGCTCGTCCCGCAGTTCGTACGCGGGATCGATGAACGCGAGGGCGCGTGACTCGCTGGGCGGCAGGTCCGCCTTCAGCCTTGCATAGCCATCCTCACAGAGGACCCGCGCATTCGAATGGCGTGAGAAGGTGCGAGTCAGGCGCGCGTGGTCGCGCGGGTGGAGTTCGCACAGCAGCAGTCGGTGCTGGGGCGCGAGCAGGCGAACCGGGAGCGGGTGGGGCAATTGATGGTGGGAGTGGGGACGGGGGACGGGGGAC
>JBGSQB010000046.1:0-7443 GCA_041738285.1 Pseudomonadales bacterium | reverse complement strand
CCAGGCGCGAAGGCGATGGAAAGTCACCCGCCGTGCCATACCGGCTCACCAACGCCTGCGCAAGACGGGTGGCACGATCGACGCTCACCTGCTGCCCGAGAATGGCGCGAATCGCGAGTTCATACGTGCTCCACGCCCCCGGTACGCGCAATCCCGGCCGCGCGCGCACCCGGACTGCCATGTCCGCATCCTTCGACAAGTGCGCATCGATTGCCGCCGCGTTTGAATCGAGGTCGAACAGATCCCGCACCCGCTGTCTGAGCAGTCCTTCCTCTATCGTCCGTGGCGCCTCGACCCGTGCGCTGTCGTGCGCCAACCAAACGCGCAGCCGCCCATCTGGCAGTGTGCGCTCATAACAATTGCCATCCACGGCTTCAATGCCGGCAATCGCGCGCCGCGCGAGGAAATCGAGCATCCACTGCACGTCATACGGTGGCGTGATCGGCAGCCGCAAGGACCGGGTGTTCTTCATCGACGACACTATAATCGCCGCATGCAGCCCGACCGCACTGTTCGTTGAAGCCAGTTCTCACGACGCCCGATCTGGACGATCTCCTGGCTGCACGCGCACGCACGCAGGAGACGTCGATCCTGGTGCAGCCGTTCACGCTCGATACACCGTGGACGGGTGCGGCGACGCGCGTGGCGCTCACCGCCGTGTACGAGTTGAGCGGGGACTCAGTGCGGGGATTCGTCACCGACGCAACGATCAGTGCAGTCGACTCCTTCGACGGTGCCGCGGATCAATGCCGCGCCGCGATCATCGATTTCTCGGCGCCCATGCGCCTTACAACCGTCGCCGTGGCCAAGCCATGGGGACGCGAGATCTGGTACACCGGCGTCGAAGCGCGCGGCGTTGCGCTCGTCACGGACGGCCGCCACGCCTCACCCCTACCATGGGCCCTGGCGCTTGCACCTCGACACCTGCAGGGGGATGCACCGCTGACGCTGCTGAAGGTGCTCGATCCGTCGCCCCGCCCCACTACAGGGGACCTGTACTTCGAACTGCACGAACACAAGCGCGAAGTCTACGTCGTGACTCACATCGACCCGATCGCGTGGCCCACCGGTGTCGGCGCGATCCGATTCGGCATGAACCAGGACGTGCGCAAGGGTTATGCTGACGATGAGCGGTTCAAGCGGGACTACCTGCGCGCGGTCACCGACTATCAGTCGGTGCGGCGTGCAATTGACGCCGGCGAAGACGACCCAGGTCTGCATACCCATGAGGTAGAGCTGCGACAGGCAATGGAAGCCTTCACGGCGCTGCGAACCCTGCGGGCAGGCGACGTCGTGCAAGTGCCCCCGCACGTGCCGCATTCTCTTCAACATGGAGTACGTGTGATCGAATTTCAGACGCCGGTGTACGAGCGCAAGATCATCTCCTTCACTCAGCGCGTCATGACCCAGCCGCATTGGGACAGCGACGAAGCGGTGTCGATCATGTCACTCGACGCACCGCCGGAACCTCAGTTCGAGCAACTTCATCCGGCCGACGACGGCATACACATCGAGCGTGTCGCCTCGTTCTCTGACTTCTCGGTGCAGCGCATTCGTCTGCGCGAGGGCGCCGCCATCACGATCCCGAGCAATCAGCACCATTGTCTTGCCATATGCGTGAGCGGCAGCATCGAAGCCAACGGTATTGCCCTTGCGCCGGAACAGGCCGCGCTACTGCCGGCGTCACTTGCCGCCCCACGCCTGTACAACACGGGACGTACGCTCGCGATGATGCTGATTGCGGGACCGGCGCGATGAGCGAAGCTACCGCTTCAGCCACGAGCCGTCGAAAGTGGCGCCGCTATGCGACGCGCACATCCATCCTCACGCTGCTGTATATCCTCATACTCGTGTATCCGATCATCCGACTGCTCGGGCTGCTGTTACCCGACTGGCAGCCCGGCACACTGGAGCTGCTCGTCATCTTCGTGCTGCCGATTGCGATGCGCTTCACCTACGAGCGCTTTCCGAGTCCTGCCACGCGGCTGATCGCCGCTACATCGCTGACCTGGCTCGGCATCAGCTTTCAACTGTTTGCGCTGATGCTCGTATTCGAAGTCGTGAACCTCTTGCTGCCGCTGCCGCCGCAGGTGGCAGGAACCTTCATCGCAGGTGCGATCGCAGCACTAGCCGTCGTGGGCTTCATCAACGCTCAGCTGCTGCATGTACGCACCATTCAAATTCCGGCGCCCGTCGCGGTGGCCGGCCGCACGCTGGTGCAGATCAGCGACGTGCACATCGGCTCGAGGAGCCCGGGGCTGCTGCAGCGGATCGTCGCCCGCGCCAACAAACTGCAGCCCGACTACGTGATGATCACAGGGGATCTCATCGATTTCGCCGGTATCTCGAGAGACGAACTGGCGCCGCTTGGCGGCTTCAACGCGCCAGCCTACTTCGCCATCGGCAATCACGAACGCTACGTCGACCTGGCGGCAATCGATGAGCGCCTGCGCGCCTTGGGAATACAGGTGCTGCGCAACGAAGAGCGGATGGATGGCCCGTTTCAGTTCATTGGCATCGACGACGTGGACGCAGTCGCTGGAGTTGCTCGCTCGCTTGCGCCAATCGAACTATCCAGGGACCACTACGCAGTGCTCTTGTACCACCGTCCAGATGGATTCGAAGCGGCCGCCGCGCGCGGAATTCCGCTGACCCTCGCGGGGCACACACATGCGGGCCAGATCATTCCTTTCAATTTCATCGTCAAGCGCGTGTTCCCTCGTATGCGCGGCCTGCATGTTCTCGACGATTGCCGACTCTATGTTTCACCCGGCACCGGCACCTGGGGGCCCGTGCTGCGGATCGGGTCCCGCTGTGAAATTACGCGCATAGAATTCGTCGAGCACAAACAATGACGAGGCCAGCCGTTGGGTAAACGCACCAATGCGATCATCACGGCATTCGTCGTGGTGCTCGCGCTGGCCGTACTCGGCCAGGTGCGCGCGGACCCATCGACTTTCCCCGCCGAGCTGCTCGCGCATTTGTATCGCGCGGCGCAGCTCTTTGGTCTGGAAGGGGACTGGACATTCGACATCGCGCCGTTGCCGTGGGAAATCGAAGTGGCGCGAGTGCTCGCGCCTCTGGTCGCGCTCACTTCACTCATTCTGGTACTGGCCAGCGGTGCCTGGGTCGGCGTTTCCAACGTTCGCGCCCGGTTGTACCACGACCACGTCGTGCTTGTTGGCCTCGATGAACTTGGCTGGCACTTCGCATCCGCGTGCGCAAGCAGCGGCGTCGACATCGTCGCGATCGAATCCGACGAAGACAATCCGCGCATCGATCGGGTGCGGCGTCTCAACGTTCCGGTCATCGTCGGTGATCCGTTGAGCAGCGCGACAATGCGCAGGTGTGGCATTCAAAGGGCTTCGGATCTGGTCGTGTTCCTCGGTGCCGATGCCGCCAACATCGAGCTGACCGTGCGCGTGAAGATGCTGTTCGAAAAGCACGAGCGCGCCGCATCCGCTCAGCCACTGCGAATTCACAACCACATGACCGATCGGGCGCTCGCCCATGCACTCGAGCGATATCCGAAGTTGTTCATCGATCGCGACCTGGTCGAAACGACGTTCTTCAACGTCGATGAGCTCGCGGCTCGGAAGTTGATGCTCGACCATCCAACCGACATATACGCCGACGCTATGGCGCGGCAGGACGTGCACGTCGTGGTCATCGGCGCGACGCGAATGGCTCGCGAAGTGTTGCTGCAAGTGGCCAACACTGCTCACTTTGCCAATGACCGGCGGCCCAAGGCCACGATCTGTACCCGTGATGCGAATGATGTCCTCAACGCGATCCTCGCCGATCACCCGGGCCTGCCGCATGCGCTGCAGCTGTCGGCGCTGGAAATGCCCCCGTCCCTGCAGGCGCTCGGAACAATAGCGGCGCACCCGTCGGTGAGAGGAGTCAGCCAGTTCGTGGTGTGTGGCGTTGACGACGCCGAATCGCTTGCCCAGGCGCTCATCCTGCGCCATGGCGTTCAATTGTACGCGGACGTCAACGCACCGATTCTGCTGCACATGCGCACCTCGGACGGACTCAGTCGCATGCTCGAGTCGGTGGAACCCGAACCCGAGATCCCCGACGGGTTGTATCCATTCGGCACGCTCGATGAAATTCTGAATGAAGAGACGGTGATCAATGCCCGTCAGGATGATCTGGCAAGAGCGATGCACGAGACATTCCTCGAGTCCGTTCAGGCCAACGACGCACGCGATCCGATGGCACCATCACAGGCACCGTGGCGCGAACTGCCGGAGCGCTACCGGCGCGACAACCGCCACGAAGCGGACCACGTCGATGCCAAGCTGCGCGCCGTGGGTTGCGTGGAAACCGATGACGATGCCGAAGCTGCGCTCACCGATGCGGAAATCGAGCGGCTCGCCCGCATGGAGAAGGCCAGGTTCCTGGCAGTGCGCTATGTCGCCGGCTGGCAGCACGGACTGAAACGCAGCCCGTTCGCCAAGATCACCGATCTGCGTCCCTGGGATGAACTCGCCGACCGCAGCTATGATCTGGCGAGTGCGGCCGCTCTCCCCACAATCCTGCGATCGCGCGCCAAGAAGGGCATGCGCCGACGCTGTGTCGTTGGCATTACGGGGCATCGGCGCGACCGGGTCACCCGGGATCGAGTGACACTCATTGCCGCGGTGGAAGCGGTACTCGATGCGATCATCGCGACGCATCCGGATGCCGCATTCACGGTGATGTCTCCCCTCGCCGAAGGCGCCGACCGATTGGTCGCACAGCTTGCGCTTGCGCGCCTGCCGTTTGCCCAGCTGCATGTGCCGCTACCTCTGCCCTACGACATCTACGTGCGCGACTTCGGCACCCATCCAGGCCTTCATCGAGGTGAGTCGATCGAGGAGTTCCAGGCGCTGCTGGGCCGGGCCACGCACTACCTGGAGATGCCACTGAAATTCGGCACTACGGCGGACCTCGAACAGGCTGGTGAGGCAGGCCAGCGGCTGCGCGCAAAGCAGTACGCGCTGGCCGGCGCATACATCGTTCAGCGCGCCGACGAGTTCATCGCCATCTGGGATGGCAACGATTCCGCACTTGAAGGTGGCACGGCGCAAGTGCTGTCCTGGTGGCGCGGGACGGTGCCCGAGTCCTATCGATATCCCGATGCCTTCTTCCCGCCGCCGGTCCGCTCTGAACCCTTCATCATTCCACCCGTACCCGCTGCGACTTTCGTCGCGACCCGGGCGACGCCGCTCGAACCGCGCGACAATTGAACAACGGACTTTGCGAATACCACACCGAGGATTCCCATGAGCGACGAGAACGAACTGATCATCGAACAGATCGAAATCGGCCCGATGCAGAACTTCACCTATATCGTTGGCTCGCGCAGCACGAGGGAGGTTGTGCTCGTGGATCCCGCCTGGGATATCGACGCGTTGCTCGCGCGTCTCGATGAGCGCGACTACAAACTCACCGGCGCGCTCGTAACCCACTATCATCCCGACCACATCGGCGGTGGCTTTTCCGGTCGCAGCATCGCGGGACTCGCCGAACTCATGGCCAAACGGCCGGTCAAGGCTTACACCCACGAGCAAGAGTCTGCGGGCGTGCGCAAAGTGACCGGATTGTCGGAATCGGACATCGTCAAAGTCAGTTCCGGCGATACGCTCAAGGTCGGTCAGATCGAAGTCGAGTTCCTGCACACACCCGGGCACACACCCGGTTCGCAGTGCTTTCGCATTCGCAACACGCTGGTGTCGGGCGATACGTTGTTCATTCAAGGTTGCGGCCGCGTCGATCTGCCGGGATCCGATCCCGAGCAGATGTTCGCAAGCCTGCGCAAACTCGCAGCACTGCCCGACGATACGCTGCTGCTGCCCGGCCACCACTACAGCGAAGCACCGAACGCGACGATGGGTGAGACCAAGGCGCAGAACCCTTATCTGCGCATCGAGGATCTGGCCATGTTCAAGGAGGTGATGCTCTGATGAAAACGGGAAAATTCACAGGGTTCGATGTCACGCTCGAAGATCCGGGTATCGCCTGGATTCAGTTCAACTCACCCGAGCGATTGAACGGTATGACCACCGCGATCAAACGCGACCTGATCGAGACGCTCGCCCAGGCGCAGCTCGACAATCGCGTGCGCGTGGTCGTTTTCACGGGCACCGGCCGCGCATTCTGCGCCGGCGACGACTTGAAAGCGTATCGCGACGCGGAACTCGGCGGCACTCCCCTGGTACCACCGATTCCGCCGGGCCATGACAGCGACATCGGCACCTACGATGCCTTGCGATTGATCTCGCAAAAGGTGAACACGGCAATTCGCGATCTGGACAAGCTTTCGATCGCCGCGATCAACGGTGTCGCCATTCAGACCGGATTTTCTCTGGCGCTCGCATGCGACTTCCGCATCGCGGCGCGCGGCGCGCGCGTCGGCAGCGCAACGCTGCGATTTGGCTTGTTGCCGGATGAAGGCGGTCAGTATCTGCTCGTGCAACTCATGGGCGTTGCACGCACCATGGACTTTCTCATGCGCAAGCGCATTGTCAGTGCCGACGAAGCGCACGCGCTCGGCCTCGTGCACGAGGTCGTGGCCGACGACGCACTGCGCGACGCTGCGATGTCACTCGCGCGAGAACTCGCGAACGGTCCGCAGGTTTCGATGCGGCTGTTGAAGCGCTCCATTTACAACGCATCCGAACTCACTATCGAACAGTCCATGGACGAGATCGCTGCGAAGACCGCAATCTCGGACCATCATCCCGACGCCCGGGAAGGCGTGAGCGCATTTCGCGACAAGCGCGCCGCGAAGTTCAACGCCTGGCTCGAAAAGAAATGACCGTCCGCTACGACGTCGTCGAACCCCATATCGCCGTCATCACGATCGATCGCGCCGAGCGCATGAACGCGCTGAACGAAACGGTCATCGTGGGCCTCAATCGTGCATGGCAGCGATTTGCAGAGGGTGAAGAACGCGTTGCAGTGCTCGCGGCGAGCGGCGATCGCGCGTTCTCGGTCGGCGCCGACATCAAGGATGCCCCAAAAGAAATGTGGCAAGGTGTGCCCGGCGTCGGTGTGCAACTCGACAAGCCGGTGATCGCGGCGGTGCACGGTTGGTGCATCGGCGGCGCCTACGTGATCGTGCAGATGTGCGATCTGGTGGTCGCAGCGGAAAGTACGGTGTTCAAGTATCCGGAGGCGCAGGTCGGCTTCACGGGTGGACTCATCGCCAGCGCCGCGGCGCGGCTGCCACACAAAATCGCCATGGAGTTCATGTTGCTCGGCGCAAACCTCAACGCTCAGCGCGCCTATGAGGTGGGGATGGTCAATCGCGTGGTCCCCGATGGCGAACAGGTAAGTGCCGCGCTCGAATACGCCCGCGTGCTCGCGGCTTCCGCACCGCTCGTGGTGTCTACGCTGAAGACGTTCGTCGACCAGACGTTGAACAAGAGCCCCGCCGAAGCCGCCGCAATCGCC
>JBGSQB010000031.1:0-13555 GCA_041738285.1 Pseudomonadales bacterium | reverse complement strand
GCGGCGGTCGCCGGCGTGCAAGCCGCCGCGATCACCGCACCCGGTCCCTGGATTCCGTTGGGTGCATTGACAGCGACGCTCCTGGTGGTGGGCATCGTCGCGTCCACCGGCGACGTAGTGACCATGCCCGCTGTCGATGATGAACTGATGTTTGCGGCCGCGCAGGATCGAGAGCTTCTGGAAGATCTCGAGTTTCTCGCATGGCTCGACGAGCAAGACGTCGATCATGCCGGTTGAGCAATGGGCACTGATGGTCCTGCTGTCAGCCACGGTCGTATGCGCTGCTGCGCAAGATGCCGAGGAAGCCGCCATGCCCGAACTCGAATTCATCGAGTACCTGGGAACGATGATGCGCGCCGATGATGGTTGGATTGATCCGCTCGATTTCGGACGCGCCGAGGACCCGGACTCGGAGGTCACCGCTGTTGGCGTCGACGAACCGGTGTCGGACCTGGAGCTACGGCCATGAGTTTCACAACGTTTACCAAGACGATTCGAGCGGCCGCGCCATCGATCGTGATGCTGTTTGCTTTACACGCTCAAGCTGTTCAGTGGCAGGAGCTCACGATCGAGCAGCGAGCGGTGCTCGCGCCCTATCAGGCAAGCTGGGGCGCGTTGCCGGAGGAGCGGCAGGCCCGACTGGCGGAAGGCGCGCAGCGATGGACGGATATGTCGATCGAGCAACGGCGCACCATGCGGTCGCGCTACGATGAATGGCAGCAGTTGCCACCCGACCGTCGCGCCGAACTGTCGCGTCGGTTCTCCGAGTTTCGATCGCTGTCGCCCGACGCGCAACGGCAACTGCGAACTCGGCTGGAGCGGTTCAAGCGGTTGTCACCGGAGCAGCAGCGCACCATCAGAGAGCGGTTCCGCACGCTGACGCCGGAGGACCGCGCGCGCGCCTACGACCGCTTCCGCCATCGTGCCGAGCAGCGTGCGAACAATCCCGCGCCGCGCCCGAGTGAACGAGGACGACAATGATCCGACCCCGCCGCTCCGTGTTGTACATGCCCGGTGCGAATCAACGTGCCATGGAGAAGGCGCGCACGCTGCCTGCGGACGCACTGATTCTCGATCTCGAGGATGCGGTCGCGCCTGACGCGAAGGCAGACGCGAGGCGTTGGGTTGGCGAGGCGGTCGCAGCCGGTGGCTACGGCGAACGCGAACTGATCGTGCGGGTCAACGGCCTCGATACGCCGTGGGCAGTCGATGATCTGGCCGCGGCTGCCGCGATGGACGTGCACGGCGTGCTGTTGCCGAAAATCGAAACGGCGCAACAGGTCGAGGCCGCGCGCGCGCGCTTGATTCGGGATGACCTGCCGCTATGGATCATGGTGGAGACGCCGCGGGCGGTGCTTCACCTTGCTGATACCCTGCGATCCGCCGATGTGCCCGTGCTGGTGATGGGTACGAGCGATCTGGTCAAGGAGTTGCGCGCGCGCCACACGCCGTCCCGGCACGAAGTGACGTGGAGTCTTGCTCACTGCGTGCTCGTTGCTCGCGCCTTCGACAGAACGATTCTCGACGGTGTTCATCTCGACTTCCGCAATCAAGAGACGTTTCGTGTGGCCTGCGAGCAGGGGCGTGATCTGGGCTTCGACGGCAAGACACTCATCCATCCAACTCAGGTGGAGATTGCGAACGCGGTGTTCGGGCCGTCGCCGGAGGATGTTACGAATGCGCGTCGCGTGATCGCAGCTGCGCGGGAGGCCCAGGCCGCAGGTAAAGGGATTGCCGTACTCGATGGCAAGCTGATCGAAAATCTGCATGTCGCGGAAGCCGAGCGCGTGCTCGAATACGCACGCGCGTTGCGATTAGCTTAGGGAGTCTCTGAGCAAGGTCTATTTCCGCCATGGCCGCGTTGGGGCGCACTCCGGAAGCATCGCGAATTTACAGCATATTCGCGATGTGCCTCCGGGCACCGCGCGCCGTACGCCCCGCCTTGCCCTGACGACAATATCCACTTGTTCAGAGCTTCCTTAGCGCCTTGCGCACGGCAGGCATGACGTGACTGATGTAGGCATCGAGGGCTGCCTGGTTCCAGGGGGCACGCAACGCGATGTTGATGCCGTTTGCGCCCGCATCGACATACTCGAGGATGCGTTCCACCGCCTGCGCCGGTTGCCCCAACAGTGCGCCGCCCTCAATGCGCTCTGCGGCCGCACCCCAATCCTGTTTGAGCCGAGCGCGCTCGGCCTTCACGCCTGCGGCGTCGACGGCAAGGTTGAAGGTGAGGTTGATGGTGCGTTGGATGGACTTGCGGTCGCGTGACTCGCGATCGCACCAGCCATCGAGCACATCGTTCAAGTGCTTGAATTGGCCCGGCGAAACATAGGCGGCATTCCAACCGTCGGCATGACGCGCTGCCAGACGCAGTGTGCGCTTTTCACCGACGCCGCCGATCCATCGTGGTTGGCGCGCCTGTACGGGCACCGGTAAGCAGCTGGCGTCTTCGACGCGGAAGTACCTGCCGTGGTGGGTTGTGCGCGGTTGCGTCAACAGACCACGAATGATGATGGCCGCCTCTTCGAGCATGGTCAGCCGCGCGCCGACGTCGGGAAAGTCGTAGCCGTAGGCGGTGGCCTCCCACACGTGCCATCCCGCGCCGATTCCGAGTTCGAATCGGCCGCCGCTGATGTGATCGAGCGTGGCGGCTGCCTTTGCCAACAGTGCCGGATTGCGATAGCCGACATAGAAGACGAGGCAGCCGAGGCGGGCGTTGCGTGTTTCGCAGGCAAGTGCCGCGAGCGTGGTGAGTGCTTCGAAGTGTGGCTGCGTACCGCCGGCGGGCGGCGCCTCGTAGAAATGGTCCCAGGCGGAGATCCAGTCGAATCCGTTGTCATCGAGCTTGCGCCACAGCGCGCGCATCGCATCCATCGTCATGTTCTGCTGACCAACGTGCGCGCCCAATGAGATCGACATGCCGGACCCCGGAATGAGTTGACCGAATGGCCGTGAGAATAGCAGGGGACGGTGCCACGCACCTGCTCACCATCGCGCTGGATGATCGTGGTAATGTCGAGCCGCCATCACTGTGGAGGTTACCGTGAAAGACGAACACGGATTGACGAACCATCAGATCACGATCTGCCTGGAGGGTGGCGCGATTCTTGGACCGTTTCGGGCCACCTGGAGCAAAGAAACGACCAGCGACGTCCGGGAACTGACCAGGGACTACGATGCGTTCCTGCAAGGCACGCCGCAGACGCGGTTCAAATATCACCTGCACGATCCCGACAAGCACTTCTCCCACACGTTGATCGTGCGCTTCGAGCAGGTAACGGCAATCTACGACCAGGTCGCCCTAAAGCACTGACATGCCGACTGCGCGGATCGACGGACTCGACTTTCAATACGAACGACTTGGCAAGGGGGCGCCGCTTCTGTTCATCAGCGGCACCGGCGGTGATCTGAGGGTTCGACCGGGTATTCTGGACACGCCATTGGCTCGTCATTTCGAAGTTATCGCCTATGACCAACGCGGGCTCGGTCGGAGCGCGAAGCCTGATGGCCCGTACCAGATGGTCGACTACGTGCGGGATGCGCTTGGGTTGCTCGATGCGCTCGACCTGCCGAAGGTGCGCGTCGTTGGCGTTTCGTTCGGCGGGATGGTTGCCCAGGAAGTTGCCTTGCTCGCGGCCGAGCGCATCGAGCGACTGGTGCTGTGCTGCACCAGTGCCGGCGGCGCTGGCGGTGCGTCCTATCCGCTGCATGAACTGACCCATCTGCCGGTCGAGGAGCGATTTGTAACCCAGCTGCTGCTGAGCGATTCGCGCCACGATGGCGCCTGGCAGATGGCGAACGCGGCGCTCGTCGAACGGCTTCGCGCGCAGGTGGCCGATGTTGCCGCCTTGGGTGCCGAGGATCCCCGCAAGCTCGAGGGCGCTGCATTGCAGCTGGCCGCGCGGGCGCAACACAATACCTTCGACCGGCTCTCGCGGATCGAACTACGAACGCTCCTGTGCGCAGGGCGCTACGATGGCATCGCACCGTTGTCGAACATGGAATGCATGCTGCGTGTCATGCGCAATGCCGAGCTCAAGGTCTACGAGGGCGGTCATCCGTTCATGATCCAGGATCGTCGCGCGTATGCCGACATCATCGACTGGCTATTGCAGTGATTGATCGGTATCGATGACGCGTGAATGAAACGAATTACGCCGCAGCGCCACCTGCAAGCTGACGTGCACCAGGACCTGCCATGCGAGCACCACAGCGAATGCACCGGCAATCGCGATCCAGTGAACGGGTGATGCGAGCCACAGCAGTACGCCAAGTGCGAACAGTGGAAAGATGAGCCCTTCGATGGCGTACACACGCAGGCCGCTGGTACGAATGCAGTCTCGGAACCTGAGCAGTGCGGCAATCACCTCGACCGCGATGGGTATGCCGACGAGAAACCAAATCACGCCCATGTCAGCGCCGCCTGTTTTGGCTCGGGGTCGAGTAGCAACACGGTTCCGGCGGTTGCATCTACCTGCAAGCGCTGACCTTCCTCGACACCATCGAGCAGCCCGTACGCATCGACGACGCACGGAATGCCAAGTTCGCGCGCGACTGTCCCTGCATGCGACAGATAGCTACCGGTCTCCACGACGATGGCGGCGGCATTCAGAAACAGCGGCGTCCAGGATGGGTCGGTGTATGGCGCGACGAGCACATCGCCTGCTCTGATTTCGCCATCGGCAGCCGGATCGCGAATGATCCGCGCTCGGCCTTCCGCCCGCCCTGGACTTGCGCAGCGACCGAGCAGCCGCACGTGTCCTGCCGGGGCATCGTCGGTCTCGAGATTGAAGCCCAGCGGAGGGCGTAGTCGGCAGCGCCGCAGGTGCCTGATACGGCGATTGCGGACGCGCTCTTCGACGTGTCGCCACGACAGACGGCCGGCGCTCAGGTCTTCGATCTCGTCCCAGAGCAGATAGAAGATATCGTCGGCGCACTTCAGTTCGCCCGTCACCATCATGTGCCGTTCGAGCGACAGGATCTTCGCGCGGACGGTTGCGAATGCGAGCGGATGCCAGTGGCGGGTGTTCTCTCGCAGCGCGGCGAAGTAGCGGATGCGACGCGCGACGAGGTTTACGAATGCGCGTTTGACTCGGCTCGGCAAGTGTTCGAGGAGGGCGGCCTGTGCTGCGGCGCGGCGCGCCTCGATGACGTTGATTCTGCCCGTAGTCTCACCGAGCAGGTTGGCGATCATGGCGAACAGCGGTGTCGGATCTTCACGCCAACGCGGCGCCGCGATTTCGATCTCGCGCGTGCCGCGGTGGCCGAATCGACTCATGAAGACTTCGAGCGCCGAGACAAACGGTCCTGCATCGGGATGCACCACCAGTTGATGTGGCAGTTCGTCGAAGCGATTGGCGAGAATGAGTGCCTTGATCGCAGGCTTCTCGGCAGCCACGGCGGCGAGTTGTGCGATGCTCTCCACCATCTCGCGAGACGCCATCTCTTTGGGACCTACGGTGAGCGCAGCAAAATGTTCCGCGTCGAAACCGGGTGCGTGCCTTTCGAGGAAGCCAGTGAGAAATCCCGTCAGGATGAAGTAGCGTCCTGCCGAGACGTTGGCCGCGAGCACCAGCTCGCCGATCGGTGCGAACAGTCGGTGTGGCGCAAGCAGCATGCGCAACGTCGTCGGTGGATCGAGGTTAGCATCGGCGACCAGCGCCTCGCAGCGCGCTCGGAAGGCATCGAACACTGCGCGCGGCAGGTTTCGCGTTCGCGCGAAGAGGATGGCACTGCTCAGATACGCAGTGATGGCAATCAGGGCGAGCTTGGGTGCCGCGCGCCAGGACATCCCGATCGACGTGCCCGGGTCGCGAAGCAGCAGCGCATCGATCAGCGTGCGTTTCGGGATGCCACTGGGCAACAACCGCTCGACGGCGTCGTAGTCGACGTAGAGTCGTCCATCGATGAACGCCATCCAAGGTGACAGCACCCGACGGAAGAGGTCGACCGAGAGCGGCGTGAAGGGCTCGTCGGAGTTTTCGAGCACCGGCTTGAAGGCGATCCACCTTCCTTCGACCGGAGTCGGAACGCTTGCCACGCGCGTGACGGGTCGCGATTGCAGCAGGTACAAGCGGCCGTCGACTATCGCCCATTCGACATCCTGGGCCGTGCCAAACGCCAGTTCACAACGCATAGCCAGCGCCGCGACCCGAGCGACATCAGCCGAGTCGAGGGTCGGCACGCGTTGCAGATGCCGTGGTACAGCCTCGAGGCGTGACCCCGAGCGGTCGAGCAGTGCTTCTGCGACTTTTGCGCGTTTGGTGCCGATACGGCGCGCGCGCAGGCTCTGATCGCCGCGGCTGACGAAGTACGCATCCGGAGACACGCGCCCGTCGACCAGCGCGGCACCCAGACCCCAGCACGATTCGATCACCATGCAGTCGTCGTGCTGACCCGTGGGGTCGCGGGTGAACGTGACCCCGGATATGTCGGCTGGGAGCATGTATTGCACGATCACCGCCATGCGCGGTGCCGAGAACAGTCCCATCTCCCGTCGGTAGGCACGCGCTTCGAGCGTGAATGCGGACAACCAGCAGTCGACGATGCGTGTTTCGAGGTCGTCTTCGCGGGTGTAATAGTAGGTTGCGTGTTGGCCGGCGAAACTCGCCCAAGTGCCATCTTCGTCGGCACCGGAGCTGCGTACGGCGCACAGGTATTGCGGGTCACCGTCACTGAGCGACGCGAACCCGGTTCGAATTGCGCTCACAAGCTCCGGGTTCATCTGATGGTTGGCGACGCGAGTGAGCAGCTCGGGCGTCGGGTACTCGCCGTCCAGCAGGCCGCTGGCCCCTGCCTCCATGAAATGCGAGACAAATGCCTCCGTGGTGACGACAAAACCAGGGGGCACATCGAAGTCCTGTGCGAGCAACTCGCCAAGCCGAACGGCCTTGCCACCGACAAGTGCCTGGCCGGCAGGGGCGGCGTCCCGCAGTGGCAGCGTCCAGTTCACGATGGGGTGTTGATTGTAGTGACTACGGCCAAACGCGAGCCGGTATGGTAGGAACTTGCCGCCGAAAGCGAAAGCGCCGCGTGCGTCTTCTCAAGCGGCGCGCGGCGCCTCGCTGGCGATTGGCGCCGGCGGTGGAGCGGTGCGGGTGAACAGGCGCTGCAACTGATGCGGGAGCGCGAGCAGGGCGGGGGTCGCAATCAGCGTCAGAATGGTTGCGATCGACAATCCCCAGACGATGGCCTGGGACAGCGGCACCCAGAACATGGACAGCTGACTGCCGTAGACGATCGAGCGGTTGACGAAGTCGATGGACAGATTACCGGCCATCGGCAGCAGCCCGAAGACGGTGGTGACCGTCGTCAGCATGATCGGTCGCAGACGTTGAGCCGCGGTGCGCACGATCAGTGACACGTAGTCGAGTTCGGGATACTCACGCCGCAGGTGGTTGTACGTGTCGATGAGGATGATGTTGTTGTTCACCACAATGCCCGCCAGCGCGACAACGCCGACACCCGTGAGAATCGCGCTGAACGGCTTCTGCAATACAACCAGGCCAAGCAGCACGCCAGCGGTGGACATCGAAACGGCAAGCAGAATGAGGGTCCCCTGATAGATGCTGTTGAACTGCGTCACCAGCAGCACGAACATCAGCAGGAGGGAGAGCAGGAACGCGACACCCACGAACGCCATCGCCTCGGTCTGCTCCTCATTTGCGCCGCGGAACTCGATCGACAGCGCCGGATCCCAGTCCTGAGATTCGATCCACGCTCGCAGTTCCTTGACCTTGGTGTCGGCGAGAACTCCCGTCGCGACGTCGGCCCGAATCGTCTCGACGGGAATGCCGTTGTTGCGCTGAATGGTGTCTACGCGCGGACCGGCCGTGCGAGTGACGAAGCTCGAGATCGGGACAAGACCTTGTGGCGTGCTGATACGAATCTCATCGAGCGCGCCGATGCCGCGAGATGCGGTTGGATATCGAACCCGGATGTCCACTTCGTCTTCGGAGTTGTCCGGCCGATACTCGGCCACCTTCAAGCCGTTGGTGACCAATTGCACGGCCATGCCGACTTGCGATACATCGACACCGAACAGCGCGGCCTGGGCGCGGTCGACGTCGATGTTCCACTCGATACCCGGCATCGATCGCGTGTCATCGATGTCGCGCAGCCCAGCTACACCCTTGTCCATGTGCTCGCGCACGCGAGCGACCGCGGGTTCGAGTAGTGCCCGCTTGCGGGACGTGAACTCGATGTGAATTGGCTTGCCTGTGCCGGGACCCTGTTCCATCTTCTGTACTTCGACCGTGACGCCCGCAAGTGATGCGGTCTTGGTCCGGATCAGGTCGAGAATCTCCGTACCTTTCTTTTCGCGCTCACCTTCATCGTGCAGTTCGATGAAGATCTGACCGATACGATCGAGCCCTCGACGTGTGTCGCCCGTGAGCGTGGTCCACGTGTTCATGCCGCGGATGCCAGGGACGTCGAGGATGCGCTCTTCGACCTCACTGACGAGGTCGTTGACCTGCTCTGCCGCGAGATTGCCCCGGGACTTGATGGTAATGGATGCGTACTTCGGCTCAGCCTCGTTGAAGAACACCATGCCCGCGCCTTTGGCGCCGTACAGCATGAACGTGCCGACAACGAACGCCGCCACGACCGCAAGCGTAATGGGCGCGTAGCGCGTGGTGTAGACGAGCATGCGCGCATACAGACCCGTCATGGACTGAAGCTTGGTCGGGTCTCCTTCCTCGAGTTCCTTGAGCGCGCGAGTGTCCTTTTCATCCTTGCTGCCTGCCTTGCCAAACATCGCCCCAAGCGTAGGTCCAAAGATCAGCGCGTACAGCAGCGAACCGATCAGCACCGTGAACACGGTGACGGGTAGATATCGCATGAACTTGCCGGAGATGCCGGGCCAGAACATGAGTGGCAGGAACGCAGCGAGCGTAGTGGCGATGGATGCCGTCACGGGCCAGAACATGCGCCGGGCCGCGAGCACGTAAGCGGCGCGTCTGTCGAAGCCTTCGACCATTTTTCGGTCGGCATACTCGACCACGACGATCGCACCGTCGATCAGCATGCCAAGGCCGAGGAGCATGCCGAACATCACCATGAAATTGAACGTGTAGCCGATGATGTAGAGAATGATCAATGAGACGAGAAACGAAAATGGAATGGCGATGCCGACCAGCACCGCGCTGCGAAAACCCATGGCGGCGACGACGAGCACCATGACGAGCGCAAGCGCCGTGATGATGTTGCCTTGAAGTTCGGTGACCTGCTGCTGCGCAAACGGCGCCTGATCCTGAGAGTAGTGGACCTGTACCTTGCTCGGCAGCGAGGGGCGTGCTTCTTCGACTACTTTGCGAACCTTCGTCACCGTATCGATGACATTGGCGTTGGCGCGCTTGGTGATGTTCAGTGAGATGGTCGTATTGCCATCGACGCGGGCATAGCTCACCCGGTCCTTGAACGTGCGGCGGATGGTCGCAACATCCTTGAGCGTAACGACGCTATCGCCGTCGGTCTTGACCGGGATGTCGAAGATGTCACGCGCCTCTTCGATGACGCTCGGCACTTTCACCGAGAAGCGGCCTTCGCCGGTATCGAGCGCACCGGCAGCGATCAGTCGATTGTTGCGAATGATCGTATTGATGAGGTAGTCGCTCGAGATCTGATACCTCTCGAGCAGGCTCGGATCGATCACGGCCTCGAGCAATTCTTCGCGGTGGCCGTTCATCTCGGCCGAGAGCACTTCCGGAATGGCCTCCAGATCATCACGCAGAGTCTGAGCAATGCCGTAGAGCGTCCGCTCGGGGACATCCTCGCCCATGATGTTGATCTGGATCACGGGAAAATCGTCGGTGGTCTGTTCGATGACGCGCGGTTCTTCCGCCGTGCTCGGCAGTTTCGGTTTAGCGCGGTTGACCGCCTCCCGAACATCGATCAGCGCCGTGTCGAGGTCGTAGTCGGCGTTGAACTCGATCATCAGGGTGCCGAAGCCTTCGCTGGCGTAGGCATTCAGCTCCTCCACCCCTTCGATGGCGCGCAGCTCGGTCTCCACCGGCATCACGAGCAGCCGCTCGGCGTCTTCCGGCGAGATACCCTCATGTGGAATCTGGATCACGAAGAACGGTACTTCGATGTGCGGCTCGGATTCGATGGGAATGGCGATGCGCGCCATGGTGCCGGCGAGCAGCACCATGAACAGGATCAGGATCGTGGTGCGCGAGCGCTGCAGCGCCGCGTCGACAATCTTGATCATGCCGCGCTGCCGACCGCAGACTGCCGGTGCGCCGTCACCCGCGGCGCAGGTTTCGTCTCGGCTAGATCCTGACCGGGTGTCTGTGCACCTTCGGTGGCGGCGGGCATCTCGCTGCCGCGCTCATAGTCGGCGTCCACCCGCTGACCCGGCACCACCAGTTCTTGGCCAACGGTGATGAGATTGACGATCTCGGGCAGGCCCGACACCCACACGGCCCCGCCTTCTTCCGCAAGAATGGTGACCGGTGTGAACACCACCCGGGTCTCGGCATTGATGGTGCGCAATCCGACTTGACCCTCATCATCCAGCGCGAGCAGCGCCGGGCTGACGCGGTGCGCGATGGCGCGCCCGGTCGGAATCGCGATCTGCGTGGTGATGCCGCTGCGCAGCGCATAGCCGGGATTCGGCACCTCGATCTCGATCGGATAGGTTCGCGTCATGGCGTCGCTCTGACGGCCGACAAACGCAACGGTGCCGCTGATGACCGTGCCATCGATCATCGTGCCGGTGGCAGTGGCGCCGACGTTGACCATGGATACGTCGCGCTCGGCGACACGGCCCACCAGCAGCATGGGATCCAGGTCGATGATCGTGGCACACGCCGTGCCCGGCTGAACGTAGTCGCCGCGTTCCAGATGGGTGTCTTCGACGAGACCCGCAAATGGCGCCTTGACCATGGTGTGCTCGATGTCGAGTTCGGTGCGGCGCAAGGCCGCATCGGCGCTCGCGAGCCTGGCGCGCGTCGTGGCCGTGAGCGTCTCTGAAATCAGACCCTTGGCGGCAAGGCTCAGACTGCCTTCGTATTCCAGTTGTGCCTGACGCAGGGCTTCCCGGGCCTCGATCAGGCGTGCGTCGCGGTCGTCGATGTCGATGCGACACAGCAGGGCGCCGGCTTCTACGCGCTCGCCCTTCTCCACGGCGCGGTCGAGCACGCGACCGCCCGTTTCGGCCTTCACGATGACGGTGCGTTTGTTGTCGGTGCGACCGCGCACCAGGATGTTCGCAGTCTTGACCTCGGCGCGGCTGACGCGGGCGCGAACCCGGGTTGGGGTCTCATCGTCGCTGGCGGCGCTCGCCTGTCGATTCTGCTCGGCGAGGGTCGCATGTTCCGGGACCTCGGGACGGCCAAGGTAGCCGGAGAACAGCCACGCGCCAATGAGAATGGCTATCACGACGGCGGTGATATAGGTGGTACGCAATTGGAATGCTCCGCGGTAGCCTTGGGCTGCTGCTCAAAGCGCTACGAAAAGTAACACAGCCGCGATCATTAGACCACGCGCCGTGCGACGAAGGCGTGAAATGGCCGCCCAGTGGTCGATCGAACGGTGCGGGGGTGTGGAAGGCCCCCGCGTCAGTCCTGCATCAGGCCTTGGCGCTCGGTCGCGCTGCCATGCGGTCGAACCAGCCTTTGATGTTCTTGTTGGCAGGATTGACCGGCTGACCCACCTGGGCACCAAATGCCAGGAAACAATACAGTAGCACGTCGGCCAGGGTGATCCGGTCGCCGGCAAAGAACTGCTTGCCGCTGAGCAGGCCATCGAGCCAGGTGATCTTCTCCTGGGCCAGGCGCTTCAACCCTTCGGCCGCTTCGGGCAGGGTCGTCATGCGGTCCTTGAACAGTGGCAGGCCTTCGCTGTAGCGGAACCCGTTGGCCATCGGCTCGCAGACATACAGGTCGACGCGGCGGGTCCACATGCGCGTTTCGGCTTTCTCTTCCGGGGTGGTGCCGATCAGAGGCGTCTTCGGAAACTTGTCCTCGAGGTATTCGCAGATCGCGGTGATCTCACTCAGGTACTGGCCATTGTCGAGTACCAGGCACGGCGAGCCGCCCGCCGGATTCTTCTTCAGATGGTCTGGTTTGCGGTTCTCGCCCTTCATGATATCGATCTGTTCCATGTCGAGCGTGATGCCCTTCTCGGCGGCAAACATGCGCACGACATGCGGGTTGGGTCCAACGGACGTGATCAGTTTCATGGTCTCTCCCTCTTGAGTGGGTGGTCGGTCGACAGGCGTCATTGTAACGAAGGCCCGGGTTCACCACTGCCCGATGTTGGGCAGATCCTTCCAGGGTGCTTTAGGCGGCAGTGGCGCGCCGCGTTGCAGCAGTTCGATCGAGATGTTGTCCGGTGAACGCACGAACGCCATGCGCCCGTCCCGAGGCGGGCGGTTCAACACCACGCCGGCATCCACCAGCCGCTGACAGGTAGCATAAATGTCATCCACCGCGTAGGCGAGATGGCCAAAGTTGCGGCCGCCTTCGAGCACTTCCGGATCCCAGTTGTGGGTCAGTTCGACCTGCGCCGACTCATCGCCTGCGGCGGCAAGAAAGACGAGGGTGAAGCGGCCTGCTTCGTTGTCATGTCGGCCGATCTCGACCAGCCCGAGTTTGTCGCAGTAGAAGCGCAGCGATTCGCCCAGATCGGCAACGCGAACCATGGTGTGCAGGTATTTCATCGACGTGCATCCGCAGAGACAAAACGCGAATGATATACCGAGGCCACAAAGAAAAAGGCCTCGGCGTCATCAGGGATAACGCCGAGGCCAAGACCAGGAGTGTGTTGAGTGGTCTACTAAAAGTTGGGGTAGATTCTCGCCCGACCTTTCAAAGCCAGAGCAGCGAGCCGATTACGGTCACGAGCATCGATAGCGACGAGCAAAGAAGCCACGATTCACTGCGAGAGAGCCGGTCCACGCTTGAGTCCTCGAAAACGTCTTGCGACGCAGAGAACTGTAGGCTCGGATACTTGAAGGATTATGGAGTTATCGTGGATCGTTGCGTCGATCGTCGATCCGTTCCAGCCGTTCGTACTGCGCGCTAAGGAGTTGCTCGTACGCGCCAACGACGCAGGCGGGCATGGGGCGCAGGGCGGCGCTGTGGCCGCTGCGGCGGGACTCGAGTTCGTCTTTCAAGTAGGTGATTTCATCGACGATCTGCTGGCGCGCCTGCGTGTGATCCATGGGTTGCCTGCAGTCGGTGGTGATGGGCACCATAGACGGTAAGCGCAATGAGCGGATGGGTGTGTGTGGTCTTGTAACGTCGCTGTAAGGCAGGGAATCGTTCTGCCGCTGATGGTGGTTGCGCTGCTGGCGTCGTCCGGATGCGTGGTCAATCCGGTCACCGGGGAACGAGAGCTTGGCCTCGTGACGCCCGCCCAGGAAATTGCCCTCGGCAACGAACACTACGTACCGTCGCAGCAGATGCAGGGCGGTGCGTACCGCACCGATCCGGCGCTGACGCGCTATGTCGATGGTGTCGGCCGCCGCGTGGCGGCACGCGCGCCGGTCCGGCTGCCATTCGAGTTCGTCGTGCTGAACAACTCGGTGCCCAACGCCTGGGCC
>JBGSQB010000234.1:0-26698 GCA_041738285.1 Pseudomonadales bacterium | reverse complement strand
GCTGCGACGGGCGCAGCAACAGCTCTCCGGCGGCCGTGGCGAGATCGGTGATGCGCAGCAGTCGCTGCGCACGATCGCAACCGTCGACGACGCGACGCAGCTCGCGGCATTCGATATTGCGCTGCCCGGTGGCCGGCACTTTCGGCTGGATCAGATCGCGACTATCCGCGACACCGTGGCAGAACGCACCCAGATGGCCCTGCTCAACGGCCGTCCGGTCGTCGCGTTCCAGGTGCAGCGCGCCCGCGACTCCAACGCGGTTGCTGTCGGTGCGGCCGTAGTCGAGGCCGTCAAGGAGCTGGATGCGTTGCATCCAACGGTCGAGTTCGAACTGGTGATGGACACGGTTGCCCGCATTCAGCACGAGTTTCGTTCGTCGATGACGATGCTGTTCGAAGGCGCCCTGTTCGCCATGATCGTTGTGTTCGTCTTCCTGCGCGATTGGCGTGCAACACTCGTATCCGCTGCCGCATTGCCGTTGTCGATCATCCCGACGTTTGCAGTCATCTACTGGATGGACTTTTCACTCAACGTCATCACCATGCTCGCGTTGTCGCTCGTCATCGGCCTGCTCGTGGACGACACAATCGTCGAGGTGGAGAACATCGTTCGACACCTGCGGCAGGGACACTCACCGTTCAAGGCGGCGATGGACGCCGCAACCGAAATCGGTTTGGCTGTCGTCGCGACGACGATGACGCTGGTCGCCGTGTTCCTGCCCACCGCCTTCATGGGCGGTATACCCGGCCTCATTTTCAAGCAGTTCGGCTGGACGGCGGTGGTGGCGGTGCTCGCATCGCTCGTCGTGGCGCGGCTGATCACGCCGATGCTGTGCGCGCGCGTGCTGAAGCCGCACGTGGGCGAGGTTCCCGCAGGGGGGCGGATACTCGAAAGCTATCTCACGTTTGCCGCTGTGGCGCTACGCCATCCGCTGGCGACGTCATTGAGTGCGGCGGCATTCTTCATCGCATCGTTGGTTGGCCTGAACTACCTGCCGCAGGATTTCGTACCTTCATCCGACTATTCGCGCACCGTCATCAGCGCAGAGCTGGCGCCGGGTACGCCAATCGAAAACACGATTGCTCTTGCGGAGGACGTGCGACGTCTCACCGTCGACATTCCGGAGATTACCCAGGTGTTCACCACCATCGGCGGCGCGGGCGGCGGCATGACGATGTCGAGTCGGGGCGGTGGTGGCGGCTCGGGCAGCGGCGACACCCGCAAGGCGAGTCTTTCTGTCACGCTGCTGCCGGTGAGCGAGCGTTCCGTCTCTCAGACCGAGATTGAGAACGAGTTGCGCAGACGGTTGACTGCGTTGCCGGGCGCGCGGTTCACGGTGGGATACGGCAGCACCGGGGAAAAGCTGCAGTTGAATCTGACGTCCGAGGATCCGATCGCACTCGAGCGCGCCGCCGCGGGCGTCATGGCGGAACTGCGCGCGTTGCCGGGGCTTGGCAACGTGAGTTCCAGCGCGAGCCTGCTGCGGCCGGAGATTCTGATCAAGCCCGATTTTGCGCGAGCGGCGGAACTTGGGGTCACCGCCGCTGTGATCGGCGAGACCGTGCAGGTCGCGACGGCCGGCGACTACGAATCAGCGCTCGCGAAACTGAATCTGCCCGAGCGGCAGGTGGACATCCGCGTGCAGCTCCCCTATGCGGCGCGTCAAAACCTCGCCACGATCGGGCAGCTGCGGGTGCCGGGCGGCCGCGGTCTCGTGCCGCTGTCTGCGGTTGCCGACATCACCATCGGCAGCGGGCCGGCGCAGATCACCCGCTACGATCGCGGTCGTAACATCCAGATCGATGCGGAGCTCGGCGGTGTGCCGCTGGGCGAAGTGTCGAAGCAGGTCGACGCGTTGCCGTCACTTGCGAGCTTGCCGCCAGGCGTCACGAAACTCGACATTGGCGATGCCGAACGCATGAAACAGATGTTCGCAAGCTTCGGTCTTGCCATGATCACGGGTATCGTCTGCGTGTTCATGGTGCTGGTGCTTCTGTTCAAGGACTTCATGCAGCCGATCACCATTCTCGCAGCACTACCGTTGTCGGTGGGCGGTGCGGTACTGGCGCTCTTGATCACCGACCGCGCATTCTCGATGCCTGCGACAATCGGTCTGTTGATGCTGATGGGCATTACGACGAAGAACTCGATTCTGCTCGTCGATTACGCCGTGGTCGCAATGCGCGACCGCGGCATGAACGAAGTCGATGCGCTGCTCGATGCGTGTCGTAAGCGGGCCCGGCCGATTGTGATGACCACCCTCGCAATGGCGGCCGGTATGTTTCCGGTGGCGCTCGGGCTGGATGCGGACACCAGCTTTCGCGCCCCGATGGGGATCGTCGTCATCGGTGGGCTGATCACTTCGACGATCCTGAGCCTCGTCGTGGTGCCGGTTGTCTTCACCTATGTGTTGCGCGCGGGTCGGCTGTTCCGACGCTTTTTCGGAAAATCGCGTGACCCATTGCAGGCGCGCGCCACGACGGCCGTGCTACCGTAATTTGGTGTCTTGTTTCGGAATCCTCCCGTGCCAAAGTCACTGCTGCCCATGGCGTTGTTGCTGATCGCCGGCTGCGTCACCAAGACCGACGTCGTCCAGGTCGATCTCACGCGCAACCAAGGCGCCTATGTGCTCGCGTACACCACCAACGTCGAAGTGCGACGGACGATGGAGGATCAGCTCGTCAAGGACCTCGCCGCGCGTGGCATCGTTGCACACGCCAGTCACCTCGATCTGTCTGACGTCAGTGTCACCACACGCGACAGTGTGGTGGCGGCGGCGAATGCCAGGCGGGTGATCGCGATCCTCGTAATCAGGCAGGTGACAGGCGATGCGAACAGTATCTCCATAGCCGAACGCAACGCCGACCTCAGCGCCTTCTACGATGGCACCCGCGCCCTCGCGCCATCGATCGAAAGGGATCAGACTGTGGTTGCCCAGGTTGATGCGTATCTGGTGGACGGCAACAAGACCCGGCTCACCTGGTCGGGCGCTTCCTGGTCCTTCAAGGCCGATGGTGCGGGCACTGCGATCCGCGGCATGAGTGCAGCGGTTGCGGACGCGCTGGTACAGATCCGCGACACGTACATCGACTGACAGCGGCGATAGTCTCCTTTGCCTCAATCGCCGCGGATGGATTCCTCCGGCACCACGGTCGGTCCGAAGTGGGGCAATCGCGCGTCGCGCAAGGGGCCCGGTGCCTGCTGCATGTGGCGCAGGAGCGCCGCGGCCAGCTGACGTCGCCACTTCGGCGCGCGCTGAATGCCGGCCTGATCCGCGAGGGCATCGAGGTAGTCGAAGCAATCGATGGTGCGTTGATGAAAGTGCCGCTGCTTCACTCCACGTGCGCGTAGCGCGTCGATCTCGGCCTGGGCGTGCGCCTGCAACTGCGCAGGCGATGGCAACTCGAATGCGCCGGTCAACAGCTGTGTGAACCAGCGCGCTTGCATCTCGAACAGTGGAAATGGAATGACGCGAAACGGAATTCCGATGAACGCAAGGGTCGGATGCTCGATGTGGAGCACGTCCCGGTACAGTGGTTGGACCCAGTTGTCCTCGATCGACAGTAGCTTGGGCGACAGAAACGGATACTGATAGTGGTAACCGGTGCAGTACACAAGCTCATCAACTGCGTCCGTGACGGTCCCGTCACGCAGCCGTAGCTGTCCGCTCGGCAGCAGCGCTTTGATGGACGCGACCCGGTGCAGGTTGCCGCTGTCGCGCTGCGCCTCGGGTAGCGCGTCGAACAGGGTGCCGCACCAGTAGACCGTGTCCGCGACGGTTGCGATCTCACGGCTGAGATCCAGCCCAGAGGCGGACGTGCCGAGCAGCGCAACGCGCTTGCCGGCGAAGCGCGACGGATCGCGGTAGTTGTGACTGTGCGACTGATGCCCGGGAAACGCATCTGCACCCGGTAGTTGCGGGACGCGGGGCACGGTAAAGTGACCGCTGCAGACCGCCACCGCATCGAAATCGAAGGTGGCTGTTCGGCCATTACGCTGCGCGGTCAGCGACCAGCCGGATCCCCGCGGCTCGAGCAAGTCGACGCGGCTATCGAATTGAATGTGTGGTGTCAGCTCGAAGTCGTTGGCGAAACGCTCGAGGTAGGTGCGTACCAGCACATGGCCCGGAAAGCGCGGCCACGTATCGTCACCGCCGCCAGCGCTGTCGAAAGGGTAGTCCGAGTACGCCATGAGGTCGCGCGGCAGATTCGTTCGCAGCGACGCATACAGCGACGCATGGATACGCTGACAGTTCTGTCCGAGCGGGTCGCCTTCGACTTCGGGTGTGTACACCCAAACGCCACCGATTGCGCTTGCCTGCTCGAACACGGTAACCCGCAGGTTCCTTCGCAGCACCTCCCTGGCCGTGACCAGCCCCGCAGCGCCTGCGCCGACGACCGCGACCGACCTCACGGTCAAGCGGGTCGTAGGGTGAGTTCACCCAGCGCGCGTGTCGTCTGATTGAGACTCTGCTGCCGATACAGTTCGAAATAGTGGCCGCGCAGCGTCATCAGCTCCGTGTGCGTACCCGACTCGGTTATGCGCCCCCCTTCGACAACGAGAATTCGCGTCGCGCTGCGGATGGTCGACAGTCGATGAGCGATCACAAAACCGATCCGGCCGGACAGCATGGCGTTGAGTCCCTGCTGGATCTGCGCTTCGGTCTCGGTATCGACGCTCGACGTTGCCTCGTCCATCACCAGGATCTGGGGATCGGCAAGAATCGCACGGGCGAACGAGACGAGCTGCTTCTGACCTGCCGACAGCTTGCTGCCGGATTCACCGACCTGGGTGTCGTAGCCCTTCTCCATCTCCAGGATGAAGGCATGCGCGCCTGCAATCGTCGCCGCTTGAACGATTTCATCCTGGGTCGCGTCGAGTTTGCCGTAGCGGATGTTGTCGGCAATGGTCCCGGAGAACGCATGCGCCTGCTGCAGCACCATGCCGAGGTTCGACTGCAGCCAGTGCAGACCCCGCTTGCGATAGTCGACATCGTTGATCAGCACGGCGCCCGACGTGGGTTCATAGAAGCGGCAGATCACGTTCACCAGCGTCGACTTGCCGCCACCGGTCGGGCCAACCAGGGCGATGGTCTCGCCCGCGTTGACCCTGAAGTTGATATCGCGCAGCACGGGCGTTGCGTTGCCATACGCGAAGCAAACGTCTTTGAGCTCGATCGACTCGATTCGCGCCGCGCCGCCGTCTTCCGCGTAGTTTTCGCGTTTGGGCAGATCGCGATTGCGCGCGATGGCCTCGATCACGTCATCGGAGTCGCGCACTTCCGGCACCGCCTGCACGAGACTCATGATGCGTTCGGCCGAAGCCTGTGCCATCTGCAACTCGGCGAACCATCGGCCGAGTTGTTCCACCGGGTCGAAGAAATGGCGGGTGTATGCAAGAAACGCGACCAGTGTACCGACACTGATTGCACCGCCGAGCAGGTCGAGGCCACCCACCGCGAGCGCAAGCCCAGTGGCAAGGCTCGCGAGCGTGAGCACGATCGGCACGTAGATGGCCGCTTGGGTCAGATTCTTCACCGATGCGTCATACATACCATTGGTGAGATTGCGAAACTCATCGAGATTCGCGGCCTCACGCACGAACGCCTTCGAGGTGAGCACACCCATGATGCTCTCGTTGTAGGAGGCCGTGATGCGCGAGTTCGTCCGACGCACCTCGCGTGCACTGCCGAGGATGCGCTTCTGGAACTTGGCGGACACCCACAACAGCACCGGGATTATCATCAGCACCAGTAGCGCGAGCTTTGCGTTCATGATCAGCATGGCAATCGCGATGCCGGTCATCACGGTCACGCCCCAGACGAAATCGAGCACGCCCCAGGCGAGGATGTTCGACAGCCGCTCGCAGTCCGAAGTCATCCGCGCCATCAGCCAGCCAACTGGGCGGAAGTCGTAGAACGAGAACGACAGCCGCTGCAGGTTTTCGAACCCCTCCTGGCGAATGTCGTAGCTGACGTGGGTGCGGATCTTGCCGCCGGCCCAGATGAAACCACCTACCGACAGTGACAATGTCACGGTGCAGGCGGCATATGCGAGCAAGTAGGGCCACAGCTGTGCTTGCGTGCCCTCAGCGGCAACAGCGTCCACCACCCCCCGCGTGATGAGCGGATAGGCGACGTCCATCAATGCCGTGAGCGCGGCGCATGATGCAAGGATGATGAGTTCTTTGCGGTATGGCTTCGTGTAAGTGAACAGCTTCTTCCACAGGCCCATGCGCAACCGGCGGGCGAGCGCCAACTCGTCGAAACCGTCGTCGTAGTTGGCATCATCAAACATGGCTGCCGCCTCGGGTTCGTTTTACGTCGTTCGCGATCTGTTCGTCGAGCGATCCCTGGATCTCACACAGCCGACGATAGGCGCCCGGCGCCGCGATGAGCGTTGCGTGATCACCAATCTGTGCAATCCGGCCGTGATCGAGCACGACGATCCGGTCCGCGTTGCGCACTGACGAGAGCCGATGCGCGATGATCAGTGTCGTGTGGCGACCCCTGCGCGCATCGAATGCAGACAGGATGCGCGCCTCCGTACCGGTGTCGACGGCCGACAACGAGTCGTCGAGCACGAGCACCGGCGGATCTTTCAGCAACGCGCGCGCGAGCGCCAATCGCTGTCTCTGTCCGCCGGACAAGGTCACGCCGCGCTCGCCGACCATCGCGTCGTATCCGTTCTGCAGGCTCTCGATCGATTCGTGAATCGCTGCATCGGATGCGGCCGCGATCATGTGGTCGCGAGGCGCATCCGGCCGGCCGACGTTGAGATTCTGAGCGACGCTGCGCGAATACAGGAACGGATCCTGCAACACCACACCGATCTGACTGCGCAGCCATTGTCGGCTCACGCCCGCGATATCGCGACCGTCGAGCAGAATCGAGCCCTTTTGATGCGGGTATAGCCGCAGCAAAAGGCGGATGAGCGACGACTTGCCGGCGCCCGGCGCTCCGACGATTGCGACTGTTTCACCCGGTGCGATCGACAGGTTGAAGTCACGAATCACCGGGCGCGCAGGATCGTAGCCGAACGTTACATCGCGGAACTCGATGGCGCCTTCGGCGCGACCGTGACGGGGTGTTGGTTCCAGACTCTCCTCGGTCTGGCGCAGGATGTCGTTCATTCGGCCGAGTGCCACGACCGCCTTGCCGGAGTCGGTGAGCACCCGGCCCATCTGTCTGATCGGCCACATGATCATGCCGATGTAGGTCATGAATGCGAACAGCGTACCGACCGTCAGCGTGCCATCGAGGATCCACAGCGCGCCTGCAAACAGCACCACGCCGATCTGACCGTTGCAGAAGAGATCCTGAGTGCCCCAATACACACCCATGAGTCGGATCAGGCGATTGTTGTGGTCGCGGAACTTGGCGTTTCTCACCGCGAACTTCGTGGTCTCGTATTCCTGCCGCGCGAAGGCCCGCACGACGCGAATACCAGTCAGGTTTTCCTGCAGCACCGCGGTCATTTCGCCTTCGGCTTCGTCGGTGACCTGGAACAGCGACTTCACCTTACTGAAGAACGCGTACGCGCCGATGCCGATGAACGGCAGCAGGGCGATCGATAGCCACGCCAGGCGCTCGTCCATCCAGAACAGGATTGGCGTGACCGTGAGGACGAGAAGAATGGCGCGGCCCACCTCGACGATGTCGCTCGACAAAAATACGCGCAGGGTCTCCACGTCGGATGAACAGCGTTGCACCAGGTCGCCGGTGTCCGCGTCATCGTAGAACTTGGCTTGCAGCGCATGCAGGTGCCGGTACAGTTCTTCGCGCAGGCGACGCACGATCGCCTCCGAGGCGATCGCAGCGCCAAGGCCACGTAGAAACAGGAATATCCCGCCGATCGCGGTGACGGCGACGGCGCCGACCGCCGACAGTACGAGATACCACACGAGCAGGTTCCCGCCGAGGCCTTCGACCAGCCACTGCGCTGGAATCGAAAATACGGCTGCGCCGAGGCCGAGGTCATCGGCGACGACCACGTCGATGGCAAACTTGCCGATCATCGGGGCGCCAAACATCGCGAGGTTTGCTGCGGCCATGGCGACAATCGACCAGCCGTAGCGGGCACGCTGCCCAGCGGTGATCTTCCAGAGGTTGTCGTTCTTTGTTGCTGTCGTCATGAATCAATACCCGTGCCTGCTCGAAGTTGAGCGGGCCAGATGTCATGAGACTAACGATGAATGGGCCCGCTCGCGGAGGATGAGCGGGCCGAAGATCAGGTCAGATGCGCGGCCAGCTCACCAGGTGCGATTGTGTTCGCTGTAATCACTGATGAACGGCATGCGGCCTCTCCCATGATCGGTGCACTGAAAGTGCCGGGCAGTTTACTCCTCGATGCATTGAATGCAAGGGATGCATTGCAGCGACATGGCGTTGCCGACAATGATGCGACGACGCGCTGCGCGCGCTTTGGAGTCAGGCCATGAAGCTACACCAGACGTTCCTATCCCCGTTCCCGACCCGCGTGCGATTGATGCTGTACGCCAAACAGATACCGTGTGAGCTGGTCGAGCCGCCTGGGTTCCACGGCGATGCAAGCGCCAAGGGAGATTATCTGAAGGTCAATCCGCTTGGCCGCGTACCCGCGCTGCAACTCGACGATGGTCGCAGCCTGCCGGAGAGCGAGGTGATCTGCGAATACCTGGAAGAGATGTTTCCCGAGCCGCGCCTGCTGCCCGAGGATCCCTGGCAACGGGCACAGGTCCGTCTGTTGTCGCGCATCAGCGACATCTACACCGTCATGGCGATGCTGCCGCTGTTCAACATGGTGGAGCTGCCGCCGGCAAAGTGGGATCAGGCGGTCATCACTCGGCAACTCGAGGAGATCGGTCGCTCGCTCGACTTTCTCGAGGCGTACATCGGCGAAGACGGCTATGCCGTGGGCCGGTCATTGACGGTCGCCGACGGTACCCTGGTGCCGATCCTGCTGTTGATCGACGAATGGCTGCCGATCTTTCGCGGGCCTGATCTGCTCACGAGCCGGCCAAAGATCCGCGCCTACTGGAGGGCCATCGCAATGGATCCGATCTGCGAACGGCTGATCACCGAGACCCGCGGCGCGCTGCACAAGGCGATGGGCAGATAATTCCCGTGCCAAACTGGAGGTAGCCTCGATTGTTGGGCATGATCGCCCGGCCGGAAAACGAAGCATCTAATGACAGACCCTGCCCAACATCTGCTCGACATTCTCGATCTGGAAGCGATCGAGACGAACCTTTTTCGCGCCAAACATGAGGACCGCAATGGCGGTCGTCTGTTTGGTGGGCAGGTGCTCGCGCAGGCCTTGCGCGCCGCCTCCCGGACGGTCGACGGACGCACGCCACATTCGATGCACGGTTACTTCATGCGACCCGGCGATGCGGGACTCCCCGTGCTCTACGATGTGGAGCGCATCCGCGACGGTTCGAGCTTTACTACCCGGCGCGTGGTTGCAATTCAGAACGGCGCGGCCATCTTCTCGATGGATACGTCCTTTCAGATCGAAGAACAGGGACTCAGCCACGCCGATGCGATGCCCAACGTGCCGTTGCCCGAGGAGTTCGAGGACGACGTGATGCGCGCGCGGCGCGACGAGTCGAACCCGAATATCGGTGCCTGGGCACGCCGCGAGCGTCCGTTTGAAACTCGATCTGTGTTGCCACTCGGGCAGGTACGAAAAGGGGCCGACCAGTTCTGGAATCCGGTGTGGGTGCGGTTTCGTGGCAAGGTGCCAGCCGACGATCCGCTGCTCCCGCATTGCCTGCTCGCGTACGCCTCGGATATGGGGATGGTGTCGACATCGACGATGCCGCACATGGACGTCTTGCCGCGTTCGGATGTGATGATGGCAAGCCTCGACCATGCGCTGTGGATACATCGCAAACTCGCGATCGATGAGTGGCTGCTGTTCGTCAAGCGGACCACGTCGGCGACCGGCGCACGCGGCATGAACCATGCCGACTTCTTCAATCGCGAAGGGCAGCTGGTTGCATCTGTGTATCAGGAAGGCTTGATGCGGCCGCTCGTCCGGGGCGACGTGGCGCGCTGAGATCCGGGGCTGGTGGTGCGTAGTCCGCCTCCACGTCGATGAACTTCATGCTGCTCATCGCGGAGTAGGCGCGCAGAAATCCCGTGTCCGTGCCAGGAAACGCAATGTGCGTGGCGTCCACCGGCATCTGTCCAGTGGTCGGATCAACAGCTACCCACACGCCCGCGATCGCCACTTCACTCCATGCATGCAGATAGAAACCAGGGCCGGCGACATCGTCGTAGACGAGACCGATGATGCTGCGAGCCGGTAGTCCAAGCGTGCGTGCAAGGGTGGTAAAGAGGTCGGCGAACTCCGTGCAGTCGCCGCGACGCTCGAGTAGTGCCGTGGTGAGATCCACGGTGCGCGTATGTTCGTCGTACTCGAAGTACTCGTGCACTGCACGCACGAGCGCGCGGATCAAGAGCTCATCGTTTTCCTCGTCGTCGAGGCGGGCCGCAAGCAGGGCGATCTGTGCGTTGCCGACCGGGAGTGCGAGGGTCGCCTCAAGTGCGTCGTCGATCTCGTGATTCTGAAGCGGGGGCGTTTCCCTTGCGTTGACGCGCAACAGCCAGCGCCCCGACCGCTCGATCGCCGTAACCCGTCCGTTTGTCGACGGCTGGAAGGCGCGCGCGGTGGCGGCATCGACATGGATATCGAGCTGCCGCACCGCCTGCGGTCGCTCGATTGGCGCCGGAATCGCAACCCGCAACTGTGGCGCGCGGGTCAGCGTGCGATGTTCGATGACGTGCGATGAATCGGATCGGGTCAGAGTGATGATGCCCGCGATCGAGAAGGCCTCCGCGACCAGGTTGCGATCGAGTTGAACGATCTTGTCCTCGAGCAGCTCGGCGCTGCGCACGACATAACCCGACGAGGCATCGCCACGCTCGACGACGACATAGCGCTTCGGTTCCGCCGCAAGGCGGTCGAAATCCAGTGCAGACGTGACGATCTCACGACCGACGTCCGGAGCATCGAACCGCAGCCAGATTTCGAGGGCGAGATGATCGGTAAGGGTGTACGACAGGTCGACAGTTCGCGACTCGGATCCGGTTTCGACCTCGAAGCCGGTTGCGGTCGCACGCAGTTCGACCGACGTGTCAGCGGTCCGCTGGCTGGCTCGACGCAGCTCGAACGGCGCCGTAGGCGAAAATTCCAGCCGCTCGTCGACATCGATTGTCGCGCTGCCTGGCATCTGCACCGAAAACCTCGACGCCAGGACAATGCCTCGTCGCGACACTTCGGTGTCCGTGCGCAACATGCCGATGACTTCGTCGCGGAAGTCGACCCGATAGTGGCTTTCGCCGACCATGCCATTGACCACTGCGAGTGCCGCGGGGCGGTCGCGCGCAAGCCACCACGAGAGCGCGGTTGCGGCAACCAGCATCATCGCAATGGCGACGATGTGACCTTGTGAGCGTGGGTCGATGCGAGGCACTCCGCGATGAGCCAGATCATTGTCGCGGAGTCCGGGATGATTTGCGAAGGTTCAGGTGCTCGGCCGCACCACGTAGCGCTTGATGATGTCGATCATCTCGCCCTGGGTGTCATACGGCATGCTGCGCAGAATCCGCCAGCGGTTCTCCATCACGGGCGCGACCACCATGACCGAGAACACGCCGCGTTCGGAGACGAAAATGCCGTGTGCACCGTGGGCCGGCGCATACTCGGGTGCGATGCAGACGTCGAATCTCGGAATGCCGTCCTGGTGCGGAATCGCTTCCAGCGGCTTGGTGGCCGTGTCGGCGTCGCAGACGAAGACTCGTCCGGTGCGCTCCGACAGGCCAGCCTGATCGAGCAACTCGAGCAGTTCCGAGCGGCGCACCTGATGCGGGTCGAGCAGGGGCGGCCCGGCCGCATCGTCGTCGTCCACGCCGGGCACGTAGTCGACCTGCTCGCCCTGATCGAGGGCGGACATGGCATCGGTCACGCGACCAAGTTTCTCCACCTCACCAGGATCATGCCTGGCGATGGCATCGAGATCGAGGTGAGCGATGATCGACTGCGCGCGTTTGGCGACTTCGAGCAGTTCGTCGAGACTGCGATCCTGAGATTCCATCCGTTTCTCAGTGTTTGGGGCTGGATTACAGGTGAGTCTAGTTCAGTTTCTGCGTCGTGCCGGACGGCGCCAGCGCCGCTACAATGGCGGCCTTTTCAACGGCCGAGTCAGATGACAGATTCCGACAAACCCAGCGACTTCATCCGCACCCGAGTGCGCGCGGATCTGGACGCTGGCAAGCTCGAGGGTGCAGTTACCACACGATTTCCACCCGAACCCAACGGCTACCTGCACATTGGCCATGCCAAGAGTATCTGCCTGAACTTCGGTGTTGCCCGCGAGTTTGGTGGCGTCTGCTACCTGCGCTTCGATGACACAAACCCGCTGAAGGAAGATCAGGAGTACGTCTCCGCGATCATGGAAGACGTGCGCTGGCTTGGCTTCGATTGGGGCGATCGTCTCACGCATGCGAGCGACTATTTCGAGCAGCTGTTTGCCTTTGCCGAGGACCTTGTCCGTGATGGCAAAGCATATGTCTGTTCACTCAGCGCCGATGAGATCCGTGAAAGCCGTGGCACGCTCACCGAACCGGGCCGCGACAGTCCATTCCGAACGCGCACGGTTGTCGAGAACCTCGATCTCTTGCGCCGCATGCGCGCCGGTGAGTTTGGTGACGGCGAACACGTGCTGCGGGCGAAGATCGACATGGCATCGCCGAATGTAAACCTGCGCGACCCGGTGCTGTACCGAATTCGCCATGCACACCATCAGCGCACCGGCGATGCATGGTGCATTTATCCGACCTACGACTACACGCACTGTATCTGCGATGCGCTGGAAGGGATCACGCACTCGCTGTGCACACTGGAATTCGAAGATCACCGTCCGCTCTACGACTGGGTGCTCGACAGCATCAACGTCAACTTCCATCCGCCGCAGATCGAGTTTTCGCGGCTCGGCCTCGAGTACACCGTCATGAGCAAGCGGCTGCTGCATCGGCTGGTGGACGAGGGATTCGTCGGCGGCTGGGATGATCCTCGGATGCCGACAATCGCCGGTCTGCGGCGTCGGGGCGTGACGCCGGCGGCCATTCGCGACTTATGTTCGCGCATTGGCGTCACCAAGCAGGACAACGTCATCGAGCTCAGCCTGCTCGAGTTCAGCATCCGATCGGACCTCGACGCGACCGCGCGCCGCGGCATGGCTGTGCTCGATCCGCTCAAGGTCGTGATCACGAACTACCCCGAACTGGAGCAGGAAGAGTCGCTGACGGCCGCATGGCATGCCCAGCATCCCGATTTAGGTGAGCGCACCTTGACTTTTGGTGCGCAGATCTACATCGAGCGCGATGACTTCGCCGACCCGCCGCCACCGAAGTACAAACGGCTCACCAAGGGTGGCATGGTGCGCCTGCGCTATGCATACATCATCCGCTGCGACGAGGTCATCGAAGACGCGGCCGGCCGCATCACCGAACTGCGGTGCACCTACTTTCCGAATTCGAGAAGCGGCGCCGACGAAAGCGGGCTGAAGCCCAAGGGCGTGGTGCACTGGGTGTCAGCCACCTCCGGCGTGCCCGCTGAAGTGCGGCTATTCGAACCACTGTTCACCGAACCGAGTCCGGCCCACATCGATCTGACCGCGGTCAATCCCGCGTCCGCGCAAACGCTGCGTGCGATCGTGGAGCCCGCGATCGTGAGCGCCGACGATGTGCGCTTTCAGTTCGAGCGGCAGGGCTACTTCTGCAAGGACAGTGTGGATCACTCGCACTCGACGCCGGTGTTCAATCGAATCGTTTCGCTCAAGGAAGGGTTTCGTCCCTGAGGTCGGCCAATGCGTGAAACAGTGACGCTGATGGAAGTCAGTCCACGGGATGGGCTGCAGAACGAAGCCGAGTTGCTCAGCACAGATCAGAAACTCACGCTCATTCATCACGCGCTCGACGCCGGCTGCAAGCGGATCGAGGTGACGAGCTTCGTGCACCCCAAGCGCGTGCCGCAGATGGCGGATGCCGAGGCGGTGTGCGCAGGGCTTCCTCAGCGGGGTGACGTGCACTATGCAGGGCTGGTGCTGAATCGGCGCGGTTATGATCGTGCCAGGGCGACCGGGCGCCTGGCCGAGGTCGGTATGGTGGTGCCCGCGAGCGCGACGTTCGGTGATCGCAATCAGGGTCAATCCATCGACGAGTCGATCGCCGTCGGGCAGGAGATCATCGAAGATGCGCGCCGCGCGGGCATGCGCGCATCCGCAACGATTGCGGTCGCGTTCGGCTGCCCATTCGAAGGCGATGTGCCGATCGATCGACTGGTGTCGATCGCAACCGAACTTGCCAAGGCGAAGCCGTTCGAGATCGCGCTGGCGGACACCATCGGCGTTGGTGTGCCGAGCCAGGTCGTGGCGGCGTTTGGTGCGCTGCGTGCCGCGATCGGATCCGAGATCCCGCTGCGCGCGCACTTCCACAACACGCGCAATACTGGCATTGCCAATGCGTACGCCGCACTGGAGTGTGGCGTCGAAGTGCTGGATGCGAGTATCGGTGGTATCGGCGGATGTCCGTTTGCGCCGAATGCGACGGGTAACATCGCGACCGAAGATCTGGTCTACATGCTCGATCGCATGAAGGTCGGCCATGGTGCAGATCTTGGGCGACTGATCGACGCGGCGAAGTGGGTGTCGGTGGCGCTGGGTAAGCCGGTGCCGTCGATGTTGGCGCGCGCGGGCGGCTTCCCCTAGGCGAGACTCTGTCGCATAGTCGCTGCAACGCGTTTGAATTGCAGACCGGATTTCGAGGACGTCAATGCGGCTACTGAAGTGGATCGGCTATCTGCTCTTCGGTCTGATCGTGGCCGTGGCGGCGTTGTTCGGCGCCGCGCGATTTCACGACGGGCCGCTCGAAGTCATACCCGGTGGCGCGCTGGAATCCGGCGCATTCGTGACGCAGGCCGTGAGCGACTGGGCGTTTGCTCGCGACATCACCACTGTCGAAATGCAGTTGGAGGGGGAGGAGACATCGCGCACCGTGTGGATCGTGGTGGACGGCTCACACGCCTACATTCCGTGTGGTGTGGGATTTCCGCCACTGAAGAGCTGGCATCGCAGGGCCCTTGTGGATGGTCGCGCGATCCTGCGCATTGACGGCAACAAATATCGAGTGACGATGAAGCGCGTCGATGATGCCACGGTGCTCGCGCGAGTCGGCGATGAGGCACGCCGCAAGTACGAAACACCGCCGCGCGCGGGGGAGGTGTGGTTCTTCTCGATCGAGGATCGTCCAGCATGAGTTCCTCGGGTACGAGTGGTCCGCTATCCGGGCTGCGCGTCATCGAACTCGGACAGCTCATCGCCGGTCCGTTCTGCGGTCAGCTCATGGGCGATCTTGGCGCCGAAGTGATCAAGGTCGAGCCGCCCGGCGTCGGCGATGTGATGCGCTCCTGGGGTCGTGGTGTGCCGGTCTGGTGGTCGGTGATCGCGCGCAACAAGAAATGCGTGACACTCGACCTGCGGCACTCCGAAGGGCAGGCCATTCTGAAGTCGTTAGCGCTCGAGGCAGACTTCTTGATCGAGAACTTCCGTCCCGGCACGCTGGAGAAATGGGGCATTGGCTTTGACGATCTCGCAGCGATCAACCCGCGCCTGATCATGGTTCGCGTATCGGGGTTCGGTCAGACCGGCCCCTACGCGCAGCGCGCAGGATATGCGTCCGTCGGTGAGGCGATGGGAGGACTGCGTTACATCGCGGGTGATCCCGATCGGCCGCCGGTGCGGGTCGGCATCTCGATCGGTGACTCGCTTGCCGCCACCATGGGTTGTCTTGGTGCGCTCGCTGCGCTGCACGCTCGCACGCAGAGCGGTCGCGGCCAGGTTGTCGACGCGGCGATCTACGAATCAGTACTCGCGATGATGGAATCGACCATTCCCGAGTTCACCGTTGGGGGCTTTGTGCGCGAGCGCAGTGGGGCGATCTTGCCGAAGACTGCGCCGTCGAACGTCTATCCGACCCTGGGCGGCGAGATGATCGTGATCGGCGCCAATCAGGACTCGGTCTTCGCGCGGCTTGCCGAGGCGATGGCGCAGCCGGAACTCACCGAAGACCCCAGATTCAAGGACCACGTGGCGCGCGGCGAGAATCAGGCGGAACTGGATACGCTGATCTCTCAGTGGAGTGCGACGCTCGAAGCCGAAACGTTACTCGACTCGATGAATGCGCATGGCGTGCCTGCCGGACGCGTGTATCGCGCGCCCGACATGTTGAATGACCCGCAGTTTGCCGCTCGCGAGGCAATCGTCGAAGTACCGCATCCCGAGTTCGACAACCTGAAGATGCAGAACGTGTTTCCGAAGTTCTCGAAAACGCCAGGCAGCGTACGATGGCCAGGTCCTGGACTCGGCGAACACAACGACGAGATCTACGGCGGCTTGCTTGCGATGTCGGCTGAACGACGTAGTCAACTTGCGCGTGATGGTGTCATTTAGCGTTTGCCTCGCCGATGTTCGGGCAGCAGCGGCACGTATTGGTGGGCACATCGTGCGCACGCCGGTTCTTCGCAATGACTACATCGATCAGATGCTCGGCGCGCAGATCTACTTCAAGTGCGAAAATCTGCAGCGCGGCGGTGCTTTCAAGATGCGCGGCGCCCTCAACGCGGTACTGGGACTGCCGGATGCGGATGCACGTCGCGGTGTCGCGACGCACTCGTCGGGTAATCACGGCAATGCGCTCGCCATTGCTGCTTCGGTACGCGGCATACCCGCGTTCGTCGTGGTACCCCGCAACGCAACGCGCAGCAAACTCGAGGCGATCGCAGCCAATGGCGCTGAGATCATCGAGTGTGAGCCGACGCTTGCAGCGCGCGAGCGCACCTTAACGGAGGTCGTCGGGCGCACGGGCGCGCATGTCGTTCACCCATACGATGATCCGCGCATCGTTGCTGGCCAGGGCACCGCAGCGCTCGAGTTGTTGGACGCGGTGCCGGAACTTGCGCAGGTGTGGGTGCCCGTGGGCGGTGGCGGACTTGCCGCCGGCTCCGCGATCGTCTGCGCAGCTGCAGCGCCCGCGGTGCAACTCATTGCCGCGGAGCCCGCCGGGGCGGACGATGCTTTTCGATCGCTACGGGCCGGACACATCATTGCGCAGACAGCGCCGGACACCATCGCGGACGGTTTGCGCACGTCGCTCGGCCGCACGAACTTCGCGATTCTGCACGGACTTGCCACCCCGGTTGCGTTGGCCGACGAGCGGGCGATTGCGCGTGCGATGAAGCTCGTGTGGATGCACGTGAAGGTCATCATCGAGCCATCGGCCGCGGTGCCTCTCGCCGCGATGATCGAAAACCCGGCGATGCGGCGCGGTGAGCGTATCGGAGTCGTGCTGACGGGGGGCAACATCGATCTTCAGACGAGCTTCGATGTGCTGCAGGCAGCGGCCGGTGCTTGATCGCGACCGACAAAAGGGGCAAGCTCGCCGCGTTTCATTCGAGTTGTATACAGGAGGCGTTCGGATGCTTGTCGCAATTATCCGCGGAACGGCGGACCGCTCGTCTCGGACAGACTGACACCCCGATCACTTCCGCGCTCTGCGGAGTCTTCCAGTCAATCCGCGTCCTGACGGTCCAATAGATCGATCATTGGATGAGGTTTGACCATGTCTTGGCAACAACTGACAGATCTGGGCTGGCGCCCGTTCTTTCATCTGCAACTCGCACTGGATGAGGCCGACTCGGTACTCCCGGGTCGCGTGGTATCACTGCAGCGCAGTGGCTTGGCCGTCGATGACGGCGAAGTCGTCAGGGAAATCACGATGGGCGGACGCTGGTTTCAGCTGCCGCCGGAGGCGCGACCCACCGTTGGCGACTGGGTGCTCATGAGCGCCGACTACACGGCGATCGATCGTGTACTGGATCGCGAGAGCGTCATCAAGCGCATGGCGGCTGGCGATCGCGCCGACGTTCAGCTGATCGCCGCAAACGTCGACGTGCTGTTCATCGTCACGTCGGCGAATGAGGAGTTCAACGAGTCGCGGCTGGAGCGCTACATGGCGGTAGCGCTGGAGATGAACGTGCAGCCCGTCATCGTGATCACGAAGTCGGATCTGGCGAACGATGCTGACCGATTCGCCGATGCCGCCAAGGCGCTGCGAGCGGGGCTACCGGTCGAGGTCGTCGACGCGCGTAGTGCCAAGGCGCTCACGGGTGTGCGAGCCTGGTGTGCGAAGGGACAGACGATTGCGCTGGTGGGATCGTCCGGCGTCGGCAAGTCGACACTGGTGAACACGCTGAGCGGCGAGACGCTGCAGGATACCGGCGCGATTCGCGAGAGCGACTCGAGCGGCCGCCACATCACATCGCATCGCAGCCTGCATCGGCTGACCGGTGGCGGACTGCTGCTCGACGTACCTGGTATGCGCGAACTGAAGATCGGTGATCTCGAAACTGGCGTCAGCCGGATGTTCGATGACATCGAAGCGCTGGCCAGGACCTGCCGATTCAGCGACTGCGGTCACGACTCCGAGCCCGGCTGCGCGATCCGCGCGGCACTCGCGGCGGGGGAGCTCGACGAACGACGCCTCGACAACTACCACAAGCTGTTGCGCGAACAACGCCATGCAACCGAGACGATCGCAGAGAAGCACCGTCGCGCGCGCAGCTTTTCGCGCGCGGTCAAGGTCAGGCTGGACTCTTCCCACAAGAAGCGGTAACTCGCCCCGGAGCTGGTATCTCGCCCGGGGGCTAGATACCAGCTCCGGGGCGAGTTGCCCTTAGAAGCGCTCCCGGGTATTGATGCGATCGAGGGGGAAGATCGGCCGCCGCACGCGCTCGAAAGTGACTTCGCCGTAGTCGGAGGTACAGACGCCAAGGCCCGCACACTCGACGATCGCGCGGGCGATGGGTTTGAAGCCGACGCGGTAGTGAATGCGACTCTTGAGCATCAGGAAGCGGCGGCGGCTCGGATCGATGCCGAGGCTCGTGAAGCAGCCCGGGTCGAAGGGTTCGATGTGACGGGAGATCACGACGATGTCGACTTTGCCGGTGCTCAGCACGGCGGTGCGGCCCATGCGCATCGTTAGACCGCGCGACATCGCGACGGTGGCGGGGAAGGTGCCATCGCTGATCAACTTCACGCGTCCGGATACAGTGAGCGGTGCGCTCTGCCGAGCCAGCGCGGGCATTGGAAGCTTGCCACCGAGTTCGAGGGTGACTGCGGCGCCGACGCCTGCGTCGATCATCGTGGCGACCGCGGTGGGATCGAATATGCCGAACACGGCCACGTCCTCGAGCCCCTGGCGCAGGATCTCGGCGAGCACGTCGGTCGTATCCATGGTGCCGCCCGATGCGGTGTTGTCGTAGTGATCGAGCAGGATCACCGGGCCGCTGCCGGCGGTGCCACCGAGGTCGCCGGCGCGCGCTACGGATGCTTCCAGCGGTTCCACTTCGTAGACGAACTGCTCACGATTGTCCCAGGCCCGGTCCAGCAACTCGTCGCGCCAGGCTTGTGCTTGTTGCAGATTCGCGTCGGTCACGATCACGGTCGACAATCCGGCTTGCCGGATGTCTGCATGGGGAAATCCGGTAAACACGCTGGCGACCAATGCGCCGCGGTCTTCGAGTTCGATGGCACGCGCCTGCAGCATGCTGTTGGGAAAGTCATCGGTGCCTTGGCGCATCACGTGTGGCAGCATCGGAGCGTTGCCCCACGCCATGACGGGATTCGATTGACCTGCCAACGTCGAGAATAGCGGCAGTGCAGCACGCCGGGCCGTCGAGTCCATGTCGATGTGCGGATAGGTGTGATAGCCCGCGATTACGTTGCAATTGTCGACCATCGCTGGATAGAGATTGGCGTGCATGTCGAGCGCCACGGCGATGGGTAGTTGCGGCGCGACGCTGCGAATTCGGCTGAGCAGTTCGCCTTCGCCGTCTTCGTAGCTGCGGGTGACCATTGCGCCATGCAAGTCCAGCAGCATGGCATCGCATCCCGCTCGCGCAGACTCGACAATCTTCCCGGCGATGTATTCGAATGCATCGTCGTCGACTGGACCGCTCGGTGCGGCACCCGCCGCGATCGGCACCGCCACTTCGACGCCTCGTTGCTCACACACTTCGAGGAAGCCGCCCATGCCGGTGGCGGTGCCGCGCAGCATTTCGATCGCGTGTTTGCCTTCCGGCGGCCTGGCGCCGCCGCCGCTGAAGCGGGCGAGATTGGTCGGCACGGGTGAGAATGTATTGGTTTCATGACTCATCTGTGCAACGACGATCTTCATGACGTTCCCCGCGTGGTGGCGATCAACAGTGCTGGTAGCACCGTGAGGTTGGCAAACAAGGCGAGCGCCATCGCAATGGCGGTCAGCACGCCGAAGTGCACGGTAGGAACGAAGTTCGACAGCACCAGCACCGAGAACCCGGCAATCACCGTGATGGTGGTGAAGTACATGGCGTGGCCAATACTGTCGTGACTCCTGCGAACCGCTTCGGTGACATTGCCATCGACCGCGAACTCCTCGCGGAAACGATGCAGGTAGTGAATGGCGTCATCAACGCCAATACCGATGCAGATTGCGGCGATGGTGATGGTCATCATGTCGAGCGGGATGCTCAGATATCCCATGACTGCGATCACGCTCGCCGCCGCGAGCACGTTGGGTACCAGCCCCAGTACGGCGAGTTTGAACGATCGCAGCAGTACGACAAACATCAACAAGGTGGAGCCGAGCACGTACGAAATCGTGCTCGTCTGCGAGTTGAACAGCTGTTTGAGCGTGTCGTTGAAGAGCACCAGCATGCCCGTAATGTGGAAGGAATCGTCATCGAATCCGAGGTGGCCTGTCCCGAAGGCGTGGATGTCTCCGAGCAGCGCATCGCGATCGACCATCGGCCCTGATTCCTTGATCCGGCCGGTCACGCGCAGCTCGCCTCGACCCGGATCCGCGTAGGGATCGATCAGTTCGGCACGAATCGCCTCGGGCATGGCGCCCAGCACCATGGCGAGTTGTACGCCGTCCAGCGGCTGATCATCGTTGAAGTGTCTGCCCACGGCCTCGAGATTGGCAATCGATGTGACGCTGCCGATCTGTGGGATATCCATCAGGAACGACTGCAGCGCGTGGAGCGTCGCGATCTTGTCCGGCGTGAACCAGTAGCGCTCGGGGTACACATCCTCTTCCGCGGTGGCGAAGTCGTCATCGGCATCGAATACGAGCGGCTCGTAGGGATCGAACCCGACGATGATCTCGAAGGGCACCGTACCGCCAAGCTCCTCATCGATGATTGTCATTCCGCGATGGATCTCTGTGTCGGTGTCGAAGTAGTCGATGAATCGATTGTCGAGGCTCACCAAGGAAATACCGATCCCACTGGCGCAAGCGGTTGCGGCCGCCGCGATGAGTACGCGTCGGTGGTGATGGCGAACGAGCCGTGAAGCACCCTCAGTCACGCGTCGGCGGGTGTCGATGGTGCTGCTTGGATGCCCTTTGTCGAAGGCGAGCAGTAACGCCGGAAACACGACGTATGTAGCGATGAATGACAGCAATACACCCACGCACATCATCCAGCCGAAGTCGACGACGGGCTCGATTCGACTGGACATCAGGGAGCCAAACGCGACCATCGTCGTCAGCGCTGTGTAGAGGCATGGCGCGAACTTCGAGTGCATCGTGTCCGCGACCAGTTCGGCGTGACTGCGTTGTTCGTCTTCCCGAAGGAGCTCTCGGTATCGAACGATCAGGTGAATCGTGAAAGAGATGGTGATGATCGCGAGCAGCGAAATGAAGTTCGAGGACACAACCGTTACCGGGGTCGACAGGTAACCGAGCAAACCGATGACCCAGGCGATGGCGACGCCGCTGGTGGCGATCGGCAGCACCACCCAGCGCAAGCGCCGAAAGAACAGATACAGCATGACCACGACGATCACGACGACTGCGACACTGAACAATACGACGTCGCTGCGGACAAAGTTGATCATGTCGGCCGCAATCATCGGAACGCCGCCCAAGTGCAATTGAGCCGCGTCACTGTGGAGATCCCGAATAGCGCGCACGGACTCGATCAACTGGTCTCTGCGCTCCCGATACGCTTGGCGTTCCGCCGCATACTCGATCTCTACTTGCGAAAGGCGGGCAGCATCCGAGTCGGCGTTTCGAAGTGCATTGCGCTCCACCATCAGTTGGTCGAGGCGCGGCTCACCGAGGAGGTCGATGCGCAGTGCGGTGACGGTGCCATCGGCCGACAACAGGTTGCTGAACAGTGGACTTGCCGCGAGTTCGGCGCGGGCGGCGGCGAGGTCGACGTCGGCACTGCGCACGGTGCGGTAGCCGTCGGCGAGTTCGGTGAGCTTGACGGGCGGACTCTGTAGGAGCGGCGCATCGAGAATGGAAAATACCCGGGCAACGCCGGGCAGTGATTCGAGAGCCTGCTCTATTGCGTCGATATCCTCGATCGTTGTGGCCGCGAACAACGCGCCAGTCATCGGCGCATACGTGAGCACCAGGAACTCATCGCTGCCAAAGCGTGACGATACCTCCTGGTAGTAGAGCAACGCAGGGTCGCCATCGACCACCAGCGTGTCGGACGATGCATCGAAGCTGAATCGCGGCCAGAACGCCATCGCCATCACCAGCAGGGCGGCGCTTGCGAGCAGCATCAGGCGATAGCGACGCAGGCAGGCGGCGTAGAGGCGGGCGAGACCCATGATCAACTTGTGGGGCGCAATACGTCGTGAAGGTCGAGCTTGCCGCGGGCGATCGGCGGGCACCAGAAAAAGCTACCCGATATCGGACGCGTAAACGAGAACAGTCCATCGAGGATGCCATCGTCGAGTCCCATCATGCGATGCAGCTGTGCCTCGAACGGATCGAACGATCTGCCGAATGCGATGAACATCAGGCCGGCGCGGGTAGCATCGCTCCATGGCATGGAGCGTCGAACGACGAAAGCCGGTGGCTCAAAGCTCTCCTGGGCCGTGCGTTTGACATGCGCGCTCGCAGGGGCTTCCTCGAACTCTTCGTTGTCGGCCTGACGGCGGCCGAAGACATCGTCCCGTGCGGCGCTCGTCATCGCTTCGAAGGCGGCCAGATCGTGCACCCATTGCTGCACGGCAACGAAGCTAGATCCGTCCGGTCGCAGTGCGGTCACGCGAGCGGCGTCACCGACGGGGTTTTCGGTGCCGTCCTCGTATCCAGTGAGATCCCGGCTGTCGCGGAACTGGAACGCGTCTACGGCGCTGATCGGCGCGAACGCCGGGCTGAGCAGCGCGATCGTTCGGCGCGACGCGTGCAGTAGGTCGCCCCGGTCATCGTCTCGCAGCCAATACCACAGTGCTGCCGGCGTACTTGGAACAGCGACCGCGGCGTCGGGGACGACGGGAAACTCTCGCAGCCCTTCAACGACCCTGCCAACCGAGGCGACCAGACTGGGGCCCAGGCCAACGACGTGACGCTCATTGTCGAAGACAGCGGCCATCTTCCGGAGGGTTGGCTCCGGATCGATTCCTGCGCGGGCGCGGAAACAGACGAATCGTGCGTGTCTGGGGAGCGGCGCGAGAATCCCCGGCTGTGGCTGAGTCATGGACACCTCCTCGCGTGATTGTACGGTGCCGACGCGCGTCGCTGCAGTCGTGGACAATGCGGAGTGGCGGCGTTAGCGTGCCTGCGTAGGGCACGCTTCGCCATCGATTGAGAAACTCTGAACACATCCTCTATCAACGCATCGGTTGCCGTCAGCGGTTCGACCGCGCAGCCGCGGGCCCTGTATGTGCTGTTCTTCGCCGAGATGTGGGAACGGTTCAGCTTCTACGGCATGCGTGCACTCCTCATCTTCTATCTGACTCAGCACTTTCTGTTTTCTGATGGTGACGCCGCCGCCATCTACGCAAGCTACGGCGCGCTGGTATACCTGACGCCGGTGATTGGCGGTCTGATAGCAGATCGCCACCTCGGATTTCGACGCGCTGTGATCGTTGGCGCGGCGCTGTTGTGCCTTGGCCACCTGGGCATGGCCTTCGAGGGAGAAGTCGCGGTCGCAGGCGAGAACGGCGTGTTACGCGATGATGGGGCGCTGCAGATCATGTATGCATCGCTTGCCCTCATCATCGTCGGTGTCGGCTTTCTCAAGCCATCGATCTCGAGCATGGTCGGACAGCTCTATGGCCCGGGCGACGCGCGCCGCGACGGTGGCTTCACGCTGTTCTACATGGGCATCAACGTGGGTGCGATGACGTCGGCGCTGCTGTGCGGCTACCTTGGTCAAACCTTCGGTTGGGCTTACGGATTCGGGGCTGCCGGGATCGGTATGTTGCTTGGACTCGTCACCTTCATGGCGGGTCGGGGTTTGTTGCGTGGCATCGGCGATCCACCGACGAGGGCAGCGCCGATCAGCAACGCATGGATTGGGGTCGGCACCATGGTCGCCGTGGTGATGGCCTGGCAGCTCATGCAGTGGCGCGAAGTGGTCGGCAGCCTGGTAACCCTCACGGCTGTGATCGCCGTGGCCGGGATCGTGCTTTATTCGTTTCTGAGATTGAGCGCCGTCGAGCGCGACCGGATGCTCGTCGTGCTGCTGCTCACTGCAATCTCGGTGGTGTTCTGGGCATTCTTCGAGCAGGCGGGCAGCTCGATGAACCTCTTCACCGAGCGCAACATCGATCGTGACGTATATGGCGTCACCATCGCCGCCTCACAGCTGCAGTCGCTGAACCCCGGATTCATCATCCTGCTCGCCCCACTGTTCTCGGGCCTTTGGATTGCACTTGCGCGACGCGGATTGGAACCCGGTACGCCGGCCAAATTCGGCTTGGGCGTGCTTCAGGTGGGACTGGGTTTCGCTGCGCTCGTTCAAGGCGCGTACAGCGCCGGCAGCGATGGGATAGTCGCGCTCGGCTGGCTCGCGCTCGGCTACTTTCTGCACACAACCGGGGAGTTGTGCCTGTCGCCAGTGGGCCTTTCGATGGTGACCAAGTTGTCGGTACCGAGAGTGGTCGGGCTCATGATGGGCGTATGGTTTCTGTCGAGTTCGTTTTCACACTACGTGGCGGGCATCATCGCCGCGGGCGCGAGCGTTTCTGACACGCCAGGTGTGGTGGTTTCGGCGGCTCAGTCGCTACCGATCTATGCGCAGACGTTCTCCTATCTTGCGATCGTGGCGGTCGCTGTCGGCCTCGTCGTGCTTGCCGCATCGCCGATCATTCGTCGCTACATGCATGAAGATCGGGAGAATCGCTAGCGTCTGCGCGAGGCTGTGGGAGCGGGCTTGGAGGGTGTCGTAAAAGCCGCTCCCACAGCAGCTTCGATGACTTTTGCAACACGGTCGCAGCGAGATCGTGCTGCAGCCTCGGGCTACCGCCAGAGCGGACTCGAGTCCTTCATGAAGCGCAGCATCATCAGCATGCCGGCTACGTCGCGACCGGTCTTCGGATCGCTGGCGATGCTCTCGTACCAGAAGTACTCCGTCTTGGGTGTCTCACCGATCGCGCGCACTTCGATACGCGCGTCGTAGTCGCGCTCCGGAAACATCGGGCCGTCGTAGATCTGCAGCTCGATACCGCCGAACAGACCGACGCCATATTTCGCATCGCGCACCAGCAGGGAGAACTGAGCGTTGTACATGACATCCACCATCAGGCTGGGCGGCAGGATCCGTGCGCCCCAGCTCGACTGTTCGGTGTAGTCGGGCAGCGGCTCGACGATGACGTCCATGCGCGTCTGGTAACGTGTTGCCGACACCTGGAATGGTCTAGCCGTGGCCCGCTGTCCGACCGTCAAGTCGGAGAGAATGCGGATGTCGCGGGGCGCAGGCGTGGCTGCGATGCGTTTGCGCAATGCCGACTCGAGATCGGGTGCGCCCGCCGCGGCGGTGCCTTCGGCGACGCGCTGACCGGTCTCGTGATCCATCCACACCGGAATCTGCACAAACGCGGCGTCGATGTTGGCCGGCTGCTGGGCAAAGCACTGCACGCCTTCGGTGTCGGTGGTTGCGTACTTGTAGTACAGCGACAGATTTCCCGACTGCCACCAGCGGCGGCCGAGCGCAGCCGTCAGCAGGGGTGGAAACTGTTCCATGTGATAGTTGCCCGCCACGGTGCCGCCGCGCATGCCGAGTTTGCCAGCCACTTCGTCGTTGTGGATCGAGTTCGGCGCGCCCTGTTCGAGATTGCGGGGGTGGCGCATCGGTCCGCTCAGCACGTTGCCCTGGGTGGTGAGCTTGAAAGGGAGTGTGTTCATGGTGCGAAGGCTCCGTGTCGGTTTGAATTCAACGCCGCGGATCGACCAGTACTTTGATCTCCTCTGGCCGATCGGCGAGGACCGCGAAGGTGGCGGCTAGATCCGCCAGCGAGACGGTCGATGTGTGCAGTGCAGCGCAGCGGATGCGGCCGTCTGCAATCAAACCCTGAGCGACGTCAAATTCCTCGCGCTGGTAGGCGAGCGAGGACGTCAGCCGGACTTCCTTGATCAGCCACTCTGCCGGTTGAATCTCGGCGGCGTGGCTCGCGACCCCTACCAGCGAGACGACACCGCCACGACGGGCGAGCGACACCGACTGATTGATGGTCGCGGCGATCCCGGCACACTCGAATACGACGTCGGCGCCCTCGTGCCCGAGTGCCTCATTGACGGCAGCAGCCACATCGGGTCGCGCCCGCGGATCGATGACGCTGTTGGCACCCAGGCCGCGCGCCAGTTCCCGCCTGC
>JBGSQB010000072.1:0-14089 GCA_041738285.1 Pseudomonadales bacterium | reverse complement strand
AAGCGTCGCGAGCGCCGCATTCACCTGCTCCAGCCACTGCACGGTCGATCGTAGCCGCACGCGCAGGGTGAAGTGCTGGCGCGTTTTGTCGGCCAGGTGATGGGCTTCATCCAACACATAGATCGTGTCTTCCGGTTCCGGCAGCACAGCGCCGCCGCCGAGCGCCAGGTCCGCGAGCACGAGATCGAGATTGGCAACGATCACCTGCGCCTCATCGAGCCCAGCGCGCGCCTTGAAGAACGCGCACTGCTTGAAGAAGCCACAGCGCTGGTTTGTGCACCCGCGATGATCGGTCGTGATCGGCCGCCACGCCTCTTCGGCGACCCCCTCAGCCCAGTTGTCTAGATCGCCGTCCCACTCACCGCGCGCGTAGGCATCGAGCAGGCGGCTGTACACGGCAATCGCATCCTGCGGCACCAGTTCGAACCCGGCGAGATCCGCCTGCCCGGTCTCCTTCAATCGATCATCGAGCCGCTTGACGCACAGGTAGCGACCGCGGCCTTTCGCCAGCGAAAACGCGAAGGAAAGACCCGAACGCCGGGCGAGATCAGGCAGATCTCGCATCACGATCTGTTCCTGCAGTGCGACGGTCGCGGTCGCAATCACGAGGCGCTTGTCGAGCGCCGCCGCGGTCGGAATCGCGGCCAGCGCATAGGCCGCCGTCTTGCCTGTGCCGGTGCCCGCTTCGATCGCGGCAATGCGCGGCGCATCGCTTCTCGACAGTACCCGGGCGATGCTCGCGATCATTTCGCGCTGGCCACGACGCGGATTGAAGTCACGCGCGGACAGCCAGTTGCGGTAGGCGGTCTGAATGGTTTCTTTGAGGTTTGAGTTCAGAACGGGGTCAGTCATGAAACGGCGGCGGGCGGGAGAAGGCGCAGCCTACCGCCAATGCATGCACGACGCACCCGTATGGCCCCGTGCACATGCGTAGGACATTGCCCGCGGGTCAAAAAAAACGGGCGCCCTGTGGCGCCCGTTGAGCATGAAACCGTCGACCGTGGTCGATCAGCCACCCCCGAGGGTGTATTTCAGACCAAGCTTGACCATGCGACCGAACGCATTGTGAGTGAACGGGTCGTAGTTCTGGTCGAGCTGAACGCCCGGCGGATCTTCGTCGGTGAGGTTGATTACCGACAGAGACAACAGGGTGCTGTTATCGAACAGATCCAGCGTGTAGTACACGTCATGCGTAACCTGATCATCGATCGTCTGCAGACGGCTGATGGTCGTTGTACGCGCGTCTTCATACGAATCGACATAACGGAGCATGTAAGTGAAGCGGCTGCCGCCGATCGCATACTTCGCGAACAGATTGCCTTTCCACTCCGGCTTCGGCGTGTATGGGTTTGCGCCGGTATTCAGGTAGCCGACGAAGTCACCACCCTGGGCCAGCGTGACACCGTTGATATCGAGGAAGTCGTCGGAGTCGTACTCCATCGTGTAGCTTGCTTCCAGACCGAGGGACAAATCGCCGCCCATGACGTCGGCGAAGTCGTACTGGCCGAACAGGTCGATGCCGGAGATGACGACATCGCTGCCGTTGGTCCAGTTCACTTCCACGCGTTCGACACCGGCAGGCACTACGCCGAGCGGGAACACGTGTGAACGCAGTCCCGGGCAGTCCGGACCATTGGCAACCGGTACCGCCTCGTCGGCGCAGTTCTGGGCGGAGTAGGCCGCTACGATCTGCTGCGCACTCTCGACCTGGAACTGGTCTTCGAAGTCGAAGCGCCAGTAGTCGATCGAACCGAAGAAGTTACCGGTGTCGACCACGAAACCGAAGTTGCTGGCAGTCGCGGTCTCCGGTTCGAGGTTCGGGTTACCCAGCGTGTCGACAGCCTTGAATGCGTTCGCCGCAGCAATGAACTGCAACGCCGTGCCACGACCGCTGAGATAGCTCTGCGGCGGGCCGCGGAAGGTTGTGGACACCGAGCCGCGTGCGGTCAGCCAATCGGTTGCCTGCCAGCGGACGGCGAGCTTGGGATCGATCGTCGAGCCCACTTCGCCGCCGTAGTCTTCGAACCGAACCGCGAACTGTGCATCGATTGTGTCGGTGATCGGCAAGGCAAATTCGGCGAACAGACCATACGCGGTTCGGCTCGTCTTCTCTTCCGTGGCACCGGCCAAGAACGCAAGCGGCCCCGTGGGCGCGTTGCAGTTCAGCGTGGTCGTGTTACCCAGCGTGACCGACATGGGGTTGCTGAACGGACACGGGTTCACGGCGAGGTTGGTCAGATCATTCAGCCAGAAGTCGAACTTCTCGTTTCGCGCCTGAAAGCCCGCTGCCCAGCCGACGCCGCCGCCCGGCAACTGGATGCCCGTTTCACCGCTGAACACAACGTCCCACACCAGCAGTTCGTTGGTGGTCGAGGATGCCTGCTTGCCGACCAGCCAGTTGATCATGTCGGCGGAGTTGGCAACCGCGGGGTTGTACTGCGGGTTCGTGTTGCCGTTTACGGCAGAACGCTCAATGGCGTTGGAGAACGGGTTGTAGTACTCGCATCCGCCTACCCCGGGCGTACCCGTTGAAGGGTCGCAACCCGAGCCGCCGAGGCCATCGAGGGCAAACGCCATCCGCTCCACATACATGTCGTACCCTTCGAGGTGCCGACGACGCGTCGAGTAGCTGACGCCGACGTCGTAGTTCAACTCATCGTTGAACAGCGAACCGGTCAGGCTGGTCGCCAATCGGCTGGTCTGGGTCTGGCGGATACCTTCCTGGGGTTTACCGAAGAAGCCCGCCACGCCCAGATAGCGCGTCAGCGTGTAGGCACCTTGTGCCGCCACCGGAACCAGCGCGCCGCTGAACAGCGTCGGGTTCTGGGCTTTGAAGTCGATCAAGCCCGGATGGCTTGCCGCGATGAAGCGGTCCGCTCCGAACAGCGACTGCGGCGGATACGACGGCGACGTCTTCCACTCCGGCATATCCATGTCGGCATACATGAACTCCGTATGCCACTCTGCGTTGTCGCCCACGTTCATGTTGAACTCGGCGAAAATCTTGTACGTGTCCTGCTCTTCGATCAGGTTATCGAAGTAGGTGTACTGGAACTGACAGGCGGGACCGACGATGGCGCCACCGAGGTTGGTGCACTGGGGATCCGGACCGCCCGCGCCGATGATGGCGCCCGACGGTGCCGCCGGCAGGAATCGACCCGGGTTACCGATACCGGACCAGCCACCTGCCGGGTTCAGCGGTTGGTCCAGCAAGCCCCAATCGCGATCACGAATCTGCAGTTCGCCGCGATGCTCGTACTCTGCGGCGATCGAGGCATTCATGCGATCGTTCGCCCACCCGTAGATACCCGCGACCTGATAGTCGCCGTCGGAATCTTCGATGAACTGATTCGAACCGCGCAGCTCGAAGCCCTCGAATCCACTGCGGGTGATCATGTTGACCACACCACCGATGGCGTCGGAACCGTAGAGTGCAGCGGCACCGTCTTTGAGCACTTCCACCCGACCCAGTGCGGACACCGGCAGCGCACTGATATCCACGCCGACGGTTTCCGTCGACACGTGGCGGCGGCCATTGATCAGCACCAGCGTGCGGGAAGCGCCCAGGCCGCGCAGGTTGATGGTGGATACACCCTCGTTGCCCTGACCGCCGGCCTGGAATTGATTGGTCTCGCCGAGGTTACCGGAGGTCACGCCGAGGTTGCGAACGAACTCGATGATGCTCGGGCTACCCTGGTCCTCGAGGTCCTGGGCGGTGATCACATCGACCGGTAGCGCCGCATCTTCGGGTGTCCCCTTGATGTACGAACCGGTCACCACGATTTCCTCGATCGCCTCTTCCGCGAACGCGGGCATCGTGGTCGCAAACGCGATGAGCGGGATGCTCAATGCGCGCGACAACAATCTCTTTCTCTGCATATTCAGAATCTCCCCTGAAGTTATATTGATTGGCCCCTACACCAATCAACCATCGAGCCTACGGAAGCGTGGGGAGAATGCAAGCCCCGGAATTCCCGAAATCGGGAGGCGTTAGGGATGCTGTCACGCGCCCGTGCCCTCAAAAAAAAGGGCGACCCCGTGGCCGCCCTCTGCATGCGCAACCGCGCGTAGATCAGCGAGCGAAGAACGTCTTCTTGAGGCCAATCTCGAACGTGCGTCCGAGCGGATCGCCAATGTAGGGGTCGTACCCGAGCTGGTGACGTGCCTCGGAAGGATCCTCGTCCGTTAGGTTCACGATCGACAATGAGAGCGTCGTCTCCCACGGGGCTTCCCAGTTGAAGTAGAGGTTGTGGGAGGTGTATGAGTCCACTTGCGCGCCGTAGTTGATCTGCACCAACTGGCCCGACGCATCGAACACACTTGGCTTACCTCGATCATCCTCGACGCCGTCGATGAAGCGCATTTCGTACCGTGCGTTGACGCCGCTGTGCGTATAGTTGATATGGCTGATCGCGCGCCACTCCGAGATAGTCTGTACGACACGCTCGTAGTTGGTATAGCCAACGGCTTCGAACGCCGGCTGAATCGGAACGCCGCCGAAGGAGAATGCCTCCTGGTCGTATTTGTCGACGTAAGTGGCATCGACACCGGCGGATAGTTCGCCGCCCATGACCTCACCGAAGTCGTAGGCCAAGGAGATGTCGATCCCCGCCGTCTCAATCGGCGAACCGTTGACCACCGGCGCGCTGATGCGCTGCATCTGGTTTGCGATCGTGACGCCCTGGGTGCACGTGTTGTTCTGATCGAACGTAACCAGCCCTCGGAGCGGATGATTGCAATTCGCCAGCTGCGATCCGGGCCCAGGGCCGTTGCCGACGGCGTTAGACACAGCCGCAAACGGCACGCTGGTGATCTGATCTTCGAACTGATAGTTCCAGTAGTCGATGATGCCGCGAAAGCTGCCGAGTTCGACAATGAGGCCGATACTGTAGGTATCGGCCTTCTCCGGCTCCAGCGCCGGATTACCGACGAAGTCGATCGACCGGTACTGGTTGCCCGTGGCCGGAATAGGCTGCAGACCCGTGGCCCGCAACGAACGGTTGACGGGCGTCGGGCCGCGGAACGTCGATCCCACCGACCCTCGCAGCGCCATCCATTCCAGGGCCTGCCAGCGTACGGACAGCTTCGGATCGGTGGTGTCGCCAGTGAGACCGCCGTAGTCCTCGTAGCGCACCGCGATCTGGGCATCGAGGGTGTCGAGAATCGGGATCGCCAACTCGCCGAATGCGGCATAGACGCTGTCGTCGAGTTCCTGGTCGATGAACTGTCCGAGGAAGATGAACGGGCCAGTGGGCAGGGCGCAGCTGGTATCGCCTACGACCGGGCACGGTGTGATATTCGCATCCACGAAATCATTATTGTCGCGCGTCTGATAGTCGGTCTTTCGATATTGTCCTCCAAACGCCCAGCCGATGCTGCCGCCCGGCAGCTCGAAGCCGGGTATCTCGCCGTTCGCCACCGCGTCGACGACCAACAGCGACTGATCCTGGATGACGTCCCAGCGCTCGATCATCCAATCCAGCATCTCCGCTGTGTTTTCGTTCCCTGGCACATAGCCTGGGTTGGTCTTCTTCTTGAACGCCGAGTTGCGTGCGATGCCGTTGGAGAACGGATTGTAAAAGCCGCAGGTCGAGCCCGGCTGCCCGTACGCGATGCCGTTACAGTTGGGGCCCCCCCAAGCCGCTTAACGAATCCTGCAGGCGGGTGATCACCGTGTCGACGCCGCTGCGCGTGTGCTGCGAATCGGAGTAGGTCACCGCCACGTCCCAGCCGATTCCCTCGGCCCAGCCTTCTTCGAAGGTGCCCTTCAGGCTCGCGGAAACGCGTCCCATGTCGAAGGTGTTGCGGTTCAGCTGGCCACCGTTACCGCCCGTCAGTGCAGGTACGCCACCCCAACCATTTGGCCGCCACAGGAACAGCTGGATCTGTTGCGTTGCATCGATGGTCGCCTGCGGCAAACCGGCTTGCTGGAGTGCGACTAACGCACCCGGGTTGTTCGAGAACTGCGATGGGCCGGCCGGATCGTTGAACACGCGGAACTGGAACGCGCCCGGGCCGTTCGGACCCGATGTCGGCGGGTAGCCCGGTGACGTGCGGTAGTCAGGGAGAACCGTCTCCGCCCAAAGCCCTTCAACATGGAACTCGACCCCGGGCGCGATCTCCGTGTTGAGTTCTCCATACACCTGCTGCTGCTCGGTCTCCTCGACGAGATTGTCGAACGGGATGAACGAGAATCGGCACGCGGGACCGCCCGCTGCGGCAGGCAGCGCGTCAAGAAAACCACCCAGCGCGTTGCAGTTCGCATCGGGGGTGATCCCGGCTACGGGGGTGCCCGTGGCGCCGCGCGGAATATAGTTACCCGGCATGCCAAATCCCGACCAGCCGGTCGGGTTCTTCAGATAGGGATAAACCGCCCAATCCCGATCGGTGGACTTCAGTTCCGATCGGTTCTGCTGCGCGTAAGAGATCAACACGTTTGATTGATCCCCCTGCCAACCCCAGTTGGCGCTCCAGGTGGTGTCGCCGTCGGATCCGTCGATGGCACGGAATTGGCCATCGAACTCCAGACCCTCGAGGTCACGCCGCGTGATGAAATTCACCACGCCGGCAATGGCGTCGGATCCGTAGACCGCGGCCGCGCCGTCTTTCAGCACTTCGACACGCCCGATTGCCTTGATCGGTAACAAATTCGTGTCCACACCTGCAGGCCCCTCAGCCGGCGTATAGGTCGTGCGTCGCCCGTTCATGAGCACGAGCGTTCGTTGGCCGCCGAGCCCTCGCAAGTTGACGTTGCCGGTGCCGATCGTGCCCTGGTTCGGACCGAACTGATTAGTCTCACCGACAATTGCGGTGACGTAGGGCATGGCACGAATCAGATCCAGCGCCGAAGGGCTGCCGCGGTCCCGCAGTTCCTCTGCGGTGATCACATCCACCGGCAATGCCGCGTCTTCCGGCGTACCGCGAATGTATGAGCCCGTGACGATGATTTCTTCCACCACGCCTTCTTCAGCGGCGAAAGTGGTCGTTGATGCGCTTACGAGGGCAACTGCCGACAGAACCCCCCACCCGCGCAGCAGCAAGGACTTGCTCTGCATGACTGAATCCCCCCTATTTGAAATCGACCGGCGTTGCACCGGCCTTCCGAGATTACGTGGCACCGACTGCGCAATGCAAGCATTGCGCCGTGGTTAGACCGGGTTCGACTCCAATCGCTGGAGCGCAGCGAGCAACTCGGCTTCGTCCATCACCGCAATGCCGAGCGCTTGTGCCTGAGTCAGCTTGCTGCCCGCACCCGGACCGGCCACGACCTGGGTCGTCTTCGCTGACACTGATCCTGCGACTTTCGCACCCAAGGCGATGAGCCGCGCCTTGGCATCGCTCCTCGACATGGACTCGAGCGTACCCGTGAGCACCCAGGTCTGCCCCGCAAGCGGCGCGGCGCCCTTGGACCTGACCTCGATCGCCGGCCACGTGACGCCCGCCTGCTGCAGCGCCGCGATGACATCCCGATTGGCCGACTGCGCGCAGAAGGTGTGGATGTGCTCAGCAACGATCGGCCCCACGTCGGGCACCTCGAGCAACCCCTCGATCGAAGCATCGAGTACATGATCGAGCGATCCGAAGTGGGTCGCGAGCGCGGCGGCGGTCGCCTCGCCCACTTCGCGGATGCCAAGCGCATAGATGAAACGCGCCAGCGTCGTCGACTTGCTCGCCTCGATCGCCGCGACCACATTGGCGGCAGACTTTTCGCCCATCCGCGGCAGTTCGGCGAGCGTTGCCGCGTCGAGGCCATACAAGTCCGCCGCCGACTGCACGTGTCCGTTCTCGACCAATGCATCGATCAACTTGTCCCCCAGGCCCTCGATGTCCATCGCCAGGCGCGAGGCGAAGTGCTTCAGCGCCTCTTTGCGCTGGGCCGGGCAGTCGAGCCCCGCCGAGCAGCGGGCGATGGCCTCTTCGTCGGTCTGGAAGATCTCCGCGCCGCACACCGGGCACACCTTCGGCAGTGCGATCTCGCGCGTGCCGCGCGGTCCGGGTACGACCTTTGCAACTTTGGGTATCACATCGCCCGCGCGATGCACGAGCACGCGATCACCGATACGCAGATCGAGTCGCCTGATCTCGTCCATGTTGTGGAGCGTTGCGTTCGACACCGTGACCCCACCGACGAACACGGGTTCGAGTCGCGCGACCGGCGTGATCGCGCCGGTGCGGCCCACCTGGAATTCGACGTCGAGCAGCACCGTGGTCGCCTCTTCGGCCGGATACTTGTATGCGATCGCCCACCGCGGCCGCCGGGTAATGGTGCCGAGTGCCTCCTGCTGCGCACGCTCGTCCACCTTGATCACGACGCCATCGATCTCGTAGTCGAGGCTCGCGCGTTCAGAAAGCAACGATTCGGCATAGCGCAAACACTGCATGGCACCGACCACGGTCTTGCGCTTCGGGTTGACTCGAATGCCCCAGCCTTCGAGCGCTTCGCTCGTCTGCGTTTGCGTCGAGGGTTGCCAGTCGCCGTCAATGCGGCCGACGCCATAGCCGAACATGCGCAGCGGGCGCGCAGCCGTGATGCGGTGGTCGAGCTGACGCAGGCTGCCGGCGGCACCATTGCGCGGATTGACCATGGGCTTATCGCCGCGCGCGACTGCGTCGGCGTTGAACTTGGCGAACCCGGCAATGGGAATGTAGATCTCGCCGCGAACCTCGATCAGCGGCGGCAGCTTGCGACCGCGCAGGCGCGACGGTACGTCGGTGATGGTGCGCACGTTGGCGGTGACATCTTCGCCGGTCTGGCCGTCGCCCCGCGTCGCAGCGCGAACAAGCTCACCCCGCTCATAGGTGATATTGACCGCGACCCCATCGATCTTGGGTTCGCACGCGTAGCGCATGGGGGATTCAGTGTCGAGTCGCGACTGACAGCGGGCCTCCCAGGCGGTGAGTTCCGCTTCCGTCGTGCACTTATCGAGGGACAACATCGGCTGCGCGTGCGTGACTGCCGCGAATGCCGTCGCCGGCGCGCCGCCGACCCGTTGACTGGGCGAGTCGCGAGTGACGAGTTCGGGATGTTCCGCTTCGAGCGCGAGCAACCGATCGAACAACGCATCGAACTGGGCGTCGGAAATTTCGGGATCATCCAGGGTGTGATAGCGACGGTTGTGGTGCTCGATCTCGCGCCGGAGTCGTGCCAGTTCCTTGCGCACATCGCTTGATGCGCTCATCGCGCCGGGCTAGCGCTTCGACAGATGCTTGCGGGAAAACTCCGCGATGCGCGCACGGCAATGTTCGATTGTCTGCGCAGTCATCACCGACAGCTGCTCGTCCTTGAGTTCGGCGCCCAGCGAACTACTGAGATCCTTCGCAACTGCGAGCATGTCGTCGAACACGTCGAGGGGCTTGCCCGGTCCGGGCATCGTCATGAACAGCGTGATGCCCGGCGTGTTGAAATGCTCCATTGCTGACAGATCGAAAATGCCCGGTTCGACGGCACTCGCGACGCTGAACTGAACCTCCTTGGAGGCCGGCTCGATGCGGTGGAAGATCTTCATGTCGCCGTAGCGCAGGGCATTGCGCACGAAGATCTCGAGCAGGTCGGAGCCGTTCATGCGCGCATCGCTGCGCGCCAGCACGTTGATGGCGATGATCTCGGTCGGTCGCGGCGGCGCAGGTGTCGCTTCGTCGGCAACCGGTGACGGTGATTCGGTCCGCGGTGCGCTCTTCGAAGGTACCCGATGCTTGGGGCGGTCGAGAATGCTCTTGCGGGCGCTCCCACTCGGTCGAGTGGCGCTGGGGCGCGTCGCGGGCCGGCGTTCGGTCGTGATGCCCAGGTCGGTGGTCGGAAGGCGCGGCGCAGCCGGTGTGTCAGTCAGCGGCAGCGTCGTCTGTTCCGGATCTCTGCGCACGCGCGCGCCACCATTGGGCAGCTCACCGCGCAGCAGTTCCATTTCATCGACCTCGGCCGTCGGAATGTTGGGGTCGATTTCCAGCCGGTAGGGCGCACGCCTGCTTTGCCAGGCGAGCCAGAACCCGTGGCCGACCACCGCCGCCAGCAACACACCACCACCGATTAAGATCCAATCCTTGATGTCCATGAGTGCCCTCTTACGAGCCTCAGACCGCGGCCATCTGCGCCGCTTCTTCTACATCCACCGAGACCAGACGCGAGACGCCTGGCTCGTTCATGGTCACGCCCATCAGATGATCCGCCATCTCCATCGTCAGCTTGTTGTGAGTGATCACCACGAACTGAACGTCCTTTGCCATCTCTCGAATCAGGTTCGCAAACCGTACCACGTTCGAGTCATCGAGCGGTGCATCGACCTCATCGAGCAAGCATACAGGGCTCGGATTGAGATGGAAGATCGCGAATATCAGCGCAACCGCAGTCATTGCCTTTTCGCCGCCCGAAAGCAGGTGGATCGATGCGTTGCGCTTACCCGGTGGACGCGCCATCAGCGTCACGCCCGTGTCGAGCAGATCTTCTCCGGTGAGCTCGAGGTACGCATGTCCGCCTCCAAAAACTTTCGGAAACAACTCGCCGAGTCTGGAGTTGACCGCCTCGAACGTTTCCTTGAATCGCACCCGGGTTTCGCGATCGATCTTGCGGATCGCGTTCTGCAGCGTCGACAGCGCCTCTGTCAGATCGTTGTACTGGGTGTCGAGATACTGCTTGCGCTCGGATGCGGTCTGAAATTCTTCGATTGCCGCGAGATTGATCGGACCGAGCCGGTTGATCCGGCTGGCGACGCGTTCGAGCGACAGCGTCCACTCCGATTCCGTCGCCGCCGGTGACAGCCGCGACCGCACCTCATCGGCGGTCGCGCCGGTTGCCGTGAGCTGTTCGAGGAGCGTGGCGCGCTTGACCGTCTGACCCTGCCGTTCGACGCGCGCAGACTCGAGTTCACTGCGCACTTCATCAACGGCGGAAGCACGCTCGCCACGCGCCGACTCGAGCTCGCGCAGGCGTTCATCCGCCGCTTCCAGCGCAGTTCGCACGTCGTTCAATCTGTGCTCCACCGCCAGGCGATCTGCGAGCCTGCCCTCCAGATCGCGCGTCAGGTCGGGCAACGGCGCTCGGCTCTGTTCGATGCCGTCCGTGAGTTCGCCGCGGCGGGCTTCGAGCTCGCTTTGCTGGCGCAGTAGTCGTTCCCGTGCGGTCTCGGTTGCCGCAATCCGGGATTCGAGATTCTGCCGTTGCACGTTCAATTCGTGGAAGGCATCGCGATCCGCCCGAGCGCGGCGGCGGGTCTCATCGACTGCGGTGAGATTGCGCTCGCGATCTTCGGTGAGCGTCGCCCGCTCGCGGCCGAGGGCTTCCCGATCCTGCTCGGCGGCAACCAGGCGCTGGCGCGCCTGATCGAGACGCTCGGATTCCTGCGCAACTTGGGAAGCGATCTCGGCAGTCTCCTTCTGTACGCGCTCGCGACGGGCGTCGGCCTCTTCCTGGCGGACGCGATGCACGCCATGATCGGCGCGCAGCTGGCCGAGTTTCTGAGCCAACCCATTGATACGGTTCTGCAGCGCGTGGCGTTCTTCATCGAGCGTCTGAATGCGCGTGCGACCTTCGCCCAATCGGCCCTGCAGTTCTGCCAGGTGCCCTTCCGCGCCCTCTACTCGCTCGCGCAGTTCCTCCAGTTGATGACCGCGTTCCAGCACGCCGTGAGAAACGTCGTCACCCCGGTCGAGCTTGATCCAGTCGCGGCCGATCCACATGCCATCGCGGGTGATGATGCTCTCACCGGCACCGAGTCCGCCGCGCGACTTCAATGCAACGTCCAGGCTCTCGGCCGCAAACACGCCATCGAGCAGCGATCCGATCGAACGAGAGGCACGCACCAGTGACGAAAGGGCCGGCAACGAACCGCGCGGCGCCGTCGAAGCACCGGCATTCATCAGCGTGACTACGCCCTGGGGTAGCGCCGCGAGGCGCCGCGCGTGGGAGTCGAGATCGGACACCTCGACCGCCTTCAAGCCATCACCGAGCACGGTCTCGACCGCGCGTTCCCATCCCCCGACCACGGTCAAAGATTCCGCCAGACGTGGTGCGCTGCCGAGCCCTGCTTCTTTCAACCAGTCGTCCGTGGCGCCGGCAGTGCGGCCAAGCGCCGCGCCCTGGACGGCTTCGAGCGACGCCAACTCGTGCCGCAGATGAGCGACGTCATTACGTGCCGCCTCCAGCACCTGTTCGCGAATGATCACGTCTTCGCGCGCGGCACCGAGATCCTTGAGCAGATGGTCAAGCTCGATTTCAGCGCCGTTGATCGCGCCCGCGACGTCATCGATCTCGGCCGCGAGATCACCGATGTCGCTCGACACATCGCTGACCGCGACGCCGGCGATTTCGTCATCGAGTTGCGTCTGACGCCCCTTGAGCCGCTGCAGCACCTGCTCGAGGTGCTCGATGCGGGAAGCCTGCACATCAGATTCACGCTGATTGATCGCGGCCCGCTCGCCGAACCCATCCCACGCCGACTGCCAGGCCTTGAGCTGTGCTTCGGCGGCCTCCAGGGCCTCGGTCGAGGCTCGATCCACCGCCGCGGCTTCGTCGACCCGCGGGACGACATCGGCGAGGTTCGAGCGGAGCGACTTGATCTGCTCTTCGTCGAGCTCGAGCTGACGCTGGGTTTCCTTGCGCCGCTGGGACACCGCGTCGAGATCGAGTTCGAGCTGTTTGACGCGCTGCTGGTTGTAAGTGATCGCCTCTTCGACCCGGGCGATGTCGGCGCCGAGCTGATAGAAACGGCCTTGTATGCGGTTGAACTCTTCGCTCTGCTCGGCGTGGAGCGCCCGGCTCTTCTCGATCTCCGCATCGAGGGCGCGCTGCTCGGCCACCGCCCTTTCCAGTCGCACTTCGAGGCCGCGGATCAGGGCCTCACGCTCGGTGAGTTCCGCCTCGACAATGTTGAGGCGCAGTGTGTACAGCTCGGCCGTGAGCGTGCGCTCCTCGTCCTTGAGCTCACGGTAACGCTCGGCGGCACTCGCCTGCCGCTTCAAGTGATTGAGCTGGCGCTCGAGTTCTTCGCGAATGTCGTTCAGGCGTTCGAGGTTTTCCTCGGTGTGCCGCACCCGATTTTCGGTTTCGCGGCGCCGCTCTTTGTACTTGGAGATCCCGGCCGCTTCTTCGAGGTAGACGCGCAGTTCGTCGGGCTTGGCCTCGACCAGCTGACTGATCATGCCCTGTTCGATGATGGAGTAGCTGCGCGGTCCGAAGCCGGTGCCGAGGAAGATGTCCATGATGTCGCGGCGCCGGCACTTCTCACCGTTCAAGAAGTAGGCGGACTGGGCGTCCCGGCTCACCTGGCGGCGGATCGCGATCTCGGCGTAGCCCGCGTACTCGCCACCAATGCGGCCGTCGGAGTTGTCGAATATCAGTTCGATCGCGGCAATGGCGGTCGGCTTGCGGGTGGCGGAGCCACTGAAGATGACGTCGGTGATGGATTCGCCCCGCAGCTGGCGGGCGGAGCTTTCGCCCATGACCCAGCGGACGGCGTCGATGATGTTCGACTTGCCGCAACCGTTCGGGCCGACGATCGCGCACCGATTGCCGGGGAAGTTGACCGTCGTTGGGTCAACGAAGGATTTGAACCCGGCGAGCTTGATTTGCTTTAGACGCATCGACCCACTGACAAGACTGCCCCACTACTCGAAACGAGGACGCTTCGCGCCACGAAATAGATGCCCTATCGCAGGGCGTGCGTAGTGTATAGAAAAAGAAACGCGGGGGCAGTTTACTTGTTCAGCGGGGACAGTTTACTTGTTCAGGTTCGCCCCGCGATGCGGTGTGTCGGACTCGATGTAGCCAGGGGCGAACCTGAACAAGTTAACTGTCCCCATCCCCAATCACCAACTCCACGACCCCCACGTCCCCCGGCACAACCCGCACCGCTGGGCTTTCCACGTCACCGGCCTGACGCATGGCCGTGCCCGATGCGGACAAGCGTGCAATCACCTCGAGCGATGCAAACTGGGAAACGATGCGGCTGGGCTGCATCGCGTCCCGATCGGTCACCTCGATCTCCGCCGGCAACGCGGCCGGCTCGATCGGCCGCACCGCCACGGGAATCGGCGGACCGGCCGGTTCGCGCAGGATCACGAATACGCGGCTGCCCGCAGGTGGCTCGACACCTGGCGC
>JBGSQB010000172.1:0-12153 GCA_041738285.1 Pseudomonadales bacterium | reverse complement strand
GCGGCGTCGCGGATGCCGGCACACATGCCCTGGCCGGCAAAGGGCGGCGTCTGGTGTGCGGCATCACCCGCGATCAGCACCGGGCCGCCGCGCCATCGATCGGCCACCAGCCCGTGGAAGCGATAGACCGCCTTGCGATCGATATCGACATCGGCATCCCACTTGGCGAGCAGTCCTGCGATGAACGCATCGGTGAGCACGTGCTCAGCCGTCTCGCCTGGGAGCAGCATGAATTCCCAACGATGCCGGCCGGGCCCCATCAGTACACAGGTCGTCGGCCGCGCCGGATCGCAGATCTGAAGGTTGACGGCGGGCATCCGAGCTCCGGGCCGTGGGATCGCATCGATCACGAGCCACGGCTCATCGAACTCGAGATCTTCCAGTTTGCTGCGCATTGCCCCACGAACGGCGCTGCTGGCTCCATCGCAACCGACGACGTAGCGCGCGTGCACGCGCATCGGGCCGTCTGCACCGGCCAGGTCAGCGTGTACTCCTTCAGATTCGATCGTGAGCCGCTCGAAACTCGCACCGAGCTTCACTTGAACATTGGGTTGCTTCGCGAGCTTCGCGCGCAGGGCGCGTTCGAGGCCCGGTTGATTGAACATGTAGCCGCCGGCCCAGCCGGACGCCGCGAACTGGGCGGTCATGTCGCCGAAGCTCACCAGCACTTCACCCGATGCGCTGCGGAATTCGTATCCAGGTATGGGACGCGCGTGGCGCAGCACTTCGTCCGCGATGCCGAGTTGCTGGAAGGTACGCATGATTTCGTGATCGAAGTGCGCGGCACGGGGGAGGGGATACACCTCCAACGACTTATCGATGGCGCACACCTCAATGCCGGCGTCGCCAAGCAGGGCCGATAGCGTGGCGCCCACAGGCCCAAGCCCGACTACCAGAACATCGCATGACAGGGTGCTGCTCACGACGCTTGCGCCACGCAGCGGTTCTCGATGGCACCGAGGCCCTCGATTTCGACGCGCACGACATCGCCAGGCTGCAGGAACTTCATCGGCTTCATCGCTGCGCCGATTCCACCCGGTGTGCCGGTGTAGATCAGGTCGCCGGGTTCCAGCGTCATGGCTTGCGACAGATGTTCCACTTGCGCCCACACATCGAACACCAGATGACGCGTGTTGGAGCTCTGCCGCAACTCGCCGTTCACCGTGCAGCGAATATCGCGGCCATGGGGATCGATCGCTTCGTCCATCGTGGTGATCCATGGTCCGAATGGCGCATGCGTATCGAACGACTTCCCAAGCGTCCACTGCGGCGTGCGGTGTTGCCAGCTGCGCTCGGTTGCATCGTTGCCGACGCACAACCCGAATAACGCACCCGGTGCATCCGCACGGGTGAGGTTGCGACCACCACGACCGATGACGGCGACGAGTTCCGCTTCGTAGTCGACGGTCTGGGCGACGCGCGGGATCTCGATGTCGCCGAATGGGCCGTTGGCCGAGCTGGATGCCTTGGCAAACCAGATCTGGTGTTCCGGCGTGCCGAGCTTGCTCTCTTCGATGTGATCGGCGTAGTTGAGGCCAATGGCCATGATCTTTCCCGGGCGCCGGATCGGTGCCAGCAGTTGCACTGCGTCGAGCGCGATGGCATCAGCGGCGTTGGTGCTGGCGATTCGTCGCACCTCGGGCTCGAGCGCGGGCCATCGGGTGATGAGATCGAGCATGTCCTGCGCCAGGCGCGGGGTTGTACGCGATATCGAGATGATACGATCGTTCGTGACGATGCCGATCTCGGACGCACCGCCGGTAGAAAAGGTTGCGAGTCTCATGAGTTCCCCTTCGAGTGTCGGTGAGCGTTCAACGAGGGCCGGGCGCGGCTGGTCCCCATTGCACGGCGAGCAGTTCCGGCAGCGGTACCACGTTACTGCCGTCTGCGGCAGTCAGCAGGTCGCCGTCGGTCCAGTGTTCGAGCGTGTGATTCCACGGATCACGCCAGTAGTCGAACACCTGGCTTCCCAGCACGTGGCGACCCACGCCCCACTCGGGTGTGCGGCCGGCTTGATGCAATCGTTGGTGCCCGGCGAACAAGTCGTCGACATCGACGACCTCGAACGCGGCGTGGTGGAACGCAACGCCAATCGGTCCCTGCATGAGGAACAGTGTGTGGTGATCAGTCGGAATATCGCCGCGGTCGCATCGCATGAACGCGCCGAGGGCCAATTCCGGCGACAGCGTGATTTCGTCGGACGTGATGAAACCGAAGCGCTCCTTGTACCAACGTTCGGACGCACGGAAGTCGGACACACCCAACACACAATGACCCAGGCGCACCACATGGGCTGGAGAATTACCCGTGCGTTTGGTTTGGCGCAGCCGCGTGCGCTGGCGCGCATTGTTCCAACCGCTGGCGTGGGGCAGTGGCAGGGGCGCAGCCGGCAACTGACCGGCAATCACCTCGACCGAGAAGCCATCAGGGTCTGCGAGGGTTACGCAGACACCGCCGCCCGGACGATCTACTGCTTTGACCTGGGCGTGCTCGGCACTCGCCAGGGTCTCGACATCCGCCACCGAGGCGGCACGCAGACCGAGGCCAACAAAGCGCGGTTCGCCCAGTTCGGTGATGTGCAGATACGGTGCCGTGCCTGTGCCGCGGCCATAGAGGCGCCCGTCGATCCGAGTGGCGGGCATACCGAAGTCGTGGAGGAACCCTGCCATTTCATCGAGGTCGGGGGCGCTGAAGGCCACGTGAGAAATGTCCTCGATTTTGATCATCTGGGCCCCGATGAATGACTAATTGGTCATTATGCTAGCGTGCGAGCCAAATGAGGTGCAACTAGAATCTTCGGTAGTGCTTGTTTTTCTTCCATTTCGTTGGGTACTACGCGCCAGAGGTCTGAATGCGAGATCCGCATGAGTAATGACTATGTAGTCATTTTCAAGATTCGGAATCTGCCATCTCCGCGATGGCGTCGTCGCGCAGGCCGCGCTTGTAGATCTTGCCCGACGCGGTGCGAGGCAGTTGATCGTGCCGCACCCACACGTGGTCTGGCACCTTGAATCGCGCCACGCGGTCAGCGACGTACGAACGTATGTCGGCAGCAGTCAGGATCGCGCCGGCCTTCGCCATCACCACCGCGGCCACCGTCTCGCCGAGACGGTCGTCGGGTACGCCGAACACCGCGCACTCCGTGACGAGCGCATGCTCGTAGATGACCGCTTCCACTTCCTGGCAGCCGATGTTTTCGCCGCCACGGATGATCATGTCCTTGGCGCGATCGGTGATGTAAACGAAGTCCTCTTCGTCCATGTGGCCGATGTCGCCGGTGCGCACCCAGCCGTCGACAAGCGTTTCCGCCGTTGCTTGCGGATGATTCCAGTAGGCAGTGAAGTTCATCGGACCACGAATCCAGATCTCGCCTGTTGCGCCGCGCGGCCGCTCTTCACCGTCCGCGCCCGCAATTTTGATCTCGACCAGCGGTAGCACCGCCTGGCCGCAACTGTTCGGCTTGCTGAGCAGTTTGGCGCCGCGGTTCGACGTACCGAGGCCGTTCGTTTCGGTCATACCGTACGCGGCTTGCGGGCGTGCGCGACTCTTGGTGCGTTCGTGGATGTGCTGGGAGTGTTGCGGCGCCATGGCAGCGCCACCGCCACCGATATTGCGCAGGCTCGACAGGTCGTAGTTGCCGAAGTTTGGTGAATTGATCAGTTCTTGTGCCATCGTCGGCACACCGCTGAAGTGCGTGACCCGCTCTCGCTCGATGATGGCCAGCGCCTTCTCGGCGTCCCACTTGTGCATGCCAATCACCTTGCGTCCCGGGCGGAACGACGTCAGCAGCTGGCCGCTCAGGCCCGTCACGTGAAACAGCGGCACGGTGAGAATCGTTGCGGGTTGCGTGGTGCGCGTCTCGGCTTTCTTGCCTGCAATCGCCTGACCAATCGCCGAATTCGCCTCCCACCCAAGCACTCCGTGAATCACCGCGCGATGCGACGACAGCACACCCTTGGGCCGGGCCGTTGAGCCGGAGGTATAGAGCAGTATCGCGTCGTCGTCCGGGTGCATTGCCACGGCGGGCGTGTCTGGACTCACCCCGCCCATGAGTTGCCGCCAGCTCTGTACGCCGCGGCCGCTGGTGTGCTCCGTGCGCACGGCGACGACATGAAGGTCCTTCTCATCCAGATATAGCGCGACGTGCTCGAGGCGCTCGCGGTCAACAAACAGGGTCTTGAGGCCGCTGTCGTCGATGCCGTAATTCATCTCTTCGCCCGACCACCAGGCATTCATGCACACGGCCACGGCTCCCATCGCGGTGCTCCCCATGAATGCCCACACCCACTCGGGATAGTTGCGCATGGCAATGCCAACACGGTCGCCCTTGTTGACGCCGAGCGTCTGCAGCGCGGTCGCCACGCGGCGCGTTTCGCGCCAGGCGTCGGCGAAGGTGTAGCGCTCGTCCTCGTACACCAGAAAGGTGTCGTCGGCGAATTCGAGCGCGCCGCGGTAGATATCGATCAGGGTGGGCGGCGCGGCCTTGAACACACGCATATCCATGCCGCGAATCTGTGCGTCCACGAGCTCGAATCGTCCACCCGGGCCAATGATCGCTCGGGCGGCTGCGGGCAATCGCTCCAAGTTCATAACGTCCTCCGGTTGTCGAGTGTCGCCATTGGCGCTCGGCGCGGACCGCTCCCTACGCACCTACTTGTAGCACAGGTCCGTCCATATCTTGTGGTGACTTGAAACGTCTCGCATGGCGTCGTTGCACCTTATACTCGCGCGCTGTCTTTTGGCATCGGCGCATCGATACCGCTCATGAACACCCGGAGGAGGCGGCGAACAGGCTACGGGATCCTTGCGCGCATCGGTCGCGCGGCAAGGGTGGTCGTCATCGCGTGGATTGCCGTGACGATTGGACTGGTTCTCATGTTGCGCTGGGTGGATCCGCCGACGACGGCCTTCATGCTGGTCGATCGATTGGATGCGTACGCGAGTGCGTTGCCCGGGTACGTGTTTCGGTATCGGTGGGTGGACTGGGGAAACATCTCCAATGACATGAAACTCGCCGTTGTGGCGGCGGAGGATCAACGCTTTTCCGGGCATTTCGGCTTCGACTTCGTGGAGAGCGAACAAGCCCTGTCGCAACGCAGCCGCGGTGTATCGATGCGTGGCGCGAGCACGATCTCTCAGCAGACGGCAAAGAACCTGTTCCTGTGGCAGCAGCAAAGCTGGGCTCGCAAGGGCCTGGAAGCGTACTTCACCCTTCTCATCGAGGCATTCTGGCCGAAGACGCGAATTCTGGAGGTGTACCTGAATGTCGCCGAGTTCAGCCGCGGCGTGTTCGGCGTCGGCGCGGCAAGCGAATACTTCTTTCGCCGGCACGCATCGCACGTGAGCCGACTCCAGAGTGCATTGCTCGCTGCAGTGTTGCCGAACCCCATTCGATTTCGAGTAGAAGCGCCGTCCGCCCACGTGCGTGCGCGACAAGCTTGGATCGTGGCGCAAATGGGTGCACTTGGGGGCGTGCAGTACGTACGCGCACTGGAATCGCCTTCGTGCTGGTTGTCGCGTGTAGACGTCAGTTGGTGCTGAGGCTCCGCGCGTCAGTCGCGCAGCTGATACACCCTGCGATCGAAGTCGATCGTCCAGCTGTAGTGTTTCAAGTAACCGTAGGCGAGTAGCGCGTCGACTCGGATACCACCCCAATCTCCGAACGCGCGCCAGGTTCGATCAGGAATCGCAAATGTCATCGTATTGGTCTGTGTGACCATGCCGATGCCCATGCCGCCGTTCGGCCAACAGAACGACTCTGACGCGGGGTGGGTGACGCCCCAGCTTCGCAATGTCCGGTATGGAGCGAGCATCGCCGCCTGCCCTTGATCCGGCGTGAACGCGACCAGGCCGGAATCGATGAAGAAGTTCATAGGCTCGTGGCGGCCCACGTGACCAGAGGCGATCATGAAGTGGTCGAGCCAGAGCCCGAACGCGACTTCGCTGCGCATGTGGGGACTGAGTTTTGCCTGGTGGGCGCTCGCCGCGGTTGGATCGCGGCGTTTCGAGAGAATGAAGCGTTGCCCCGGCGAATCCACGGTGCTGAGGAACTGCTCCAGAACGTTGGTACCAATGAGAGGGCCGAGTTCGACGCCAGTCGCCGCTGCGATGGTCTCGGCGCCGCGAATGTCCGCGTGAACGGCGACGGGCACGTTGATGAGGCGTGCCGATCCGAGCTCGAGGTCGACGATGCCATGACAGACCCTGTGGGTGTTGAGCGACGCGAACTCGCGTTCGCACGCGACCGTGTCGACACCAAACGTTTCGGCCTGCACCGGGGTCATGTGCACGAAAGCGCCGCCCGTATCGAGTCGCGCAACTGTGGCGTGGCCGTTGATGCGTCCGGCAACGCCAGGCATGTAGCTGCTGAGCGCGTCGTTCGTGAAGGGCAGCTCGACGAGGTCTGGCGCCAGCACCGTCAACGGATGGTCGACGGCGAGTCGCAGCCGTTCGCGGGTCACCTTGTTGCGCGTGAGGCGGCGACGGTCTGAGAACTCGCGCGCAGCGGTGGGGCCCATCGCTCGCCACACGCTCCATAGCATGGGTTCGTCCAATTCGTGCAAACGTCGGTAAGCGGGGTCGATGGCTTCGTAGTCTGCGATTGCGCCGACTTCGTCGCCACGTACGTGTCTGACGAGCACGCGAATGTGGCGCGCGTCGTCGGTCGCGATGCCTGCTTCGATCAACTCGCCGGCGAGTACCTCAGCATTCGCGATTTCCGCTGCGCGCCACGCACTCCATGCTGCGGCTGCTGCGACGTGCGTCCTGGGCTTGGCGAAGCCTGCCGCAATAAGGCGCGAAGACAGCGCTCGAAGTGCCCGTTGCATGATCTCGCCTTCGCGGGTCAGCGTGCAGTGGCGGGTGACGTCCATGGCAGGGTATAGACATGCAGATATCGATGGCAAGAGACCCGCCAACAGTTCGGATTTTGTATTTTTCTCCGGTCGCGTGGCGACTTCTTGATGTCAGTTGGCGGGCCGCGGCACTGCGGCGGCCATTCGCCGCTCCAACTCATCGCATTGCGCGGCCGAGCCAGATAGGCAGGCTGTGTACAAGCCCACAACATGGCGAAGGTCGATGCCGAGACGGCTGAAGTAGCAGCTTTCGATGTGGCCTCCCTGGCATCCCCGCTTCCAAAGGGACTGCGCGCGGGCACCGTCGCGCGCCGCATAGTGGCGCAGCGCAACATCGGAGCACGCGGCCCCCGCATGATCGGCGCAGTCATGATGGGCGGTAGCCAAGGACTCCAACGCCTCGCATGCGTGCTGCTCGCCCAGCTCGCAGGCGCGGTCATCGTCCATCGCGAGCGCGAACAGTGAATAGTCCACGGTGCGCGATGCGAACAGGCAGCCGACTTGATTGCCTGCTTCGCATGCGCGCTGCCATGTTACGTCGGCTTCTTCCAGTCGATCGGCGGCGAATATCTCGCGCGCGTATGCAAGACAGGCCTGCGTATCGATAGACTCGCAAGCACGCTTCAGGGTTGCGTTCTCTTGCTCTGTGCTTGCCTGCCGCGCCGCCAATTCGGCGATGAGCGATTGCAGCGGAACGTCCTTGCGACTGGCGGCGCGATTCGCGGCGGCATGCACGGCGCCCGTCTCGTCGATCATGACGGCAACCGGAGTATCCGATTGCGCGGACCAACTCGATAGTTCGAAGCGTGTGATACGACCATCCGGGTCCTGGTCCGCTGTTGAGTAGTCAACTTGCGAATCTCGATACATGTATCGCGAACCCGCTACCAGGTTGCGCGTATCCATCGGGGCCGCCAGACAGCCGTTGCCGGCCGCGCCGACCACCATCAAATCAGCAGGGTATGTTCCGTGCATGGCGGCGTAGGTTGTCAGGCAGAACTTTACCCGTCGCAGTGCATCGTCACCCCAGGCTTGGGCGCACGTGTACGGCTCGATCATGTCCGGACTCGGCTCGAGATGTGTGCCTGTGCCGAACTCGTCAGCCACATAGGTTCGCAACGCGGTTCGATTGACATCCCTTGCGCGTGCGCACAACCCGAACAGGTGAATCACGCCCCGCGCATCAGCTGCACCCGCGTAGTAGGTCAACTCATGCCCAGGCAGCGCGCCGTCGCCGAGGGTTTCATCCAGACATCCTGCACGCAACTCCGTCAGCGTTGCGGGAAACGTGGCGCGTTGAATCCGGTAGCCCTGCAGACACGTGCGGGCGCGTTCGATGGTGTCGCGCGCCGCCTGTTCATTGGCGAATACTGTCTGTTGCCGGGACGCATCCTGATGAACCGCCAGCTGCCAGATGCCGGCGACTGCCACCAGGACAACCAGTGGAATGCCGAGGCTGGACGGCCAGACGTTCGGGCCTCTGTGCTCGGTAGCGAGTCGGCGGTAGCCGACGATGCCCGCGATTGCGAGCGGGATCTGCAGCAACACGACCGCGTCGAGTAGCGCAATTGCCAGGAGCGTATCGTTGTCGCCCATCGCGAACCCGATGAACAGCGTGTACGTGACCGCAATCGGCGCGAGGCCGACGAACGTCCACAGGGCGGCGCCAAGGGCCAGTGCAAACGTGCGTGCCGGAGCGCCGTATAGAGCAAGGACGATGATCGCACCTGGCAGTGTGACCGCAACGACCGCAAACAGGACGAGTCCGCCCGCGGCCTCGACGCGCTCTGCGACCAGCGCAATTGTGATCAACGCCGCAATCATGGTGGCGAATGCGCAGATGCAAACTGTGAACTTTGGGAACGTCACGCGGCTGCGCACTGGCACAGGGGGCGCGCTTGGGGGCGACTGCGCATCCGCGCATTTCTCACCACTTCTCCACCCACGGTCGCAGCACCACTTCGAACGCCCAGGTCGATCGATGCTGGCGATGCAACTGCAGATACGCCTGGGCGATGTGGTCTGGGTCAGCCATGTTGTCGTCTACCGTGGTTCCTGCCATGCGGTGTGCGCGTGTTCCGTCATCCTGTGTCCAGCCGATCGCAGCGTCGATTGGCACATGTACAACGTGAATACCCTCGGGCATCAGTTCCCGCGCCATGCTTTGGGCGAGACCCGACTTGGCGTGTGAGGCCATCGCGAATGCACCGCTCTTGGCGTAGCCCTTCAGTGCGGCACTTGCGTTGGTGAATACGATGGTGCCCTTGGCACCGTTGGCGCCAGGATCCTGCGTCAGCATTCCTCTTGCAGCCTGTTGGGCAACGAGAAATGCGCTGAATGCGGAGTTGCGCAGGGTCTCGAGCACCATGTCGGGCTCGGCTTCGGTGATGCCCTTGCGAAAGATCCCCGGCACGCGACCATCGATGTTGTGGATCACCAGGCGCGGTGAGCCGAGATCTCTCGTTACCTGCTCGAACAAAGCCTGCACAGAGGATGGTGTGCTCGCATCGCACGCATAGCGACGAACGGCGTGAGTTTGTTGGAGTTGCTCGAGTACAGACTTGTTCGGGTTGCGCGCGGCGATGGCCACTTGCATGCCTTCGCCGGCGAAGAGTCTTGCGCAGCTTGCACTGATGCCGGGACCACCGCCGATGATGAGTGCGACTTCCGGATTGGATTCAGTCATTCGTTTGCCCCGCCACTCGATTGAAGCCATTGACCCGGGTCTCGAGCTGGCGTGCCAGGCGCAGCAGTGTCAGCTCATCGCCGAACCTGCCGGCGAACTGCACACCGATCGGCAGATTCTGCGCGTTGCTGTGCAGTGGCAGAGAGATCGCGGGCTGGCCGGTTGCATTGTAGAGACTGGTGAATCCCCAGAACTTCCGGAAGCGCTCGTTGTAGAGCGCGGTATTTTCATCCTTCGGATCGAGCCACCCGATTTCCACGGGCGGTGAGATGAGGGTTGGGCTGAGAATGACGTCGAAGCGCGTCATGAATTCAGCGAGTGTGCGGCCGGTGCGGTGAATCACCTGCACGGCGGCTGCGTACTGATCGGCCCGCAGCGAGTGACCGAATTGAGCGGCCAGGCGTGTGACGGGTTCGATGTCGTTGACACCGAGTTCACGGCCGAGCTTTGCAGCCTGCGCATCGAGACTGTGGGCGACGTTGGCGGCAATCAGTGTGTAGGTCGACCCGCCGAAGACGGCGCGATCGAAACTCGGCGAGGCGGTTTCGACGTGATGGCCCGAGGCTTCGAGCAGCGCGACGGCAATGTCGATTGCCGCGACGCAGTCGGGATGTACCTCCGCACCCGTGATGGGCGTCAGGTCCACCGCAATGCGAAGCGGTTGCGGGTCGATCATGTGGTCGCGCAGGTAGTTGCCGTCGAACGGCGGCGCGCAGTAAGGGTCACCTGCTGCGTAGCCGTGGCTGATGTCGAGAAATGCAGCACTGTCGCGCACGCTGCGTGTCACCACATGACCAATCGACATACCGCCCCAGCCCTCACCAACGACTGGGCCAAGGGGCGTGCGCGCGCGGGTAGGTTTCAATCCCACCAGACCACAGCAAGATGCAGGTATGCGAATGGATCCACCGCCATCGGTTGCATGCGCGGCAGGTAACCAGCCAGCCGCGACGGCAGCAGCGGCGCCGCCGCTCGACCCACCTGGCGTGTAATCCTTGTGCCAGGGGTTGCGGCACGTACCGAGCTGCGCGCCTTCCGTGGTGGCGGCAAGACCCACTTCGGGCGTGTTGGTCTTGCCGTAGATCACGAGACCCGCGCGCCGGTAGCGGGCCACGATGTCGGCGTCGTGGTCGGCTACGTCATTGGCGTAAAAGCGGCTACCGCGGGTGCTCGGCGCACCCTTGATGTCGGTCAATTCCTTGATGAGAAACGGCACGCCGGAAAGTGGCGAGTCGGGCAGCGCGGAGTTGGCCGCGGCGCGGGCCTCGTCGTAGCGCTTGCAGACGACGGCGTTGATGGCGTCGTTGCCCATATCGGTGCGCCTGATGGCCTCATCGAGCAATTCCCCTGGGCTCACCTTGCGCGTCTTCACCAGCGCCGCCAGGCCCACGGCATCGTGTCGTTCGTAGTCATCCATCCGGTGGTCTCCATGATTGCCTTGTTCGAGTCGACAGTAGTCCAAGTTCGGATGCTCGCGCCAGGATGAGTCTGCGTGTGCGGCGGGCTGCGCCTTTTGCTCTAATGCAGTGAGTATGTCTTTCGCGATGGTATCCATTTCCATGTCTCAGGAAGAAACACACCTGTCACTCCAGGAACTCATGTCGGTGGTAGCCGACGAAGGTCCAGATCAGTTCGTCGGTGCAGCCGAGAGCTACGGCATGATCGGTGTCTATGGCGGGCACTTCGTGGGGCAGGCGCTGGCGGCGGGATTCGCGACGGTGGAAGAGCCCAAGCTGGCGCAGTCACTGCACTGCTACTTTCTGCAGCCGGGCGACCCGGCAATGCCGATTCACTACTCGGTGGTGCGTCTGCGCGAAGGACGGGGCTCCGATGTGCGCTCGATCACCGCCACTCAGCGCGGCCGGGCCGTATTTCAGATGATGGCGAGTTTCAAGCTGGCGGAACCTGGCGATGAACACCAGCCGGCGGCACCCGACGTGACCGACGTGTCGGCGCTGCTCACCGCGGGCGGGACACACTTCTCGCCGCCGCCAACGGCGAAGGGCCGCACCGAAATGGTGTTCGCGTCCGAACACTTCATGCGGCCCGAGTTCACACCAGGTCGAGCAGCAGCCCTCAAGCTGTGGACCCGCTGCGTCAGCAGCCGCGCGCTCACCGAGCGCGAGTCGCAGGTGGGGCTTGCGTTCCTGTCGGATAGCACGCTGATGTTCAACGCGGTGCTTCCGCACGGCCTGCCGTTTCAGACCCATCGCCTGACGAGTATCGATCATGCGGTATGGTTTCATCGGCAATGCGACGCCCGGCAATGGATGCTGTTCGATCAGTGGAGCAGCGCGGCCGCGGACGGCCGCGGGTTGAATCACGGCCGTCTGTTCGACGCGAAGGGCCAGCTCATCTTCACGACCGCCCAGGAGTCCATGCTGCGGCGCACGGCATGAACCAATCGGGTATGGTCTGAGCAAGGGGGAGGCGATGCGAGGGTGGTGGGGAATCTCTGTTAGGTGTCGCGGGGCCCTGTCATGACCATCGGTGGCGCCACGCTGGGTGGGCTGCTGGCGCGCGCCGCAGCGCAGTGGCCCCACGCCGACGCGTTGGTGTTTCCCAACGAGCGCGTGACGTACGCACAGCTCGACGCCCGCGCGGTGGACCGCG
>JBGSQB010000030.1:0-6620 GCA_041738285.1 Pseudomonadales bacterium | reverse complement strand
GGCGCGGTCGAAGCTGCGCGCGAGCCAGCGGGTGCGTCGGTCGCTCATCCAGGTATCCAGATCGCGTGCCGCTGCCTGCACGGCACTGACGCTCGTCTGCCCCGCGCGAATCAGCGCTTGAATCCGCCCCGTCAGCTCGCGGGTTGCCTCAGGATCAATGGCGGCAGCGATCGCCAGCACGATCCGCAAGTGATCATCATTCAGGCGCAGCGTGCCGGGCTTGATCCCAGGGCCGGCCATTCTCTGGGACCAGCGCACGTCGTCCATCGCGTGATGACAGCTCTGGCAGTCGTACAGCGCAAGTTCCGGAAACATGCCTTCCGGTTTCTCGAGCCACGCACTCGTCTGCAGCGCCAACATGCGCTGCGCACCGATGAGCTGACCGGCAAGCCAGAGGCCAAACCCCCTGACTTCGCCTTTGCGCGCAATGTAGTCATCGTCGACCTCGAAGTGCGCCGGCTGGTTGTTGCTGAACGCATCGAGTTCGAACGACAGCCGCGGGTGTCCCGCGCCCATGATCACGTGAGTCGCGAAGCGATTGTCGTCACCCATGTGACAGTTCAGGCACAACTGCGCGCGCGCGGTCGGTGACTCGCTCGGATACATACCCCGTGCGAGGTTGTCAGCGTGCGTCACACCCGGTTCCGTGTGACTTTCGATGTACAGCTGCGCCCCACCGTGGCACGCCTCGCAGGCGATGCCATCGGAGATCTGGAACTTGCGGCCGCGTTTGTCGGCAGCAACATTGTCAGCATGACAGTCGAGGCAGATCTTTGCGGTCTGGGCACTCGCGAGCCCAAGCTTTTGCGCCATCGCTTTGGACTCGGCGCTGCCGAGGGTCAGGTATGCGCGCGCGTGCCGGTCTTCAGCCGACCAGACGCGATACTCGTTCAACCAGACATTCGCGTCGGCCTGCGGCGCCAGCTTGCCGTGACATACGCCCGTCGCACAGCTCGCGACACCCAGGTGAACCTGGTCGTCGATGGCCGGTGCGGCGCGCGCAGGCAGGTACGTCAGCACGACGAGCGCCGCGCCGATGACCAGGCGCGAATTCACGGCGCCGCAGCCTCATCGGTCACGAACCAGGGTTTGCCGGATTCATCGAGATAGAGCTTGCGCATCTCATCGTGATTCAGCGGCCGTGAACCGCGTCGACCAAACACCGCAATCTGGCCGCCGGTCTCGTCAACGCCGCGATCGCGCTCCAGGCCCTTCGACAGCGACAGGGCGGGGCGCGATGTTGCATAGGTGGCGATGAGTTCCGGCTTCGGATCCGGGCTGAATCCGTAGAACTTCGGCTGGCTGTCAGGCGAGGTCAGCTGCAGCACTTTCAATCCGTACGCGCCATCGGCGACATAGGCAAATGCACTGGCATTGGTGCTCGCAATGACGACGTCACGGGTATCACTGAGCGCCCCATCGGCATTGAACCGTTGGTACTCCCGCATCGCTTCCGGCCGCTCGGCGTCGACAATGACGATGCCCTCGCTGCCCGCAGCAACATAGGCGAAGGTTCTGGAGACGAAAACCCTGTGTGCATCGGCGATCGCAATCGACTGTTCGATCAGGCGCGGCGATGTCGGGTCAGTGACATCGACGACCTTGAGGCCACTGCCGTCGGTCACGAACAGATACCGGAACTGCAGCGCCGCTGCCCGTGCATCTTCGAGCGCGACCTCTGCGACCACGCGCGGGGCGAGTGGCTGATCGAGATCGAGAATGACGATGCCGCGCCGCGCCGTCACGTAGACATAGCGTCCACCGACCACGAGGTGCCGCGCGCCGTCGAGCACACCGCCTTCATTCCAGGTCAACGCCCGCCGCAAATGATTGTTGCGCGGCTCGCCGTCCGCCAGCGTATTCACGTCGATCAGAATGAGCCCTTCTTCCGCATCCGACACGAGGGCGTAGTTGTAGATCGGGTGGAACGGTTGCTCCTGATTGTCGATCCGCATCAGATCGCCTGTATTGCGCGCCGGGTTAATCGGCTGATTGGTGGGCAGCGCGACACACGTCGCGTTCTTCGTGTCGACCTTCGTGTCATGACCAAGCGGGCTGAACGGTGCGTCGATCACCGGTTGCGAGACGCCTTTGTTGGCAACGCTTGCGATGTCATAGGCCTGCATTCCCTTGCTGCCTTCGGCGACAAACAGATATTCGCCGCGGTGCTGCAGACAGCCGACGGCATCACCGGTTGCGTGTCTGTTGCCCGTGGTCAGCATGCGCCCGCGCGACTGGTGTTCATTCCACCAGTCTGGGTATGCATAGCGATGCAGATAGCTGCCGATCACCGCTTGCGGTTCGTCCCACTCGGTCACCCGCACCGCGGTCAACTCACCTTCGCCGCCGACGTAGGCGTGATAGCCGACGAAGTTGACATAGTTGGTCCCCTGCGCCAGCAACTGCGCCATGATCGCGTTGTTGTCATTCTGGGTGGACAGATGGCAATCGGTGCACGTCTTGGTCTCGGTCTTGCGCTCCGTGTGTGGGTAGTGGGGCGCGAACGCCTGCGAGCTGAAGCCGCTGGCCGCAATTGGTGGCTGCTGGACGTAGATCTTCTCGCGATTGGCGTTGGTCGATGACAACACCAGCGCCGAAGAGGATCGCACCGGCGCGATCTTGCCGCCTTTCTGCGGGCCGCGGCGACCGATGAGGAACATCTCGTCACGCGCGATCTGCGGGTTGTAGGTCGCGAAGTTTCTCGACTCACCCCCTTCATAGTGGTGTCGCTTGGTTTTCTGGTTCGCTTCGATCGGCAGGTGACATCCGCCGCAGCTCGTCGTCCATGACGTGTGGCAGGTGTAGCACTCCATATCGTCATAGGAATGCGCGAGATCGGCATTCGCCACCTCGAGCCCCCAGTTCTGGGTCGCCGTGTCCTTGCTCATGAGCTTCGCGCGCGCGGCCTTCTCGTTGTAGTCCGGTTTGCTCGGATCAACCGCATCTTTGACCAGACTCATGCGCCATTCGAGTTCAGGGTCGATCACCGACCGTTGATAGAGCGACCCCTCGATCCATTCAAATCGACGGCGGCCGTCCGGTGTGCGCAACGCCGCCATGTCCATGCCGCCGTCGAGCGCTGCCGGCCCCGACGTGTACAGGTTCGGGTACTCCTTGGAGGTGCCGTGACAGTCCTTGCAGTCGACCTCCACCGCCAATGCGACCTCGCCCTGAATGTGTCCGTTGCCGTGATTGTCCTGAGAGAAGTGGCAATCGACGCAATGCATGCCGACGTCGACGTGGATGCTCGACATGTGCACCGCTTTGTCGAACTTCTGCGGGTCATCGTCGCTGACCTGGTTGCCCTGAGCATCGAGCAGATTGCCCTTGCGATCGCGCTTGAAGACGGCGCGGAAATTCCAGCCATGGCCGTGATAGTCGGCGAACTGTGTGTCCTTCATCTGCGGATTGCGGTCCCACACCGACTTCAGGAAATCGACATCGCCCCAGTTGCCGCGCGCGGCTGCGGCTTCGGGGTTGCGGTCGTTGATCGCGCGCGTTTCCTCGTGACTCGGGTACTTCTGCTGCGCCGGCCACATCCGCGGCGCATCCGGTTCGTAATCCCACATCGTGTAGCCGAGATAGGTGTTCATGAACATGTTGGGCTGGTGCATGTGGCAGACCATGCATTGGCTCGTTGGAATCGCCCGACTGAATTCGTGCTTGAGCGGGTGTCCGGTGACGTCCTTGGAAATCATCGGATCGACACTGGCCGATGTGCCGGAATGACCGAACTTGGCGTACCCACCCGAGTGCCGCGGATCACGATCGTTCGCATAGACCACGTGGCACGACGCGCACCCGGAATTGCGATAGTCACCGGGCTGATCGTTGGTACCCATGAACCACAGCAGGGGATCATTCAGACGGGTCTTGGTGATGTTGATCACCGGCACTGAGATCCGCTGGCCCGTTCCAGGGCCACGATTCGACTGACGGAAGTCCGGACGTCCCGGTTCCTCGATGCGCTGGATCAGGCCGAGCGCGTTGGGCAGGCCCGTCTCCGGGAACAGGTTCGCAATGTTGCGACCGCCGCGCTCGAACACACGAAACACATCGCCTGGCTTGATGGTCTCCCACGCCGGCAGCGGGTATAGCGCCGGCAGGACTCCCTTCGCCGCAGCCGCATCTTTCAGATGATCAGGCAGCGTCGGTCCGTACAGTACCGTGCCGGTGCCCTCACGGTCGTAGGATTCGCCGAGCAGATAATTCTTGAACGGCAAGATGCCGTTGTTGTAGGACGCCCCGCCCCACAGCATGGCGCCCGTTGCGTGCATGCTGCGTATGGACGCCTCGATGATCTCGGCATGACATGCACCGCATGATTCGCGCGCAACGCGAAAATCCGACGGGTTCGTGAATCGAATGAACTCGGGACTTTCGCGATTGAGCAATGTGTAGGTGCGCTCAGGATTCGCGCTCGACGGAAAGTGCCAGGAATCCGGATAGCGCGGCAACACGTGGGCGCGGTCACGCGCGGATTCGTCGTTGGCGTTCGCGGCAACCACACTCGCGTCCCCACCGTGACAGTCGGTGCAGCCCAATCGCACTCCCGGGCTCGTGTGCATGGAAGCCGCATCGGTCGACTCGTGACACGAAAGGCATCCGCTGCTCTTCGAATCCACATCGGATGCGGTCTGCCGAGCCGGAGCCGCAGGCGCCGTCACATAGTCGCGCTCGACTGCGTGTTCCGCCTCACTCGCTTGCACCGGAAGCGTGAGCACGGCCCAGACACCGAGAGCTAGAAATCGCTGAAAGCGTGTCGGTCTGCACATCAGGATTCCCTCAAAAAGCCAGAAGCAGGTTGAACATGAAGTAGCCGGCATCGTCGTCCGGGAACAGATCGTCGAATCCGTCTCCCGCGATCAACATCGCATATGATCCCCGCACGACGACGTTCTGGGTCATGAACGGCCGGTAGGTGAGTGACAGCGACACGTCGTGGCCGATTTCCTCGTCGATATCGCCCTGATTGCGCGCGACCTCGAGCACCGTCGTGTCGGCAAAACGCAGATAGTTCCAATTCAATGACGCGCGCAGCTCCGGGAGCACGTCCGCATCGAACCCGGCGCCGATGAGGATTAGTCCTGGATTCGTGAAGTTGGACTGACCCTCTTCCTTGGACGAGCGAAGGCTCGGCAACAAGCCATTGCGTCCTGACAAGGTCACTCTGCCGCCGCCGATGAGCGGCACCGCCTGCCGGATCCAGTAGCTGGTGTCGGCCCCGGCAAACTGCGGGTTTTCGAAGATCGCATCGAACCCGTTCGACTCATCGTCATAGGGATCTTCATCACCGGATGCGTACAGCAGCGACAGGCGCGGTCGCAGCCAGTCGAAGTCCATCGACAGTTCCGCGGCAGCAAACCAGGCCAGAATGTCAGAATCGGCATTGCGAAATGTCGTCGGGCGTTCTTCACCGACAGCCAGATAGGTCGATGCGCTCAGGTTCACGCGGCCGAAGTGGCCGTCGCCGGAATAACCGAGATAGCCGACATCGTACTCGCGCAGCCGCTCGCCCCCGAGCGAAGACGGGCGCTGGATGAATCCATTCGTGTCGTAGTGTGGATCGTCGTCACGGTTGCGGTTGTAGGCGAGCGTGAACTGCGAGGTGAATCCTTTCACGCCCAGATCCTGCCAATACAGATTGCCGATGAACACGTCGTCTTCGCGCAGCGACTGTGAAACATCGTTCAAACCGCTGTTGGTGTCCTTCTCGAGGCGTCTGAACCAGGCCAGGTTGTACTGGAAGATGTTGTTGTCGCGGGTACCGAACAGACGCACGCCGAGCTGGTTGTCCTGAAACAGGAAGCCACGGAAGTCCGACGAGAACGGTTGAATACCGATGCGCAGACTGTCGAAGTCGTATCGGTCGGAGACATTGCGCAAGTGTTTGTCGACGAACAGTCCCTGAATGCCGAGGTGCCTGTCGGTGCGATCATCCCCATCGGAGGGATTGACGTTGACGGCGACGATTTCGTCGAGCTGCACATGGTTGACCTGCACCACGGGAATGAACCGGAACTCCCAGTCGGGCGGCCTGAATGTCGTATCACCCTTGTAGTAGACGAACTCGGTTGCGACGTTCTCGACCAGTACGGTCTGATCGCTGCCGCCAAACACATCGATCTGACCACTGCTGCCGGACGAAATGCCGCCCACCGGCGTTGGCACCTCGCGCACCTCGACGATCGTGTCAGCCAGCACGGAAACGTTGAAGAACCATTCGCCATGTACCGGCTTGTCGGCCTTGAGGATGTTGCGGTTGTAAGGGTCGTACCAGCGATCCTCGTAGCCGAGCGTGTCGACGATTCGCCAGCGATCGGGCAGCGGTACCGACTCGACGTAGTCCGCGAGTGTCGGCCGAGGCACCGGCGAGGCGGCATTGCGAGAGCGTTCGGCCTGATATTGCGGCCGCCGCGGCGCAATGGTCTCGACCGTTCCATCCGGGCGCGTGACTGTGACCGGCGCCGGCGCTTCGCCGGGCTTCGGGCATTCGATCTCGACATACCCGGGCCGCCTTCGCTTAACGACGCGACCGCTGTCGTCCAGATAGCAAGTCTCGGCGCTGGCGGGCATCGGCGTCATCGTCGTCGCAGCCAGGGCCAGCAACGCGGGAATCG
>JBGSQB010000002.1:0-14619 GCA_041738285.1 Pseudomonadales bacterium | reverse complement strand
CTCTCGCGCAGCAGCCAGTGGGTGGCGAGCCATGCGCCGGCGAGCAGCACCGCCGCCCAGGGGGCAAACACGAACAGCACCGCGGCGGAGGCGAGACCGGCGATCATCTCGACCAGCCCGGAAGCGATGAAGTCCATCGAGATCCGCAAGGGTGGCCCGCTGATGCCGAGATCGAAGTCCCGCGCCATCGCGAGGTCGTTCGCGAGGGTCGGGTTTTCCAGATGACCCATGCCGGCAGGACGTACGCAGGCGATGGTCAGCTGGTCGTAGAGCCACGCAGCGGTCCGACTACCCAGGTTGGCGCCCACGGCCTGATGCAGTGGCGCGAGCACCTGCAGCAGCACGAATACGGTGCCCATGAGGGTCAGCGGCGTCACCAGATCATCGCCACCCTCCACGGCGCTGACGAGCACGCCCATGGCGATGGCGAACAGCGCGGGCAGCACGCCGCGCAGTACCAGCAGCGCCCACCAGAGCGATGCGAGCACACCATCGGCGCTGCGCAGTGCGCGCAGAAACGTGAACTCGTCGCGCTCGAACAACCGACTTCGCATGGGGTTCTCCTCCCGCGCACTGTAATCGGCGTGGCGGCGGGCCTCAAACTGGAATCACGCCGCCACGGCGTTGGCTGGTCGATCGACGGTGCAGTAGGCTACGCGCACGGCACATCAAGTGGAGAGGGCGGTGGCAGCGCGAGAACAACCTGCAAGCCAAGGCTTGACCCGTAGCGAGCTCGAAGCCTACTGGATGCCGTTCACCGGCAACCGTCAATTCAAAGATGACCCGCGCATCATCACGCGCGCCGAAGGCGTCCACTTCATCGCTGAAGACGGCCGCAAGGTGCTCGATGGCTTGTCGGGCTTATGGTGCTGCGGCGCCGGCCACAACCGGCCGGAAATCGCAGACGCCGTCGCGCGTCAGCTGCGCACGCTCGACTACGCGCCGGCATTTCAATTCGGCCATCCGCTCGCCTTCGAACTCGCCAACAAGATCAAAGCGCTGACACCTGCGGATCTCGACTACGTCTTCTTCTGCAACTCGGGCTCGGAAGCCGCCGACACATCGCTGAAGATCGCCCGCGCCTATTGGCGTTTGCGCGGCGAGCCGTCGAAGACGCGCCTGATCGGTCGCGCCAAGGGCTACCACGGGGTCAACTTCGGCGGCTTCACTGTCGGTGGCATTGCGCCCAACCGCAAACTGTTCGGTGATGGGCCGGGTGCGGACCACATGCGTCACACGCTGCTTGCAGACAATCTGTTCACGCGCGGACAGCCCGAGCACGGTGCGCATCTGGCCGATGAACTCGAGGACATCATTGCGCTGCACGATGCATCGAACATCGCTGCCGTCATCGTCGAACCGCTCGCGGGCTCTGCCGGTGTGCTACCGCCGCCGAAGGGGTACCTCGATCGCCTGCGCGCGATCTGCGACAAACACCGCATCCTCCTGATCTTCGATGAGGTCATTACCGGCTTCGGGCGCATGGGCGCGATGACGGGCGCCGATGCCTTCGGTGTGGTGCCCGACATCATGAACTTCGCCAAACAGATCACCAATGGCGCAGTGCCCATGGGCGCCGTGGTGACGAAAACCGAGATCTATCAGACATTCATGAAGGCGGGCGGCGCCGATCACCTGCTCGAGTTTCCCCACGGCTACACCTACTCGGGTCACCCGGTTGCGTGCGCCGCAGCCATTGCCGCGCTCGATGTGCTGATCGCGGAGGGTCTGGTGGGACGTGTGGCCGCGAATGCGCCGCACTTCGAAGCGCTGCTGCACGGCTTGAACGGCGCGCCCCATGTCACCGACATCCGCAACTTCGGCTTCGCGGGTGCGCTCACGATCGCGGCCCGGGATGGCGACCCAACGCGCCGACCCTACGAGATTGCGATGAAGTGTTGGGACAAGGGCGTCTACGTCCGCTATGGCGGCGACACGATTCAGTTCGGTCCACCCTTCGTGATGCAAAGGTCGGACCTCGAAACACTGGTCAACACCGTAGGCGAGGCTCTGCAGGGGGTACGGTAGTGGATGCCGGAAAGCTCGCAGCACTGCGCGTCAAGTACGCGGGCAGCTCAGCCGAAGTGATTGATGATCCTGTGTTCCGCGCCGTCGCGGAGACACTGTTCAAAGCCGGTGGCGAGCGCGCCAAACCCTACGCCGGCATCGCAACACTGCTCGATTTTCCGCATCGGGAAGCCATTGCCGGACTGGACATCGCGTTGGTGGGGATACCCATGGATCTGGGTGTCACCAATCGTCCGGGGGCCCGCTTCGGGCCGCGTGCCGTGCGCAACATCGAGCGCGTCGGGCCTTTCAATGCTGGGTTGAAGGTGATGCCGGGGCAAAGCCATGTCATCGCCGACGTCGGCGATGTGCCGTTTCGCAGCCGCTACAGCCTCGAGCAGAGCATGGAAGATATCGAGGCGTATTTTCAGAACCTGCATGATGCCGGTGTGCGTCCGCTGGCAGTTGGTGGCGACCACTCGGTGAGCTATCCCATTCTCAAGGCGTTGGGAAAGTATGCCCCGGTTGGCATGGTCCACATCGATGCGCACTGCGACACGATGGGTGAGATGGATGGCACGAAGTTCCATCACGGCGGCCCGTTTCGCATGGCGGTGCTCGACGGCGTGCTCGATCCCGCGCGCTGCGTCCAGGTGGGTATTCGCGGTTCATCGGAGTTCGTCTGGGAGTTCTCCTATGACGCCGGCATGACGGTGATTCATGCCGAAGAATTTGCCGCTGCCGGTGTCGGGGCGATCATTGAACGCACCCGCAGCATCATTGGCGATGGGCCCGTGTACGTGACGCTGGATGTGGACGGTATCGACCCCGCGTATGCGCCGGGCACAGGCACGCCCGAAGTGGGCGGGCTGACGCCGCGGGAGGTGCAAGCCTATTTGCGCGGGCTCGCGGGTCTAAATGTCGTTGGTGGCGACGTGGTGGAGGTCGCCCCTCAGTATGATCCAGGCTATGTCACCGCCCTGGTCGGCGCGCAGATGCTGTTCGAAATACTCTGCCTGATGGTGCTCGCGCCGCCGCGGTAGACTCCACGTTTCCGCCCCGAAGATCGGCACTCACGGAGGTTTGATGACACGCGCACTGCACAATGTGGCCCCGCCTGGCTCGCTGGAAGCCAAGGACCTCGAACACCTGCTGCACCCGGCCACCAACCTGAAGGTGCATCACGAGAAGGGCCCGACCATCGCGGCGCGCGCGAAGGGCGTGTACCTGTGGGACAGCAAGGGTAAACAGTATCTCGAAGGCATGGCGGGCCTCTGGTGCACGGCGCTCGGCTACGGCGAAGAGGAACTGGCCCGGGTCGCCAAGGAGCAGATGGAGACGCTGTGCTATTCGCAACTGTTCGCCAGCCGATCGAACGAGCCGTCGATTCTGCTTGCCGAAAAGCTCAAGGCGATGATGCCATTCGATGCCGGGCGCGTGTTCTTCGGTTTGTCGGGTTCAGATGCCAACGACACCCAGGTCAAACTGATGTGGTACTACCACAACGCGATCGGTAAGCCCGAGCGCAAGAAAATCATCGCGCGCAAACGCGGCTATCACGGCGTGACCGTTGCAAGTGGCAGCCTCACTGGCCTGCCACCCTTTCACAAACACTTTGACCTGCCCATTGCCGGGGTGCTGCACACGGACTCGCCCCACTACTACCGGGATTCGATGCCCGGCGAGAGTGAAGCCCAGTTCCTCGACCGCATCGTCGCCAATCTCGAAGCCCTGATCCTCAAGGAAGGCGCCGATACGATCGCTGCGTTCATCGCCGAGCCCGTGGCAGGCGCTGGTGGCGTGCTGGTGCCACCGGCCGGCTACTACGAGCGCATTCAAGCGGTGCTCGACCGCTACGGCATCTTTTTCATCGACGATGAGGTGATCTGCGGTTTCGGTCGTACCGGCAAGCCATTCGGCGCGCAGACGCTGAACATCAAACCGACCACCATGAGCGTCGCCAAAGCGGTTTCTTCGGCGTACCTGCCACTGTCCGCGGTCATCATCCCCGAGTTCATGTATGAACCGATGATCGAGCTGTCGGGGCAGGTGGGCACGTTCGGACATGGCTTTACCTATTCCGGCCACCCGGTCTGCGCCGCGGTTGCCTTGCGAAATCTGGAATTGATGGAAGAGCGCGATCTGTTCGGCCATGCCGAGCGCACCAGCGTGCCGTTCCAGAAGCGACTGAAGGCGCTTGGGCAGCATCCGCTGATCGGTGAGGCGCGGGGCGTCGGCATGATCGGGGCGGTGGAAGTGGTTGCGGATAAGATGACGAAGGCGCATTTCGACGCCAAGCGGGGCGTTGCCGCGCATTGCGCGGCCCGCTGTGAGGAGCATGGGCTCATCGTGCGGGCGATTGGCGAGAACATCGCTTTCTGCCCACCGCTCGTGATCACCGAGAACCAGGTACACGAAATGTTCGACAAGTTCGAGCGCTCGCTTGCCGAAACCCTGGAATGGGTGGGCAAGCACTGAGTTGGACGCAGTGACGGGTTCGCGTTCTAATTCGAAACGGGATTCGTTCGGGGAGGTCCGATGAGGATTGTGTTTGCACTGCTGATGATGTTGGCCTGGCCTGCGGCCGCTGCCGAGCCGCTCAAGGCAGAGTCCTACTTCGTCGAGAAGCTCGGTTCGCCGACGCCACACTGGGTGCTGGTGAACGACATGAACTTCACCGGCATGACCGACGGCAAGGTGTACGCCTACGACGCGGCTGCCGGGACGATGCTGGGCATGATGTCCACCGGCTACGCCCAGATGGCTTCCGAGATTGCGCCCGACTTCTCCGCGATCTACGTGCCGATCACCTTCTACTCGCGCGGCACCTACGGCGATCGAACCGACGCCGTAGTGATTTACGAGACCGAGAGTTTCACGCCCGTGGCCGAAGTCGTGATTCCGCCCAAGCGGGCAACGGGCATGCCGATGCGGGGCTACAGCGGCATGAGCGATGACGGCCGCTTCGTGTACGTCGTGAACATGACACCCGCAACGTCGATCTCGATCGTCAACGTCGCGGATCGCACCTTCGCCACCGAGGTCGACACGGCCGGCTGCGCACTGGTGTTCCCGACCGGCAATCGCAGCTTCGCGAGCCTCTGCGGTGATGGCACCGTGCAATCGTTCATGACCGACGACAGCGGCAAGGTCACGCAGCGGAAAAAGTCGGTGCCTTTCTTTGCGCCAAACTCGGATCCTGTGACCGAGAAGGCCTCGCGCCATGGCGATGCATGGCTCTTCTTCTCGTTCGACGGCTTCGTGCATCCGGTGAAGTTCGCCCAGGGCATGGGTACGCCACAGGACAAGTGGTCACTCTTCACGGACGCCGAGCGTGCGGCGGGCTGGAAGGTCGGTGGCAGCCAGTTCAACACCGTGCACAATGACAAGAGTCTGTTGTTCGTGATCGTGCATCAGGGCGGTACCGATTCGCACAAGGATCCCGGCAGTCAGGTGTGGGTATACGACCTTGCCAAGCGCACCAAGCTGCGCACCATCGAACTTGCATCGCACGCCATGTCGATCGCCGTGACAAAGGACCCGGCACCGCTCTTGGTCGCGACGACGCTGGAAATTCCCGCTTTGTGGGTCTATGACGCGATGACCGGGGCGTTGAAGCACACCATCGAAGGCGGACCGATGACGCCGAGCTTCAGCCAGGTCCGATGATGGTCGATCCCGTCATCGTGCTGATTGCGCAGCTCGCCATCGGCTGGCTGTTTTTGTTCGGCGCCCTGCACAAGGTGCGCGACATCGGTCAATTCAAGCGTGTGCTCATGGCGTATCGACTGCTGCCGGAAGCCGTGATCTCGCCGGCTGCCTGGATGGTCGCGACCGCGGAAGTGCTGCTCGGCTTCGCCGCGCTTGCCCAGGTGCCGGTCGCATTCGTTGCCGGTGGCGCGGTGCTCTGTGTGTACGCACTTGCCATGCTGGTGAATCTGCTGCGTGGCCGACGCTTCATCGACTGCGGTTGCGGCGGCGATTCACAACCCATCACCTGGGGTCTGATCGCGCGCAATTCGATCCTCGTTGCAGTATGCGGCCTTGCTCTGGTCGAGCCCGCCGCACGTTCGTTTGGCTGGATTGATCTGGGCAGTGTCGGCTTTGGCGTCATTGTCTGCGGACTCATTTATGGCGCAGTCAATCAGGTGCTTGCCGCCCAGGCGCGATTGGAGGAATGGGTGTGATGGACGCACTCATCGTCTCGACCGTGGTGCTGTGGATCGTCGTAGTTGCGCTTGCGCTCGTTGTACTCGCGCTGACGCGGCAGATCGGGGTGCTGCACGAGCGCGTCTCACCGGCCGGTGCATTGACGCTCTCGGGCGGCGTCAAGGCGGGAGAAACGGTTCCCGCACTGACCATGCCGACCCTGACCGACGGCAGCATCGCGCTCGCCGACTTCGCGGCGCGCAAGCGCGGGGTACTGGTATTCTTCCTCTCGCCAACCTGTCCGGTGTGCAAATCACTGTTGCCGGTTGTCACGCGTATCGCCAAGGAAGAAAAGAAGTGGCTCGATCTCGTGTTTGCCAGCGATGGCTCGACCAAGGCAGAGCACGAGGCCTACGTGGCGGATCGTCGGATCGAGAGTTTCCCGTACGTCGTCTCCCAGGAACTCGGCATGGCATTCCAGGTGGGCAAGCTGCCGTATGCTGCGCTGATCGACGAATCGGGAGTGCTGGTTGCGAAGGGGCTCGTGAACACACGCGAGCACATCGAGAGCTTGTTCGAGGCCAAGCGCCTCGGGGTCGCGAGTATCAACGAGTTCATGCGCGCCAACGTGCGCGACGAAAGCGAGGTGAAAGTATGAACCGGTTCGACCGATTGTTCGCACGCAGCGCGCGCACGGTGGCGCGGGTAACGCCGCGCCGCCACTTTCTGTCGCGCTTCGGCGTTGCGATTGCTGGCGGTGTTGCGCTGCCCTTGTTGCCGGTCGCACGTGCTCAGGCGTCTTCACCGGCGCGCGCTCCGCAACCCGCCGAAGAAGGCGATCCGAACTCTTGTGAGTACTGGCGTTACTGCGCCATTGACGGCTTCCTGTGCGGCTGCTGCGGTGGCTCGGCGAACTCGTGCCCGCCCGGTACTGAAGCAGCCCCCGTCACCTGGATCGGCACCTGTCGTAACCCGGTCGATGGCAAGGACTATGTCATCTCCTACAACGACTGCTGCGGTAAGAGCACCTGCAATCGCTGTCTGTGCAACCGCAACGAAGGTGATCGCCCGGTGTACATGCCGGCCAAGTCGAACGACATCAACTGGTGTCATGGCACCTCGAACAACATCTACCACTGCTCAACCGGCGTCGTGCTCGGTCTTGCGGTCGATAGCTAACAACTTTGCTGCCCTGCTCGTGGTCGGGCTCGCAACCGCCGCCCATGGCGGCGCGCGCCTCGACTACACGCTCAACTGCATGGGATGCCATCGGATGGGTGGCGAAGGTGCGCCGCCCGAGGTGCCCATGTTGAAAGATCGAGTCGGCTACTACCTGACTGTACCCGGTGGCCGCGACTACCTGGTGCAGGTACCGGGTTCACGCCAGTCGCCGCTCACGGATGCGCAGCTCGCCGATGTGCTCAACTACATCATCGGCGAGTTCGGTGGCGATTCGGTGCCGGCGGACGCCAAGCCCTATTCGACCGATGAGGTCGCTCGTCTGCGCCGCGCCGCGCCGGAGGACATCGATGGGGTGAGAGTCGATCTGGAAGCGCGCATCGAAGAGCACCTCGGCCAAGGGTATTGATGGACGCAGCGCGTCCACGATCTTTTCGACTCGCTCCAGAAGGACTCCCCGCACGCTTTGTGCTGGGCCTGCTCGCAACCGCCGGAATTCTGTACGCCAACGTCAGTCCCGTGATTGTGTCGGGCCTTGCCGCAGGTTCCGTGTTTACTCCGGAATCGGCAGGGTACGTACTCTCGGCCAACATGTACGGCAACGCACTGGGTGGATTCCTTGCCGTTTTCTTCGTCGCGCGTGTCTCCTGGCGACCTGTGGCGTTGGCGCTCCTGGTGTTGATCGCGTCGGCGGATTTGTTCTCTGCGTGGGCAAGCGATGCAACGACGCTGATGACGAGTCGTTTCTGTCACGGCCTCGCTAGTGGTGCGCTGCTTGGGGTCGTCACTTCCGTCATCGCGCGCACGACCAGTCCGGAACGAACGTTCGCCATCTTCATCGGTGTTCAACTGACGCTCGGTGGCATTGGCGCGGCCGTGCTGACGCCGTTGATCGCCGACATGGGCGCGAACGTCGTGTGGTTCGTACTGGCCGGGTACTCCGTGATTGCGCTGGTGCTGACGACGCTGCTCGACGACTATCCGATGTTGTCCGGACGGCGTCGCGAGTTCGGTCCGCCAGATCGCGCGGCGTGGCCCCCGATCGCGCTCGCCCTCGGGGCACTGTTTCTCTACCAGGCGGCGCAGATGGCGACGTTCGCCTATGTCATCGAAGTGGGCAGTCACCATCACTTCGACGCCACCTTTGTCAGCCTCGCGGTGGCGGTGTCGCTATGGATTGGTGGGCCTGCGGCACTTCTGGTGACCTGGTGGTCGACGCGCAGTGGCCGACTTCTGCCCGTCTTCGTGGGCACCATCCTCACCGCCGCATCGCTGCTGCTGATGTTGCCCGACAGTCAGCTGTCGTTCTTTGCCGCGGGCGTCGGCTTCGGCATCTTTTTCAGCGTGACATTTCCTTATCTTCTCGGCGTGGTTGCTGAGATGGACAACTCGGGACGCCTGGCGGCCGTTGCCGGATTCACAAGCAGTCTGGGACTTGCCACAGGACCTGCAATTGCAGCCGTGCTCATCGCTGGAGGTGATGTCGATCAGGTCGTGATGTTCTCGATTGCGCTGATGATCGCGAGCGCGGTCCTCGTAGCCAAGCCTGCCGGATTGCTCGATGCTCTGAACAAACACGGCCGCGTAGCGTGGTGAGGCGGCGCTGCCTCAACCTGTTTCGGAGAGAGCGGTGCTCACGAATGCCCGGTCGAAATAGGTAAACTGGTCCCCAGTTCCCGTCCCTCAGTTCCCGGAGTCGGCACATGGCGGTATTGCGCAGCAAAACAGACCCGCGCGCCGATGCGTTCGCCGCCAACGCGCTGCATCACCGCGCACTGAGTGCGGATCTGCGCGCGGTGGTCGGCCAGATCGCACTCGGCGGTGATGAACGCTCGCGGGCGCGCCACACCCAGCGTGGCAAACTACTTCCTCGCGAACGCATCGAGACGCTGCTCGATCCGGGGGCGAGCTTTCTCGAGACGAGTCAGCTCGCAGGTCACGAGCTGTACGACGATGTCGTGCCGTCGGGCGGTGTGATCACGGGCGTCGGTCGCGTGTCGGGACGCGAGTGCGTGGTGGTCTGCAACGATGCAACCGTCAAGGGCGGCACGTACTACCCGATCACGGTGAAGAAGCACCTGCGCGCCCAGGAGATCGCGCTCGAAAACCCTTTGCCGTGTATCTATCTGGTGGATTCCGGGGGTGCGTTCCTACCGATGCAGGAAGAAGTGTTTCCCGACCGACATCACTTCGGCCGCATCTTCTACAACCAGGCGAACATGTCCGCGCGTGGCATCGCGCAGATCGCCGTGGTGATGGGCAGCTGCACGGCGGGCGGCGCGTACGTGCCCGCGATGTGCGATCAGGCGATCATCGTGCGCAACCAAGGGACGATCTTTCTCGGTGGTCCGCCGCTGGTGAAGGCGGCGACCGGTGAAGAAGTCGATGCCGAAAGCCTCGGCGGTGGTGACGTGCATGCGCGGATCTCGGGCGTTGCCGACCATCTGGCGGCGAACGATGAGCATGCACTCGCCATTGCGCGTGAGATCGTTGCCAGCGACGCGACGCTGTACCGCGCGACGGTGGCGTGTCAGGCGCCCGCAGCGCCGCTGTATCCGGCCGACGAGCTGTACGGCGTACTGCCGAAGGACACCCGCACACCGTACGACGTCCGTGAGGTCATCGCGCGGCTCGTGGATGGCTCCGAGTTTCACGAGTTCAAGCCGCTTTACGGTGAGACGCTGGTGACAGGCTTTGCTCACATCGAAGGCATGCCGGTCGCCATCGTGGCGAATAACGGCATACTCTTTTCCGAATCGGCGCTCAAGGGCGCGCACTTCATTCAGCTTGCTGACCGGCGGGGGGTTCCACTGCTGTTCCTGCAGAACATCACCGGCTTCATGGTCGGCAAGAAATACGAGAACCAGGGCATCGCCAAAGATGGGGCGAAGATGGTCACTGCGGTCGCCTGTGCGCGGGTGCCCAAGTTCACCGTGGTCATTGGCGGTTCGTTCGGTGCCGGAAACTACGCGATGTGTGGCCGGTCGTACGGCGGCCGCATGCTGTGGACGTGGCCGAACGCGCGCATCTCGGTCATGGGCGGTGAGCAGGCAGCGCACGTGCTCGCAACGGTCCGCCGCGATGGGGCTGCCGCGCGCGGTGAATCATGGCCGGAAGCAGACCAGCAGTCGTTCATGAACGAAATTCGCGGTCAGTACGATGCTCAGGGCCATCCCTACTATGCGAGCGCGCGGCTCTGGGACGACGGGGTGATCGATCCGGTCGATACGCGCCGTGTGCTCGCCCTCGCGCTGTCGGTTGCATGTCGTGAGCCCGCTTCGCTCACCGATGCCCGCTTCGGCATCTTCAGGATGTGATGATGTTTCAGCGCCTGCTCATAGCCAACCGAGGTGAAATCGCGTGTCGTGTGATCCGCACCGCCCGTCGGCTCGGAATCGAAACCATCGCAGTCTATTCCGATGCCGACCGTGACGCGCTGCATGTGCGCAGCGCAGATCGCGCGATTCGCATCGGACCTGCGCCCGCGCGCGACAGCTATTTGCGCATCGAGGCCATCATGGCCGCGGTCGCTGCATCAGGCGCGCAGGCGCTGCATCCAGGCTATGGTTTTCTGTCGGAGAACCCCGATCTCGCGCAGGCGTGCGCAGACGCGGGCTGCGCCTTCGTGGGCCCGTCGGCGAATGCGATCCGCTCGATGGGTTCGAAGATCGGCGCCAAGCGTATTGTCGCCGCCGCGGGTGCACCGATCGTTCCCGGGTTTCATGGCGATCAGGATCCTGCGGTACTGGAACGCGCCGCTCAGAAAATCGGATTTCCGTTGCTGATCAAAGCGTCTGCCGGTGGTGGTGGCCGTGGCATGCGGATCGTCACCAAGGCAGCTGAGTTCGCATCTGCCTTGACCGGCGCGCGGCGCGAGTCGAAGGCGGCGTTCGGTGATGACGATGTGCTGCTCGAACGCTATCTGACGTCACCCAAGCACATCGAGATCCAGATCATCGCCGATACGCACGGTAACACGGTACATCTGTTCGAACGCGATTGTTCCGTTCAGCGGCGTCATCAGAAGGTAATCGAGGAGGCACCCGGGCCGACCATTTCGCCGGCGCTGCGCGCGCGAATGGGCGAAGCGGCGGTGAAGGCGGCGGCAGCGATCAACTACACCGGCGCCGGCACGATCGAGTTCATCGTCGAGAACGATGAGTTCTATTTCATGGAGATGAACACGCGACTGCAGGTGGAGCACCCGGTCACCGAAGCCATCGTCGGCATGGATCTGGTCGAGCTTCAGCTGCGCGTCGCGGCCGGCGAGGCGTTGCCGTTCCGCCAGGCCGACGTGCACGCGAACGGTCATGCCATCGAAGTGCGTGTGTACGCGGAGAATCCGCGACGCAAGTTTCTGCCATCCACTGGCAAACTTGCGCACGTGCAGTTCGGGCCCGGCGTGCGGGTCGATACTGGTGTGGAGACCGGCGCCGAAGTATCCATGCACTACGATCCGATGATCGCGAAGGTGATCGCGCATGGTGGGACACGTGCGGAAGCCATCGGCAGACTGGATCGGGCGCTCGCACAGACGCGCATCGCGGGTGTCGAGCACAACGTGGCATTTCTGCGACAGGTCCTGGGCAGCGGCTCGTTTCTGTCAGGAGACTACGATACGGGGCTGATCGCCGCCGCCGGTGCCTCGTTGATTCCCGTAGAAGAAACGCGCCTGGATGAGGTTGCCGCCGTGTTGTTCGCGCAGCGGCGCGCCTCCGAGTCCGTCTGGCAGCGGGGTGATGCGTTCCGGGTCAATCTGCCCCATCGGCAGGTGGTGCGCATCGAGCGCGACGGTCGAACACGGCAGGTCGGCATCGATGGTCTCGAAGCAGCAGCGGCGGCAGACGGCAGCGACGGTGCGATACTCGTCAACATCGCTGGCCAACGCGTCCCGTGTGGCGTCTGTTTCGACGACGACACACTCTATCTGATGCAGGGTGGAGCGACCGTGCGCATTCGGGAAGTTGGCATCGACGTCGACCATGTTGCCGCGGACATGGATGGCGACGGCCGTGTCTGCTCACCCATGCCGGGACAGATCATAGCCATCCATGCACAGATCGGTGCCACCGTGAAGCGCAATCAGCCGCTGCTCGTGCTCGAGGCCATGAAGATGGAGCACACAATTCTCGCACCACTCGAAGGCGTCATCGAACGGCTACCCGTGAAGGTCGGTGATCGCGTCGACGATGGTGCGGAGTTGGTGGTCGTGGTGAAGCAGTCATGACGGGCATCGCGATTCCCGCATTCGACTTTGGCCTTGGCGATGACATCGACGCGCTGCGGGATCTCGTGTGGCAGTTTGCCGCCGCGGAGATTGCGCCGCGGGCGCAGGCGATCGACCAGTCGAACGAGTTCCCGCGCGATCTGTGGCCGCAGCTGGGTGACTTGGGTCTGCTCGGCATGACGGTCGAGCCCGAGTTCGGGGGCGTTGGCCTCGGCTACCTTGCCCACACGGTAGCGATGGAGGAGATCAGTCGGGCGTCGGCGTCGGTAGGCTTGTCTTATGGCGCGCACTCGAATCTGTGCGTCAATCAGCTGCGCCGCTTCGGCAGCCAGGCGCAGAAATCCCGCTATCTGCCGAAGCTCGTGAGTGGTGAGTACCTCGGGGCATTGGCGATGAGCGAGCCCGCGGCCGGTTCGGACGTAGTCGGCCTCAAACTGCGCGCCCGCGAGCAGGGCGATGCGTTCGTACTCACTGGCAACAAGATGTGGATCACCAATGGGCCGCAGGCGGATGTCCTCATCGTCTATGCGACGGTTGACCCCGCGCTCGGTGCGAAGGGCATCACCGCGTTCATCATCGAGAAAGGCTATGCGGGATTTTCCACCGCGCAGAAGCTCGACAAGCTCGGCATGCGCGGGTCGGATACGTGTGAACTCGTGTTCGATGACTGCGTGGTGCCCAAGAGTCAGGTGCTCGGTGGCGTGGGCAAGGGCGTGTCGATCCTCATGAGCGGCCTCGATTACGAGCGCGTGGTGTTGTCGGGCGGGCCGCTCGGCATCATGCGGGCGTGCCTCGATGTGGTCATGCCGTATGTGCACGAGCGCAAGCAATTTGGTGAACCGATTGGCACCTTCCAGCTGATGCAGGGAAAGATCGCCGATATGTACACCACCACCAACGCGGCGCGATCCTACGTGTACGCGGTGGCACGCGCCTGCGATGCTGGCAAGACGACGCGCTTCGACGCCGCTGGGTGCATCCTGTTCGCAGCCGAAAAGGCGACCCACATGGCGCTGGAAACGATTCAGGCATTGGGCGGCAACGGCTACATCAACGAGTTTCCGGCGGGTCGGTTGCTGCGTGACGCCAAGCTCTACGAGATCGGCGCGGGGACCAGCGAAATTCGCCGGATGCTGATCGGCCGTGAGCTCTACAACGCCACCGGCTAAAGCGACTATAATCCTCGCGTTTTTCGCACCCGGCACCTGGAGTTCGATGTGAATCGTTTGCTTGCCCTGATCTTTGTCCTGGTCACCGTCAACGCGATGGCCGATCGTGTGCCGCCGGGAACGGAAGCCGAGATCCGGGAACGGCTGCAGCCCGCTGGGCAACTGTGTAAGGCGGGCGAGGACTGCGGCCAGGCGAGCGCAGTGGCAGCTGGCGGCGGCTCGGGACTGGGACTGTCGGGTGAAGCGGTTTACAACCAGTTCTGTTTCGCCTGTCACACGGCAGGTGTAGGTGGCGCGCCAAAACTCCACAACGCCGAAGAGTGGGCCCCGCGCCTGGCCCAGGATCCAGATGTGCTCTGGCAGCACACCCTGAACGGACTGAATGCGATGCCACCGAGAGGCACGTGCATGGCATGCTCCGATGATGAGCTCCAAGCGGCCACTGCATTCATGAGTGGCGCGAACTAAGGGGCGCGCGCATCCCGGTAGCTCAACGCCTCGGCGAGATGGCTGACGTCGACGGGATCGGATCCTTCGAGGTCGGCGATGGTGCGTGCGACACGCATCACCCGATGTACGCCCCGCGCGGATAATCCCAACCGATCCATTGCGCTGCCGAGCAAACTGCGGCCGCGATCGTCGACCTGACAAGCGCGTTCCAATACAGCTCCCGCCAGTTCACCATTGTGAGCCCCCGAGCGATGTTGTTGGCGGGCGCGGGCGGCGCGTACCTGTGCGGCAAGGAGCTCGCGTTCGGGGTGCCTGGCCGGGCGACTGAGCAGTTCCTCGCGCGCGACCGCGGCCACTGTCAGACGTAGGTCGAAGCGATCGAGTAGCGGTGTTGACAGTCGTTGCTGGTAGCGCAGCCGCGCCGCCGGCGCGCAACTG
>JBGSQB010000243.1:0-5865 GCA_041738285.1 Pseudomonadales bacterium | reverse complement strand
GCCGGCGAGCGGGTCCTCGATGCGTGCGCCGCGCCGGGTGGCAAGGCATTGCACTGTCTCGAACAGGCGGCTGTGGCCATGACCGCCCTCGACATCAGCGACGCGCGCTGCGCACTGATCGGCGCCGAGGCCACACGCCTTGGGCTGCGAAACGATCTCCGGGTGATCACCGCCGACGCAACGAACCTCGATTGGTGGGATGGCAACACCTTCGACAAAGTGTTGATCGACGCGCCGTGCTCCGGCACCGGCACCCTGCGCCGGCATCCGGACATCAAACTGCTCAAACACGAGACGGACCTGGGACCGTATCAGGTGATTCAAAGTAAACTGGCGCGCACGCTCGCCCAGGTGGTGAAGCCCGGCGGCGCGCTCATCTACTGCACCTGCTCGGTTCTCGACGAGGAGAACGACGAAGTGATCTTGCGTCTACTTGATGCGCAGCCCGAGTTTCGACTGGTCGACATCGATGCGGCGCTCGGCGCCGCGACGCGGTGCGGCAGACAGATCCTGCCCACCGTGGGTGGCAGCGATGGCTTCTATTACGCCCGACTGGTGCGCGAATGAAGATTCTCATTCTCGGCGCCGGCCAGGTCGGCGGTACGCTTGCGGAGAATCTCGCGAACGAAGACTTCGACGTGACCCTCGTGGATCGCGACGGTGTGCGGTTACGCGAACTGCGCGATCGTTTCGACATCCAGACGGTGCAGGGGCTTGCGTCCCATCCTGACGTGTTGCGTCGCGCTGGAGCAGACGACGCCGACATGCTGATCGCGGTCACCAACAGTGACGAGGTCAACATGGTTGCGTGTCAGGTGTGCTACTCCCTGTTCCGCACGCCGACCAAGATCGCGCGCATTCGCGCCATGGCCTACCTCACCCGGGAAGGTCTGTTCAGTCAGGAACACATGCCGATCGACGTGCTGATCAACCCCGAGCAGGTGGTGACCGATCAGATCCGCGAACTGCTCGAACACCCCGGCGCGTTACAGGTGCTCGATTTCGCCGAGGGCAAGGTCAAGCTCGTTGCCATGAAGGCGGTCTATGGCGGCCCCCTCGTCGGTCAGGAATTGAAGTTCCTGCGCCAGCACATGCCGAAGATCGACATGCGAGTCGCAGCCATCTTCCGTCGCGGGCGGGCGATCCTGCCGGAAGGTAATACCGTTATCGAAGCGGACGACGAAGTGTTCTTCATTGCTGCCGCGCAGCACATCAAGGCGGTGATGAGCGAACTGCGTCAGGTGGAGCGGCCGTTCAAGCGCGTGATGATCGCGGGCGGTGGATTGATTGGAGAAAAGCTCGCCCTTGGCATCGAGTCGAATTTCTCGGTCAAGGTGATCGAGTTCAACCAGGAGCGATGCGCGCACCTTGCGCAAAGTCTGTCGAGTGCCGTGGTGCTGCACGGCGATGCAACCGACAAGGAACTCCTGCTCGAAGAGAACATCGAGCACACCGATGCGTTCTGTGCGCTGACCAACGACGACGAAGTGAACATCATGTCCTCGCTGCTCGCCAAGCGCATGGGCGTGCGACAGGTGATCACGCTCATCACCAAGCCGTCCTACGTCGACATCTTTCAGGGCGGCGACATCGACATCGCCATCTCGCCACAGCTTGCAACGACCAGTTCGTTGCTCACCCATGTACGCCGCGGGGACGTTGCCCGCGTGCATAGCCTGCGGCGTGGCGCCGCCGAAGCCATGGAAGCGATTGCCCACGGTACGCCGAAGGAGTCCAAGGTCGTCGGCCGCGAGATCGGCGACATCGATCTGCCACCCGGCGTCACGATCGCGGCTGTCGTCCGCGACGACGAAGTGATGATCGCCCACGATCACGTGGTCATCGAAACGGATGACCACGTGATCCTGTTTCTGGTCGACAAGAAAAAAGTGGCCGCGGTGGAGAAACTGTTCCAGGTGAGCCTGTCGTTCTTCTGATGACAGGTCGGTCATTGTGAACACCAAGGTCATCCTTCGTATCACCGGCATCCTCTTGATGCTGTTCAGCCTCGTGATGCTCACGCCGATCATCGTTGCGTATATCTACGCCGAGTCGACCATCCCCACGTTTCTCGCCGCATTCGGGATCACGTTCGTCACCGGTCTGGGCCTGTTTCTTTCATCGAGCAAAGGCGACCTTCGCAGTCGTGACGGCTTCATGATCACCGCGCTGTTCTATCTCGGCCTGGGCATATCCGGGGCGCTGCCCATCTATCTCGATACGGGATTCACCGGCACGTTCACCGAGGCCGCCTTCGAATCGATTTCCGGGTTGACCACCACTGGCGCGACCGTCATTACCGGTCTCGATGAATTGCCGAAGTCGGTGTTGTTCTATCGCCAGCTGCTGCAGTGGCTCGGCGGCATGGGCATCATCGTTCTCGCGGTTGCGATCCTGCCGATGCTCGGCATCGGTGGCATGCAGCTGTACCGCGCCGAGTCACCCGGCCCGGTGAAGGATGCAAAGCTCACGCCGCGCATCACCGAGACGGCGCAGACGCTGTATCTCATCTATCTCAGCCTGACCATCGCCTGCGCGCTGGCGTACTGGGGCGCCGGTATGTCGGTGTTCGACGCGATCTGTCACAGCTTCTCAACCGTCGCCATCGGCGGCTACTCGACTCACGATGCAAGTCTCGGATTCTTCGACAGTCAGACGATCGAAAGCGTTGCCATGTTCTTCATGCTGCTGGCTGGCATCAACTTCGGTCTGCACTTCACCGCATGGCGCAGGTTGTCACTGCGCGCCTATCTCGCCGATCAGGAGGTGCGCTTCTACTTCCTGGTGATCGGCATCGTCGCGCTGGTCGTGTGCGGCGGGCTGATCTTTTTCAAGCATGGTGACGACGCAGTCCGTCACGGTTTGTTCCAGACGGTGTCGATTGCCACCACCACTGGATTCACCACCGCGAACTTCAGCCTGTGGCCGTCGCTCGTGCCATTCATTCTGCTGTTCGCCGCATTTGCCGGCGGTTGCGCCGGATCCACCGCCGGCGGCATCAAGATGGTTCGCGTGCTGCTCATCTACAAGCAGGGCATTCGCGAGATTCAGCGGTTGATTCATCCGAGCGGTGTGTTCCAGGTCAAGCTTGGGCGCCACCTCGTCCCCGATCGCGTGATCGAGGCGGTGTGGGGATTCTTTTCGGTCTATGTGTTCGTGTTTCTCACGCTCGTGTGCGTATTCATGCTGATGTCAGGCATGGACTTCGTGACGTCGTTTTCAGCAGTCGCTGCCTGTCTCAACAATTTGGGCCCGGGGCTTGGTGAGGTGGCGCTCAACTACGCCGGCGTTCCGGGTCCCGCGCAGTGGCTGTTGATCCTCGCGATGTTGCTCGGACGCCTCGAGATTTTCACATTGCTCGTTCTCTTCACTCCTGCGTATTGGAGACGCTGACGCCATGTCCGCACGCAACGTTCTCTTGGCTGCACTGCTGGTCGCGCTTGGACTTGGGGCGGGCGGATATCTCGCCGGCGACGGCCTGGTGCGCGCGCGGTACCTGGACCGGACGGTGACCGTGAAGGGCTTGGCCGAACGCGACGTGGCAGCAGACGTTGCCATCTGGCCGATTCGCTTCGTCGCGGCCGACCAGAATCTCGAGGCGCTCTACGCCAAGCTCGATCGCGACGCGGCCCTCGTGCAGTCATTTCTGACCCGCGAAGGTTTCGACGTATCGGAGATATCACTCAATGCCCCTGCGGTCACCGACAAGGAAGCCGCTTCCTTCGGTGATGCCGGCGTGCGCCTGCGCTACACGGCCACCCAGACGATCGGCGTGTACACCAGCAACGTCGAAGGCGTTCGCAATGCGGCGCGGCGGCTGGTCGAACTTGGTAAGTCGGGCGTCGTGATCGCAAGCGATGACTATCAGGCACGCACCGAGTATCTGTTCAGCGGTCTGAACGACATCAAACCCGCGATGATCGAAGAAGCGACGATCAAAGCACGCGAGGTCGCCGAGAAGTTCGCGGCTGACTCCGACAGTCGCATCGGCAAGATCCGTTCCGCGAGCCAGGGTCAGTTCAGCATCGACGATCGCGACAGCAGCACGCCGCACATCAAGCGCGTGCGGGTGGTGTCGACGGTCGAGTACTTCCTGATCGACTAGGGGGAAGTAGGGGACAGTGACCCTATTTCCCCGACTTCCTAAAATGCGTCGTTGATTCCGTACGCTTCGAGCTGCGCCTGAAACTGCGCCACATCGTGGCTCAGTATGACGATGTCGTGCTTGGTACCGGATGGGTCGCGCACGTGATCACGCAGCAATGCTTCGGGCCGAAATCCCATCCCCTCGAACACGGCGATCGCGCCCTTCTGATCCACGGTCATGTGCGCCACGAGCTTTTCGAGCCCGAGACCGAGGGCCATGAGAAAGCTCTCCTGAATGAGCAGGCGACCAACCCCTTGATCGCGCACCGCCGGCGACACTACCACCCGCAACTCACCCACGTGGCCGGACCACGACAACGGATCGCGCACGACCCCGGTGCATCCGACGACTGCGCCGTCGCGCCATGCCACGAGGCTGTCGATCGTGCCGGTGTGAATTTCTTTGACCCAGGCCGACAACACCTTCGGCTGCGAGATGTCGCGCCGCATGAACAACAGGTCATGGGGCGGCAGGCCGCGGGCAAAGGCGAGTACCGCCGGCTCATCGGTGCCGACCATGCGCGTCAGGGTGATCTGCGCCGTGCCGCAGGTCACTTTGCGTGGGTAGCGGTCATCGCGGGTCATACCGAACGCTCCGCCAACCAACCCGCGAGTCGCGGCCACATCCGCTTGACCGCATTGGGGCCGGCAATGAGGCTCACATGCCCACCTTTGAGCACAATCTCTTCTTTGTCCGTCGACGAAACCAGTTCGAGCAGTGGCTTGCTCGCGGCGTACGGACAGATGTGATCGTGCTCCGCGATGGCGTGCAGCACCGGAATGTGGATGTTCGATAGTTTCGCAGGCTTGCTGTCCACGACCAGGTCACCGGTGAACAGCTTGTTGCGCCAGAGCAGCTCGCGGGTCGTTTCACGGAAGTACTCGCCAGGCAGCCCCAGCGTTTCGTTGCCCCAACGCTCGAAGGCGCGGTACGACTTCACGAACTCGTCATCCCACATCTTTTCCCACAGTCGAATTCGGCCCGCCGTCTTTTGCGCCGGCCGCAGCATCTCGAAGCCCTGGGCGATGAAGTCCGCCGGCACGACGCCCACATTGTCGACGAAGCCGTCGAGGTCGAAGTAGCGTTCGTCGGACCAGATTCGGTTGAGCTCCATGCCGTGCCAGTTGACGGGAGTCGTGAGGCACGCGAGGTTCTTGAGCGGACTGCTGGCGTGCGTGCCGGCATAGATGAGCGACAGCACCCCGCCCATGCAGTAGCCGACGATGGAAAACTCCTGCTCGCCGGAGCGCTCCTGCACGACCCGCACGCATGACGGTATGAAGTCCTGGGTGTAGGCAGTCAGGTTCAGACCGCGCTCGGCGGGTGTCGGCGCCTCCCAATCGATGACATACACATCGAATCCGCTCTTGAGCAGGAACTCGACCATGCTCTGACCCGGGGCGAGGTCGAACAGAAAGGCCTTGTTGGTCGTCGCCATGACGATGAGCAGGGGCACGCGATACACCTCATCGGCCATCGAGCGGTAGTGGTACAGCCGCAACGTGCCGCGGCTGAGCACCACGTCTTTTGGCGACAGTCCCACCGGCACTGGTGATGCGGTGAGGAACTCGAGCCCCTTGATGTTGCGCTGGAGCACGCGCGTCGTGATTGCGCGAACGCGCTCGGCCAATTGCGATTCGTCCCCAGTGACCTCACTCATGAGCGTTTCTCCCCGTTCGGTGCTGCGGCGCCGCGACCGCGGCTCGGCGGCTGCTTGG
>JBGSQB010000236.1:0-35454 GCA_041738285.1 Pseudomonadales bacterium | reverse complement strand
GACCCAGCGGCGGGGGTGGCGGGGAATCCGCGCCGCGGCAGGCTCGCAGCGGCGCTTCGGGCGGTGGCGCCAAAGGTGGCTTCGACTCCCAACCGCCACCGGACAACTTCGCTGACGATCTGGACGACGATATTCCGTTCTAGGTGGCCCCTAAGCCAGGAATACCCCGAACCCGATCAGCACGGCGCCCATGGCCAGCCGGTAGATGACGTAGGGCAGGAGCCCCGTACGCTCGACCAGCTTGATGAAGTAGGCAATGGCGAGGTAGCTGACAACGGCCGACAGGCCGAAGCCGATCGCGACATCGCCCCAGGGTATGGTAAGACCCGTTTGATAGGCCGCGATCGAACCGAGGGTGGCGGCGCCCGCGATCGTTGGAATGGCCAGCAGGAACGCGAATCGAGCTGAAGCTTCCCGGGTCATGCCGAGCAGCAGTCCCGCGGTGATCGTGATGCCGGACCGCGAGGTGCCGGGCACGATTGCGAGCATCTGCAGGCAGCCGATCAGCAGCGCATCGCGCCAGGACAACTGAAACTCCGATATACCCGGCCGCTCCACGCGGCGGTCCGCGATCCACATCAATATGGCGAAGCCGATGCTCGTGGCCGCCATCACGAACAGCGCGCGCGAGTGCATTTCGATCCAGTCGCGCAGCAGTAAGCCCATGATCACGATCGGAATTGTGGCAATCACGACCTGGCCGATGAGGCGCATGTAGGCATCGACCTCACCTTCCCGAAACCACTGCCAGAAACTCAGCACGAACTGCTGCAGGTCACCGCGAAAGTAATACAGCACCGCCGCGAGGGAGCCGGCGTGCAGTGCGATATCGAAGGCGAGACCTTGATCGGGCCAGTCCGTCAACAATGCCGGCAGCACCAGGTGTGCGGAGCTGGAGATCGGGAGAAATTCCGTGAGCCCCTGGATCAAGGCGAGAACGATGACCTGCATCAGATCCAAGTGAACGAACCTCTCTTCCCGGTCGATTGACGACCATGGCGCAGTCTACCAGTGAGCGGCGTACCGTGGTCGGCGTGGTAAGGTATGCGCATGCAACTCAGTCATGAACTGCATCGCGAAGTTCCACTGTTTCCGCTGCGCACGGTGCTGTTCGCTGGTGGGCGATTGCCGCTGCGTATCTTCGAGCCGCGCTACACCGATATGGTGAGTCGCTGCATGAAGGAAGAGATCGGTTTCGGTGTGGTGCTCATTCGAGACGGCGCGGAAAGTCGAACGGAAATCGACACGCCGCAACCGAAAGTGTTCGCCATCGGCACGTACGCACGTGTCGTCGACTTCAATGCGCGCAGCGACGGCATGCTCGGCATCATGGTCAGCGGCGGTCCGCGCTTTCGGGTGCTGCGCACCTTCGAGCAGGCGGATCACCTGCTCATGGGCGAGGTGGAGTATCTGCCCGAGGAGCGCGCGCAGGCGGTTGGGACCGAACACGCCCCGCTGGTCGAGATTCTGCGCGAGCTGCTCAAGCACCCGTTGGTTGCCAAGCTCTCGTTGAGTGTGGATTTTGCCGATGCGCGATCGGTCAGTTGGCGGCTTGCGGAGCTGCTGCCGATCGAACCTGAAATCAAGCAGGGGCTGTTGCAGATGAATCTGCCGCGCGAACGGCTGGCGGAGCTGTCGCGACTGGTTGGTCGGCTGCGCGGTTGAACTCCAGCAGATGAGCATCGAAGCGACAATTCGGCAGATGGGGATGGATGCGCGGCGCGCATCGCGGTTGATCGCCTCGGCTGCGCCCGCCCGGAAATCTGCGGCGTTGCGCGCCATTGCCGTGGCGCTCGATGCGTCGCGCGGGTCCTTGCGCAACGCCAATTCGCAGGATCTCGATCAAGCCCGCGCCAACGGCCTCGATCAGCCGCTCATCGATCGCCTGGTACTCGACGACGTGGCCATCAATCGGATGATCGACGGCGTCCGTCAAGTGGACACACTACCCGATCCGGTGGGCGCCATCAGTGATCTGAAGTTCCTCCCCACGGGCATTCAAGTGGGCCGTATGCGCGTACCGCTTGGCGTGATCGGCATCATCTACGAGTCACGGCCGAACGTGACGGTGGATGCGGCGAGCCTCTGTTTGAAGTCTGGCAATGCGTGCATTCTGCGGGGCGGTTCGGAGGCCATTCACTCCAACCGCGCGATCGCCGCCTGCATCGCCACCGGACTCGCGGCGGCACAACTCCCGGAGCATGCGGTGCAGCTCATCGACACCACGGACCGCGCCGCGGTGGGCGAACTGCTCAAGCTCGATAGCTACGTGGACGTGCTGGTGCCGCGCGGCGGCAAAGGTCTGATCGAACGCGTCATGCGCGAGTCGCGAATTCCGATCATCAAGCACCTCGATGGTGTCTGTCATGTATATGTCGATGAGTTCGCCGATGAAGCGATGGCGATCGCCATCGCGGTGAACTCGAAGACCGAGAAGTACGCCGTGTGCAACGCACTCGAAACGCTGCTTGTGGACCAGGCGATCGCACCTCGCGTGCTGCGTCCGCTGTCGGATCGCTTTCGGCAGGCCGGCGTTGAACTGCGCGGGTGTGAACGCACGCGACACATCATCAGCGATGTTGCGCTGGCAACCGAGTCGGATTGGCGCGCGGAGTACCTCGGCCCGGTGCTGGCCATTCGTACGGTGGCGGGTCTCGATGAAGCGATCGATCACATCAATACCTATGGCTCGCAGCACACCGATGCCATCGTCACTAGGGATTACGCCCGCGCGCGGCGCTTTCTGACGGAGGTGGATTCCGCCTCCGTGCTCGTCAACGCATCGACTCAGTTTGCCGATGGCTTCGAGTTCGGCCTTGGGGCCGAAATTGGCATCTCGACCGACAAACTGCATGCCCGTGGCCCGGTTGGCCTCGAGGGACTGACATCTCAGAAGTACGTGGTGTTCGGCAACGGCGAGATTCGGCATCGTTGATTGCGCTCTTCGGCGGTACTTTCGATCCCATTCACCTTGGTCATCTGCACGCCGCCCATGTCGTGGCCGCGCGTCTGCAGGTAAGCGTTGTGCAACTGGTGCTGTCTGCGCGACCCAGCCACCGAACGGCGCCGAGCACGAGCCTTGCCGATCGTTGGGCCATGTTGGAGCTCGCGGTCGCGGGGGAATCGGGCCTGGCGGCGAGTGACGTGGAACTGCGCCGCCGCGGGCCCTCGTACACGGTGGATACGCTGATCGAATTCGCTCGCCTTGCCGGCTCGGATGAGTCCCTGACCTGGGTGCTCGGATGGGATGCGTACCGGCTTCTACCGACCTGGCATCGATGGCGGGAGGTGCTCGATTTCGCCCATCTGGTGGTCGTTCGCCGGCCGGGTCAGGATGCGCCGCTCGATGACGTCATGGGCGCCTTTGATGCGGCCCACTTGACCGCCGATCTGGCGCGCCTGCACGACGAGCGGTTCGGCAGCGTGCTGCATCTGCCCGCTCCCATGATGGCTGTCTCCGCGACCGACGTGCGTCGACGAATTGCGCACGGCGAGGACGTGAGCGGTTTGCTCCCCGCGGCGGTCTGGACCTATATTAAAGACAGACACTTGTATGGAGGCGCCACCGCTTAATGTCACCGAAAAACCTGCGTGATCATGTCATTCGCGCGTTGGAAGATCTGAAGGGCAAGGACATCGTCGCCCTCGACGTGACCCGGGCCACCAGCGTGACAGACTTCATGGTCATTGCCAGCGGCACGTCCAACCGTCACGTCAGAGCACTCGTCGATAACGTTCTGGAATCCTCCAAAGCCCAGGGAATTGCGTCACACGGCGTGGAAGGTCGCGCTGTGAGCGACTGGGTGCTGCTCGATCTCGGCGACGTGGTGGTCCACGTGATGCGCAAAGAAGCGCGGGAGTTCTACGATCTGGAGCGGCTCTGGTCGGAGCTGCCCAGTGCAGTGAACGCCTGACCGGGCGGCGTCGACCCGCGCTGGCGCTGCGCCGCATACGTTACCTGCGCGCGTCGCCATGAAAATTCGCTTGCTCACGGTGGGAACGCGGCAGCCAGCGTGGGTCAAAGAGGGTTACGAGGGTTACGCCAGGCGCATGCCGCGGGAGACTCCGCTGGTGCTCGAGGAAGTCCCTGCGCCAGCACGCCGGGGCGGCGACCCCACACGGTGGATCGGCGAGGAAGGTGTGGCGCTGCTCAAGGCCGTGCGCAAGGATGATCGCGTCATTGCGCTCGACGAGCGTGGTCGCGGCATGAGCAGTCCGGCGCTGGCCGATGAAATGGCGCGCTGGCGCAGCGATGGACGCGATGTCGTCTTGATGGTCGGTGGGGCGGATGGCCTGGCACCCGAGTGTCTGGCCCGGGCGGAATGGCGCTGGTCGCTGTCAGCAGGTACGTTACCGCACGGTTTGGTACGGGTCGTGGTGGCGGAGCAGATCTACCGGGCGTGGAGTCTCTTGTCCGGCCATCCTTATCACCGCGAGTGAGCAACGCTTGAGTCGACATGGCTGAAACCGGACACCTGAAGGATCCCGAGGCGGAACGACGCCGCTTCACCGCGCGCGCCATCACGCTCTTTTTGCTGGCGCTGCTCGGTATCTTCGTGCTGGTCGGACGGATGATTCAGTTGCAGGTCGTCGACTATCAGAAGTACAGCACGCGCTCCGACGACAATCGGATTCAGATGCAGCCGCTGGCGCCACCTCGGGGCCTGATCTTCGATCGACACGGCGAGCTCTTGGCCGATAACCGTCCGGTGTTCACCCTCGAACTCGTGTCGGAGCAGGTCGGTGATCTCGAGCGTGTGGTCGAAGACCTGAGTAGCCTGGTCGCGATCACGGAACGCGACATGGAGGCCTTCCGCAAACGCATCGAGCGGCCGCGGCGGCCATTCGAGCCGGTACCGCTGAAATACGTGCTGACGGAAGAAGAGATCGCGAGCCTTGCGCTCAATCGGTTTCGCCTGCCTGGCGTGGTCGTGGAAGCGCAACTCGTGCGGCACTATCCCTACGGCGAGAGTGTCGCCCATGCCGTGGGTTCGGTTCGGCGCGTCAGTGAGGAAGATCTGGAGCGACTCGACCCGGTCAACTACAGCGCGACCCAGTTCGTCGGCAAACTCGCGGTCGAGCGATTCTACGAGCGCTCGCTCCACGGTGAGGTCGGCTATCAGCAGGTGGAAATCGATGCGCGTGGTCGCGTGCGAGAAGTATTGGCAGTGCAGCCAGCGGTGGCGGGCCAGAATCTCACCCTCGAACTCGATGCCCGGCTGCAACTTGCCGCGCAACGCGCGCTCGGCGAGCGCCGCGGCGCGGTGGTCGCCATCGAACCGAGTACGGGCGGCATTCTGGCGCTCGTCTCGCATCCAGGGTACGACCCGAATCTGTTCGTCACGGGCATGACGTCGGATGAGTACCGGGCACTGACGACCGCCCGGGAGAAGCCGTTGTTCAATCGCGCGTTGAACGGCCGCTATGCGCCGGGTTCGACCTTCAAGCCCGTGGTCGGGCTCGCGGGCATTGCGCTCGGCGTGACCACCTGGGAGCGCACCATCCACGACACCGGCGCCTTCCGCTTGCCCGGTCAGCGCCGCGCCTATCGGGACTGGAGCTGGAAGAAGGGCAACAGCGGTGGTCAAGGCATCGTCAACCTGCATCGGGCGATTTACCGATCGTCGAATACCTACTTTTTCGACCTCGCCTCGCGCATGAACATCAATGACTTCACCGGATTCGTTGCCCAGTTCGGGTACGGCTCGAACACCGCGCTCGATCTTGCGGACGCAAGCGCAGGGCTGCTGCCAACCCCGACCTGGAAGCGCGGTGCGAAGGGCGAGCCGTGGTATCCGGGGGACAACGTCAACATGGGGATCGGGCAGGGTGATCTCCTGGTGACGCCACTGCAGCTCGCCACCGCCGCCAGCATCATCGCCAATCGCGGCGTGTTCAAACGTCCCCGCATGCTGTTGTCGAGCGACCGCCCGTTGCTCGAATCTGATCCGCCACCGGATCCGCCCGACGTCACCGGGGTCGGTCCCGAGGATTGGGAACGGATGGTCGATGCGATGGAGGATGTCGTGCATCGGGGCAACCTCGGCTATCAACAAAGCGGGACCGCCTGGGCCTACATCGGCCAGAACGCGCCTTATCGAATCGCCGGCAAGTCAGGCACGTCCCAGGTGGTAGGGATTGCCCAAGGTGAGGAGTACGACGAAAAACTGCTCGGTGAGTACCAGCGCAAGCACGCCTGGTTCATCGCCTTTGCGCCCGCGGATGCACCCCGAATTGCGCTTGCAGTGCTGGTTGAGAACGGCGGTGGCGGCAGCTCCGTCGCCGCGCCGGTGGCGCGTGAAGTGCTCGATGCGTACCTGCTACCCCAGGTCGCCGCCAGATGAACAATCGCGACTTCGTGCGTTCCTTGCCGAAAGGGCAGGGCCTCTACATTCGTCAGCTCAACCTGATTCATCTCGACCCGTTGATGGTGTTCGTGTTGCTGGCGATCATGGCCTTCGGCCTCGTGGTGCTGTTCAGTGCGCTGGAAGGCAACATCGAGGTGTTTCGGGGTCAGGTGCTGCGTCTGGCGGGCGCCATCGCAGTGCTCGTGCTGGCGGCGCAACTCGAGCCACGGTTCTACCTGCGCTGGTCACCCGTCGTGTATGCGCTGGGCATCGTCCTGCTGGGCGCGGTGCTGGTGGTCGGTGTCTCGGCCAAGGGCGCGACCCGTTGGCTCGACTTGCCGGGTCTACCGCGATTTCAGCCCTCCGAAGCGATGAAAATCGCCGTGCCGCTGGTGGTTGCGTGGTACCTCAACGATCGCCCGTTGCCACCGCGCTTGACTCATTTGCTGGTTGCGCTTGCCATCATTGCCGTGCCGGCTGTGCTGATCGCAATCCAGCCCGATTTGGGCACCGCGATTCTCGTCGCCGGCGCCGGGCTTGCCGTGATCGTGTTATCGGGCGTGTATTGGCGCTGGATCCTGCTGGCACTGGCCGCTGCTGCGGCGGCAGCGCCCGCGTTGTGGATGAACATGCGCGAATACCAGAAAGATCGCGTGCTCACGCTGTTCGATGCGGAACGGGACCCGCTCGGCGCAGGATGGAACATCATTCAGTCCACCACTGCCATCGGCTCCGGTGGCGTTTTCGGCAAGGGGCTGTTTCAAGGCACGCAGTCGCATCTGGAATTTCTCCCCGAGAGTCAGACGGACTTCATCATCGCGGTGGTGGCAGAGGAACTCGGGCTGGTCGGTGTGGTGTTCCTGCTGGTGCTGTATCTCGTGCTGCTGGCGCGGGCGCTGTACATGGCCACCGAGGCGCGGCACACCTTCGGGCGACTGGTAGTCGGATCGCTCGCGCTGACGTTCTTCGTTTACGTATTTGTTAACATCGCCATGGTGTCGGGGTTGCTGCCCGTCGTGGGCGTGCCGCTGCCACTCGTCAGCTACGGGGGCACAGCCGCCATCACGCTGATGGCCAGTTTCGGAATCATGATGTCCATCCATACTCACCGCGGATGGTGACACGGAGGTTGTTGATGCGACTCACTGCAGTAGTGGGTGTGACCGGCGTGGTGCTCTACGGCCTGTACGGCCTTGCGGCTGCGGACTACGCCGAGCGCCCGGAAGTGAGCGCCTACGTCGATGAAGTCGTGGCGGCGCATGGGTTCACCCGGGACGAACTGCTTTCGCTGTTTGCGCAGGTAGAAAAGAAGCAGGCGATTCTCGATGCAATCTCGCGCCCGGCGGAGAAAACCAAACCGTGGAGCGAGTACCGCGAGATCTTCGTCACCCCCAGCCGTGTCGAGCAAGGCGTCGAGTTCTGGCGCGAACACGCCGATGTGCTTGCGCGGGCCGAGCGCGAGTACGGCGTTGCCGCGCAGATGATCGTATCGATCATCGGCGTCGAAACCCGGTACGGCCGCAACACGGGCTCGTACCGTGTTGCCGACGCCCTGTCGACACTCGCCTTCGACTATCCGCCGCGCGGTGCGTTCTTTCGCAGCGAATTGACCCAGTTCCTGCTGCTCGCGCGCGAAGAGAAATCGGCGCCGCTGTCGCTTACCGGCAGCTACGCCGGCGCGATGGGTTACGGCCAGTTCATTCCGTCGAGTTACCGCGCCTATGCGGTGGACTTCGACGGTGATGGTCGTCGGGATATCTGGACCAACACCACCGACGCCATCGGATCGGTCGCCAACTATTTCAAGCGCCATGGCTGGCGTGCCGACGGCCCCGTCATCGTCCGCGCCGATCCGCTCGATGCGCGCGTGGATGCGATTGCCAACGATGCGCTTGCGCTCAATCACACGGTTGGTGAGATTCGGAGTCTCGGTGTCACGATGCCCGGCTACGCCGACAACGAGCCCGCGATGTTGATCAAGCTGGATGGCGCCGATGGAGCCGAGTATTGGGTGGGCATGCAGAACTTCTTCGTCATCACCCGCTACAACCGAAGCACGATGTATGCCTTGGCCGTTCATCAGCTGAGCGAAGAACTGGCAGCCGCAATGGCGCCAACGCTTGCGCAGCGATCCGGTCAGGAAGCCGGTCAGCGAAAGGACTGATGAGACGATCCATCCTGCGCGGATTACTCGCTGTGTGCATTGCCCTGGCGTTCGGATGCAGCACCACTCCCGTCACGACCGGCCCTTCGGATCGGGCACCGAGTCGGCCCATGCCCGAACTCGCCGGGTTGCCGGACCCAGTGCCGCGCACCGAGCCACGCAGCCGCTACGGCAATCCACCGACCTACGTCGTGTTTGGCAAGACCTATCGGGTCATGGAATCGGCGACCGGCTACACCGCCTCGGGCATTGCGTCCTGGTATGGCGCCAAGTTTCACGGCAGGCCAACCTCCAGCGGCGAGCGCTACGACATGTATCAGTTGACCGCAGCGCATCGCAACCTGCCGATTCCGGTGTACGCGCGCGTCACCAATCTCGATAACAACAGATCCACCATCGTGCGCATCAACGATCGCGGTCCGTTTCACGACGATCGGTTGATCGACCTGTCGTATGCGGCCGCAGTCAAACTCGGCTTCGCCGATCGTGGCACGGCGCGCGTGCGGGTGGATGTGTTGCCCGGCGAGGCAGCGCGCTCGACCCTGGTTGCGCAGTCGCAGTCGCCGGCCGCGGCGTTACCGGCGCCGGTCTATTCGAGTGCAGTGCCGATTGCGGCAGGCGTCCCAATTGCAAGCGGGGTGCAGGTGGCACCGGTTGTGGTTCAGTCCGGTGGCGGCAACATCTTTCTGCAGGCGGGTGCGTTCAAGAACGCCGGTGGTGCGGAGTCGCTGCGCAGCGCGCTCGCGCGCATCGTCGGCAACATCGTCAACGTTCAACACAACGCGGCCGACACACTCTTTCGAGTCCGTATTGGACCCGTTTCCCGCATGGAGGAAGCGCTGCGCCTGCAGGCATTGATTGTCGATGCGAATCTGGGGTTGCCGCTCATCGTCCAAGAATGACGCTACAATTCGCATCGCATCGTTCCTGGTATTTATCGCTCATGACATTCGCCGTATGAAGAACGCCCTCACACTGATTGCTGCCTGTCTGTTCAGTATCCCGGTTCTTGCGCAGGATGTGCCGGTGCCTGCCGCACCAGCTACAGCCGCAGCGGCAAGCGTACCAGCGCCGCCGCAGGTTGCCGCGTCTGGGTACGTGTTGATCGACGCGCAAACCCAGAAGGTGCTTGCGGAGAAGAACAGCGACGAACAGCTGCCACCAGCAAGTCTCACCAAGATCATGACCAGCTATCTCGCCGCCAAGGAGATCGCATCGGGGCGCATCACGCTCGATGCCGACGTGCCGATCAGCGTGCACGCCTGGCGTGCGCCGGGTTCGCGCATGTTCATCCGTGAAGGTACGACGGTGAAATTGTCAGATCTGCTAATGGGAGTGATCATTCAGTCCGGCAACGATTCGAGTATTGCGGTCGCTGAGTTCATCGCTGGCAGCGAAGATGCGTTCGCCGACATGATGAACAAACAGGCCGCGGAGCTCGGCATGACTGCGTCGATGTTCCACAATGCAACCGGATTGCCGGCCGAGGGTCATGTGACCACCGCGCGCGATCTAGCGACGCTCACTCGAGCGTTGATCAGCGACTATCCCGAGCACTACAAGCTCTACTCGATGAAGTCGTTCCGGTTCAACGAAATCGACCAGCCGAATCGAAATCGACTGCTGTGGCGCGACCGTACCGTCGATGGCGTGAAGACCGGTCACACCGAAGAAGCCGGGTTCTGTCTGGTAGCGTCTGCGTCACGCGAGGGCATGCGCCTCATCTCAGTGGTCATGGGCACCGACAGCGACGAAACCCGGATGAAGGAATCCCAGAAGCTGCTGGCCTACGGATTTCGCTACTATCAAACGCAGAAGCTGTATGACCCCGGGGTGATGCTGAAGTCGACCGAGGTCTGGTACGGCGAGCAGAACGACGTGAACCTCGGCGTTGCCGACCCGGTGTACGTGACGATTCCGCGTGGCCGGTATCAGGACCTGAAGGCCGAGACTGACATTGTCCGTGTACTGCGCGCGCCGATTGCAGCTGGAGAAGAGTTCGGTGAATTGCGCGTCATGCTGGGCGATGAGGTCGTGCTCAAGACCCCGCTCGTTGCGTTGAACGAAGTCCCTGAAGCCGGATTCTTCAAGCGTCTATGGCACGGCATTTACCTCTTCTTCAGAGAACTCCTCGGTTGAGTGATGGAACCGCCAAAGATCGAATTTCCCTGCGATTATCCGGTCAAGATCGTCGGGGTGAACAGCGCGACCTTCACACGAACCGTCGTTGATCTGACCCGGGAGCACGCGCCCGAAATCACCAGCGCGCAGGTCAGCGTGCGCGAGAGCCGTGACGGCAATTACTGTTCGGTGACGATCACGATTCGTGCCACCGGGGAGGCGCAATTGGTCGCCCTGCATGAGTCGCTCAAGACATATCCCAGTGTGCGATTGGTGCTGTGATGCTGATACGTGATCTCGGCCGGCGGGACTACGAAGGCGTCTTCAAGGCGATGCGCGACTTCACCGACGAGCGCGATGCGGCAACGCGGGATGAAATCTGGCTCACCGAACACAACCCGGTGTTCACTCAGGGTCAGGCCGGTAAGGCAGAGCACCTGCTCGCGCCCGGCGACATTCCCGTCGTGCAGTCGGATCGAGGTGGCCAGGTGACCTATCACGGGCCGGGACAGATCGTTGGCTATCTGCTGATCGACATACGCCGGGCGAATGTGAGTCCGCGCGGCCTGGTCAGTGCGATCGAAGGCGCCATTATCGATCTGTTGGCGGGCTACGGTATCGAAGCCGCGGCTCGCAGCGATGCGCCTGGTGTTTACGTTGTCGGCGACAAGATCGGCTCGCTTGGACTACGGATACGGCGGGGTTGCTCCTACCACGGTCTTGCGCTCAATGTGGCAATGGATCTCGAGCCATTCAGCCGCATCAACCCGTGTGGCTTACTCGATCAGCGGGTGACACAGCTTTCGAGTCTTGGAGGCCCGTCTGATCTGGACGCGGTTCGGCGCGCGCTGATCGATTGCCTGGTCAAGCGTTTGCCCGGGGTGCCAGGTCCGACCCGCTGGACCGATGATGAATGGGGCAATCCGCGCGCCGCTTGAGTCGCAGCTTGTGCCACTCCATGACGGTCGCGTCGAGGTAGAGCACGTAGCCTCGTAGCGATGTTCCCACGCCCGCGAGCAGCTTCAGCGCTTCCATCGCCTGTACGGACCCGATGATGCCAACGAGCGGCGCGGCCACGCCGTTCTCGGCGCAGTTCATTTCCCCTTCGCTGGCCGACGGATACAGACATCGATAGCAGGGCGAATCGTCGTGTCTGGGATCGAATACGGCGATCTGTCCTTCCATTCGGATTGCCGCACCTGAAACCAGTGGCACGCCATGAGCAAAGCACGCGTCGTTGATGGCGTAGCGCACGGCGAAGTTGTCCGTGCCGTCGATGACGAGGTCTACCTGGGAGACGGCGGCATCGAGATCGCTGCCCTCCAGTTTTTCGGCGATCGTTTCCACGACGGTGTCGTGGTTCAGCGCTCTGATACGCGCCGCAGCGGAATCGACCTTGAGCACACCGATCGACTGTTCATCGTGTGCGATCTGGCGTTGCAGGTTCGACAGATCGACGTGGTCATGATCGGCGAGTACGAGGCGGCCAACCCCAGCGGCGGCCAGATACAGCGCGATGGGCGAACCGAGACCACCGAGTCCCACGATCAGAACCCGCGCCGCGAGCAGGCGTTCCTGTCCGGCCACGTCGAGCTGCGGCAGCATGATCTGGCGGCTGTACCTGAGTAACTGCTCGTCGTTCATCGCGTGCCGAGCGTAGCACGCTCGCGACCGCCGAGATCCGAAAACGTCGCGACACCGGATAAGCCCGCCGCGTTGAAGAGCGCTCGCACCTGGGCACCCTGATCGAAGCCGTGCTCGATGATGACGTGGCCTGCGCTGCGCAGATGGTCGCGTATGTCGGTGAGGATTCGGGTGATTGCTTCAAGCCCATCCGCACCGGCTACGAGCGCACCTTCGGGTTCGAAGCGCAGTGCGGGCAGATGCGGGTCGTCGCTGCGCACGTAGGGCGGGTTGCTGACGATCAGATCGAATGTACCGAGTCCTTCCAGCCAATCGCGGCACTGGAACTCGATGTCCAGCCCATGGCGCTTGGCGTTGGCGCGCGCCAGGCGCAGCGCGTTGTCGGACCGATCCGTCGCCATCACCGTGCAGTCGGCGCGCTCTGACTTGATCGCAATCGCCAGCGCCCCGCAACCCGTGCCGAGATCGACCACATGCGCACCCCGCGACAGGCGGTTGAGCGCCAGTTCAACGACCAATTCGGTTTCCGGACGTGGGATGAGCACATCCTGCGTCACGCTGAGACTGAGGCCCCAGAACTCGCGCTCGCCAATGAGGTAAGCGACCGGTTCGCCCCCGCGCAAGCGATCGAGAAGCGCTGCCAATGTGCGCCGTGTGGAGTTGGGGAGGGCGTCGTCGCCGTGACTGTAGAGCCATGCGCGCGACTTGCCGAGCACGTGGCACAGAACGACCTCCACGTCGCGGCGCTGCTCGCCTTTGAATGCGTCGAGCAGTGCCCGCGCGGTGGTCATGCCTCGATCATGCCGTAGCACCGATGGCGGCGAGCTGATCCGCCTGGTGCTCCTGTAGCAACGGAACGACCACGGAGTCGAGTTCACCCTCCATCACCTCGCCGAGTTTGTACACGGTGAGATTGATGCGATGGTCAGTGATGCGGCCCTGCGGAAAGTTGTAGGTACGGATCCGCTCCGAGCGATCGCCGCTGCCGACGAGGTTTCTACGCGACTCGGCGGTTGCGGCTTCCTGAGCTTTCCGCGCAGTGTCAATGAGCTTTGCCTTGAGCAGCGACATCGCTCGCGCACGGTTCTTGTGTTGCGATCGCTCGTCCTGACACTCGACGACGATACCGGTCGGGATGTGCGTGAGGCGGATGGCTGAGTCGGTCTTGTTCACGTGCTGGCCACCTGCGCCCGAACTGCGGTAGGTGTCGACGCGCAGGTCGGCCTTGTCGATTTCGATGTCCTCTACCTCGTCGACTTCAGGCAGGACCGCAACCGTGCAAGCCGACGTGTGGATGCGGCCCTGAGATTCCGTCGCGGGCACCCGTTGGACGCGGTGCACGCCCGATTCGAACTTGATCCGGCCATACACCTCGCGGCCAGCGACACGCGTGATGATTTCCTTGAAACCGCCATGCTCGCCGGGCCGTTGAGACACGACCTCGAGTTGCCAGCCGCGGGACTCGGCGTAGCGCGAGTACATGCGGAACAGATCGCCAGCGAAGATCGCAGCTTCATCGCCACCGGTGCCCGCACGAATCTCGAGAAACACGTTGGATGAATCGTTCGGATCCTTCGGCACGAGCTCTGCGAGCAGTTCCGCTTCCACGACCTGCAGTCGTGAGGCGAGTGCGTCCAGATCATCACTGGCCAGCGCTCTCATCTCCGGGTCGTCGTCTTCGAGCAGCGCGCGCGCGGCTTCGATTTCGTCTTCCAGTTTGCGGTAGCGCGAAAAGCTCGCAAGCACCGGCTCGAGCTCCGTGTACTCGCGTGACAGCGCGGTGAACTTGTCGCGCGATGCGATCGTCTCCGGATCGGCGAGTAGCGCGGACAGCTCTTCGTGGCGATCGCGAAGATCGCCCAGTTTCTCGACGATGGACTGGGTGAGTGTCATGACGTTCGATCAGTCTGGTTCGATACCGTAAATCGCCCGCAGATAACTGAGCAGATCGTTGCGACCGTCGGCGCTCGCTTTACGAATGGCGATCGTTGGCTCGTGCAGGAGCTTTTGCGTCAATGCCCGCGCCAGCTGTTCGGTGACGATGGTCGGATCTTCTCCGCTCTTGAGCCGCATCAGCGCGCGCTCGAGCTCCGCCGTCTGGGCAAGCTCTGCGCGGGAACGAAACGATCGCAGCAGATGCTGGCCATCGCGGATCCGTTTCTCACGAAAGTAGCGATCTGTGCCTTCGATGATCAGCGCCTCTGCTGATTCGGCGGCGCGTCGTCGTTGGCCCAGATTGGCCTCGATGATCTCCGTGAGATCATCGATCGATCGAATACAGATAGACGTCGTCGAGTGTGCCGACTTCCGGCTCGATGTCGCGCGGTACGGCGATGTCGACCATGAAGATCGGCCGCCGCTTTCGCAGCTTCAGTGCCGCCTCCACGGCGCCCTTGCCGAGCACGGGCAACGTGCTCGCCGTGGATGCGATGACGATGTCATGCTCGGCCAGATGGCGCGGCATGTCTGACAGCTGAATTGCCCGCGCGCCGACACGCTCGGCCAATGTCTCGGCATGCACGAGCGTTCGATTGGCGATGGTCATGCGGCCGATGCCGGCCTCGCGTAGATGTTCAGCGACCAGTTCAACGGTCTCGCCCGCGCCCAGCAGCAAGGCGGACTTCTCACCCAGATTGGTAAAGAGCTGACGAGCCAGAGACACGGCCGCATAGGCAATCGAAATGGGATTGCGACCGATATCGGTGTCCGTGCGCACCCGCTTGGCCACGTTGATCGTGACTTGAGACAGCAGGTTGAGTTCCGGACCGAGCGTGCCGGCGGCACGGGCAACCTCGTAGGCATCCTTCACCTGGCCGAAGATCTGCGGCTCGCCCAATACTTGGGAATCCAGGCCCGATGCAACGCGCATGAGATGACGCGCGGCGTCGCGGTCCCAGTGGGCGTACGCCGCGCCGCGGATGTCATCGGCGTCCACGCGGCGATATGCCGCGAGCCAGTTGGCAAGCGGATCGAAGTCCGTAAGCTCGGCGGCGCAGTACACCTCGGTGCGATTGCACGTCGAGAGTATTGCCGCCTCACCCACCGCGGGCAGGTCGCGGCGCAAATCGCGCAGCGCGTCGATCATGCCATCCTCGGGAAACGCGATGCGTTCCCGCAGCTCGATCGGCGCCGTGCGAAAATTGAGGCCGTAGGCGAGAATGGCCATAGGCTCGTAAACAGCGTCCGACGCAAGAAAAGACGCGGCATCATAGCAGACTCACCCACCCCTCATGCTGACCTGGATCTCTAACTCGTTATTTCCAAACAGCTTTTTCCGAGCACCTCACATCGCGATTCTGCTGGCGGTGGTGGTGAGCGGATGCGCATCGTTTGCTCCGGCGCCCACGGATCTCGCGGTGGACGGCTTCATCGTCAGCGGCCGCATCGCGGTGCGGACCGAGGCCGATGGCTTTTCCGGTAATTTTCGGTGGCAGAACAGATCAGGTGGATTCGACATCGAGCTATGGGGACCGATGGGTCAGGGCCGCAGTCGCCTGGTCGGCGATGGCTCGTCCGTCACACTGTATGCGGCCGATGGGGCGATCTACAGGGAACCTGACACCGAGACCGCCATGCGCCGGTGGCTCGGAGTGGATGTGCCGGTGTCGGCGCTCACCCATTGGATCAAAGGCGTACCCGCACCGACCATGCGGGTGGATGCCAAGACCATGGATGCCGCCGGTGACCTGACGCAACTGGCCCAGCATCGCTGGCAGTTGACCTTCGATCGCTACCAGACCCATGACAGCGATCGCCGTCTGCCCGGCCGCGTGATTGCCGAAAAAGGCCCCGTACGGGTCACATTGCTGCCGAAACAGTGGTGGTTCGGCACCGGAACCCCTTGATTTGACAGGGTTGGGGGCGATGGACACAATAGCCGCCCTTTTGCGCCCGCAGCGCCTTGCGCGGACCGGATATTTGGGCGACCAACGGGTTCATTTGGGGCGTCGCCAAGCGGTAAGGCACCAGGTTTTGATCCTGGCATACCTAGGTTCGAATCCTAGCGCCCCAGCCAAACAGTGGAGTTAGCAGAGCGGCTTGCAGCGCTAGGATGAGAACGTGGTTCGACAGCGTCCGCGAAGCGGACGCTGAGCGACGTCGCAAAGCGACGTCGACCCGAAGGGCGAGGCCGTCGCAGGCGGCCGAGTCATCCTAGCGCCGTAAGCCAAACAGTGGAGTCAGCAGAGCGGCTTGCAGCACCGCGACCTCACACTGGAGTTGATGGATTAGATTGAGGCGCGCGAGCGCTAGCACTGTGGGAGCGCGCTTGCGCGCGAATGCGGCGATCGGATCGACAGGTGCAGGCGTGTAGATCCGCGCTAACAACTCACCCAAGCAACATGTCCAGAAAGTTCATCAACCGGAACAGACTCTTGCCGAACCTCATCATCTTTGCAGGCAATTCCAACCAGGAGCTGGCCCAGCGCGTCTCCCATGAATTGCGCATCAACCTGGGTAAGGCCAACGTGGGCCGCTTCAGCGATGGCGAGGTCAACGTCGAGATCATCGAGAACGTGCGCGGCTCCGACGTATTCCTGTTGCAGTCGACCTGCGCGCCGACCAACGACAACCTGATGGAACTGATGGTGATGTCGGACGCGATCCGACGGGCCTCCGCCAGCCGAATCACGGCGGTGCTGCCTTACTTCGGCTACGCCCGTCAGGATCGACGCCCGCGTTCGGCCCGGGTGCCGATAAGCGCCAAGATGGTGGCAGACATGCTGAACGTGGCTGGCGTCGATCGCGTGCTCACCGTCGATCTGCACGCCGACCAGATTCAGGGCTTCTTCAACGTACCGGTCGACAACGTGTACGCGACGCCGGTGCTCATCGATCATGCACTGGCGCAGAACTACAATCGCCCAATTGTCGTATCCCCGGACGTCGGCGGTGTCGTGCGGGCGCGCGCGGTGGCGAAGCTCATTCACGACACCGATCTTGCCATCATCGACAAGCGGCGGCCGCACGCCAATGAAAGCCAGGTCATGAACGTCATCGGCGACGTCGAAGGCCGCAGCTGCATCATTGTCGACGACATCGTCGATACGGCAGGCACGCTGTGCCAGGCAGCCGAAGCGCTCAAGAACAGGGGCGCCGAGAAGGTGGTTGCCTACATCACGCACGCGGTGCTCTCCGGTAACGCGATCGAGCGCATCAGCGCATCCGCCCTCGACCGCCTTTACGTCACGGATACCATCCCGTTGTCGGCGGAAGCCCGCGGCTGCGGCCGCGTGGAGCAATTGAGTCTTGACCGGTTGCTGGCGGAAGCCATTCGCCGGGTGAGTAACGAAGAGTCGATCAGCGCGATGTTTCGCTGACGGCTCGTTGAAGGTGCGTATCGGAACAGGTCGCGGTCCGATGCGTGTTTATCTGTGACTAGCAGGAGAATGACATGTCACAAAAGTTCGAACTGAAAGCGGAGCTCCGCACGGACGTAGGGAAAGGTGCGAGCCGCCGCCTGCGCCGTGCTGGCGAGAAAGTGCCAGGTATCGTCTACGGCGGAGGCGAGGCCCCAGTGTCCGTTACGCTGAATGCGCGTGCGCTTGCGAAGGCGACCGAGCACGACACGTTCTTTTCTCAGATCCTGTCGCTCAACATCGACAATGCGGCAAATCAGGTGATTGCGCGCGATGTTCAAAGCCACCCGATGACGGGTCGCGCGATTCACATCGACTTCCAGCGCATCGTGGAAGGCCAGGAACTGACGGTCGATATCCCGATCCACTTCCTGAACGAAGCCGAGTGCTATGGGGTAAAGACGGAGCGAGGCATCATCACGCACCACCTGATCGAAGTGGAAGTCACCTGTCTGCCGCGCAATCTGCCTGAGTACATCGAGATCGACATGACGCCACTGAAGGTCGGCGATGCGATCCACCTGTCGGAGCTCAAGTTGCCGGAAGGTGTGGTGCTCGAAGCCCTCGAAGGCCACGATGAGGAAGATCGCGCAGAACACGACGTCATGGTCGTGAGTGTGGGCGAGTCGACCATGGCTGCCGAGATGGAGGCACTCGATCAGGCTGATGAAGCTGCGGCTCCGAGTCCGGAAGTGGCGACCGTCAAGGAAGAGGAAAAGGCCAAGGACGACGAAGCCGACGAAGACTGACCCGTGGTCGCCATCCGTCTCATCGCGGGCCTGGGAAATCCAGGCTCGCGCTACGAGCGCACACGCCACAATGTCGGTGCTGTGTTCGTGGAGCGGCTGGCGGCACGATTCTCGATTCGGCTCGATACCGACGCGCGCCTGAAGGCGCGCATCGGTCGAGGCACGATCCTGGGTCACGACGTTCGTCTCATGATTCCGACGACCTACATGAATCTGTCGGGTGAGGCGGTCGGCGCGGTCGCGTCGTTCTACAAGCTGGGCGCCGACGAGATCGTCATTGCCTATGACGAGATGGCATTCGAGCCCGGCGATATCCGATTGAAGATCGGCGGTGGACACAACGGCCATAATGGCATTCGCGACGTGATTCGCGGGTTGGGCAACGAGGCCGGATTCGCTCGACTGCGCATCGGCGTTGGACATCCTGGCGATGCCAGTCGCGTTACGGCCTATCTCACTGGCATCACCATGCCGACAGCCGAAGTCGAGCGAGTCGCAGCGGCGCTCGACATCAAGGACTCGGTGCTCGCGCGTCTGCTCGGGGGCGAGTTGAACAAGGCGATGAACGAACTGCACGCGCCACCTGCGCAAGGAAGTAACTAGATGGGCTTCAATTGCGGCATCGTCGGTATGCCGAACGTCGGCAAGTCGACACTGTTCAATGCGCTCACCAAAGCTGGGATCGACGCGGAGAACTTTCCGTTCTGCACCATCGAGCCCAACACGGGCATCGTGCCGGTGCCTGATCCGCGATTGGCAGCGATTGCGGTGATCGTCAAACCGGCGAAGGTGATCCCGAGCACGATGGAGTTCGTCGATATCGCGGGGCTCGTGGCGGGCGCCTCGAAAGGCGAGGGCCTGGGCAATCAGTTTCTCGCCCACATCCGGGAAACGCATGCGATCGCCCATGTCGTACGCTGCTTCGTCGACGACAACGTCGTTCACGTGTCGGGGTCCGTTTCACCGCGCGATGACATCGAAGTGATCAACACCGAACTTGCGCTCGCCGACCTCGAGTCGGTATCGCGCGCGTTTGATCGTGCACGCAAAGTCGCGAGCGCTGGTGACAAGGATGCGAAGGCCATGGCCGCGCTCCTCGAGCGTGCGCTCCAAGGACTCAACGAGGGTCGACCGGTGCGTGCCCTGGGACTCGACGAGGATCAGCAACGCAGGCTGCGTGAGTTTCACCTGATCACAGCGAAACCGGTGATGTATCTGGCCAACGTCGATGAGAACGGCTTCACCGACAATCCGCTGCTCGCCGATGTGGAACGCATTGCTGCGGAAGAAGGTGCAGTCGTGGTGCCGATCTGCAACAAGTTGGAATCGGAGATCGCCGAGCTCGAAGAATCCGAGCGGGCCGACTTCCTGGCCGACCTCGGCATGACGGAGCCGGGTTTGAATCGCGTGATTCGAGCCGGCTACGGCCTCCTCGGTTTGCAGGACTATTTCACAGCGGGTCCGAAAGAAGTGCGGGCGTGGACGATCCGCAAGGGCGCCAAGGCGCCGCAGGCAGCCGGCGTCATCCATACCGACTTCGAGAAGGGGTTCATCCGCGCCGAGGTCATCGCTTATGACGACTTCGTCGCCTGCAAGGGCGAGCAGGGCGCGAAAGATGCGGGCAAATGGCGGCTCGAGGGCAAGGAATACGTGATGCAGGACGGCGATGTCGTGCATTTTCGCTTCAATGTCTAGGGGTTACCTTGACACCCTCAAGGGGTACTCGGAAAATCCGCGGCCCTGGAGATCGTTGTGGGAGCGGGCTTGCCCGCGAATCGGTGCGCGCCCAAGGGCGTTGCCACAAACTAGGGTTCAACGAAGGCTACGTAGCTCAGCTGGTTAGAGCACACGATTCATAATCGTGGGGTCGGTGGTTCAAGTCCACCCGTAGCTACCAAATTTCAATGGGTTACGCGTCCTCCTTGGGGGTCCGTTTCCAATATCTGATCATTCTTCCAATATTCTTGCGGGGTTCACGGGCTTCACGTAAGTGAACGCTCCCGGTGGTGGCCAGCGCGGAACTTGTTTAACCCGTAGGACAACGCCTCGCGGCAGAACGACGCCCCTACTTGGTGACCAAAACGATGCGCGCTTCGAACCCCATCGGGATCTCGGCTGGAAGGTACCAGGCTGGAATCCGTGCGCTGGTGTGTTATCCGAGCGACGATCTGCGGCCCTCAAACGGTCATGGAGCTGTCACAGAACTGTCACAGAACTGTCACGGTAGTGACATGGCGCGCGCCTACTGTACCCTCGCATGAACACCATCCTTGTTGTGGAAGACGACGTGGAAGTCAGGGAACTACTGACCTTCACTTTGCAGCGGGCGGGATTCAAGACGATCGAAGCCGAGAGCAGTGAAGCCGCGATGCGCAAGCTCGATGGACTGTTACCGGATCTGATCGTCATCGACTGGATGTTGCCCGGCGCAAGCGGCGTTGATCTCGCGCGCAGACTGCGCTTAGCGCAACTGACGAAAGACCTGCCGCTCATGATGTTGACGGCCCGTGGTGAGGAGGCCGACAAGCTGAAGGGTTTCGATTCCGGTATCGACGACTACATGACCAAGCCGTTCTCGCCGCGCGAGCTGGTGGCGCGCCTGAAAGCGCTGCTGCGGCGCACTGGAGTCGGCAGCGAAGGTGTTCTGAAGGCGGCCGATCTCTCGCTCGATACTGCGGGGCGCCGACTGAGCATTGGCGCGCGTTACGTGCACCTCGGGCCGACCGAGTTCAGGTTGCTCGAGTTCCTGATGCGCAATCCGAATCGCGCCTTCGACCGTGGCCAGCTGCTCGATCGCGTCTGGGGGCGCAGTGTGTATGTCGAAGAGCGCACGGTCGATGTACACGTACTGAGATTGCGCAAGGCTCTGGCCGACGATGGTCACGATCAACTGATCGAGACCGTACGCGGCGTGGGCTACCGATTCGCACAGCCCGCCAAGTGACCCGGAAATGCGGAACAGCTTACGTAGTTCGGATCGTAGATTAGGGAACCTCAGAACACCTATCGCGCCCGCACCGACACGGGAATTCGCTGCGACGAGGCGGCGTCGCGAAGACAGCACCTTAGGTTCGGCGAGTTATCGCTATTCAATACACCCATTCTTCTGTTCCCACGATTGGCCTACCTGCTCGCTTTCGATCCACTGCAACAAAGCGCGCTCGAAGTGGACGAACTGGCGCTCGGTCATCGCAAAATAACGCTTCGATTGCGGGCTCGTGCGCCAGCGTCCCACCGTCGCAGCATCAACCCCTGCCAGTGTCGACGCCCGCGTGACCGACAGCGCATAGCGATTGAACAACAGACGAAAGCGGTAGTTGTAGTTGGTCACCGATTCAGTGACCGGCGGTGAATGCGCCTCGCGGAAGATTTCACCGGCGAGCGTGCGCAGCTCCGCCGCATCTCTGTCCGACAGGAGCGCCTCCTGTGCCGATCCGATCGCTTCGATGTAGTTATCGCCCACATGCAGTTCGAGGTAGCGGATGTACTTCTTCAACAGCTCGCGGTAGCCCACATCGACGACACTCACGAATTCACAACACTCGAACCTACTCCAGCTAGATGACGTTTTTGTTAACGTTTGATGACGGTACTCGCGAACAAAAGTTCAGCCTTTCGTCACGAAGCCGTCATATCTGCGGTGTAGTTTGCGCGCCCAACACAGGGAGCACAAACAACATGACATTCGTCCACGCACTCATTCGTCGCTACATGCTGCTCGGCTTCGCTGTCGTCGCGACAGCAGGCCATGCGCAAGATGCGGAACGACCTACGGTAGGCCTGCTCGATGGCAGCGTAGTTACGGTCAAGGGCGCGCCGATACCGGGAGCGATCATCGAGATCAACGACGGTTCAACCAAGCGCTATGGCAACACCGACCCCAACGGTCGTTTCTCGGTGGAGCTACCCGCCGGCACCTATGCCATTGCGGTCGAACACACGCAGTTCCAGCGCAAGTCGTTTCCGCAGGTGTCGATTGTCGCCGGCGTCGTGCAGCAGAGCGTGTTTCGACTCGGTGACGCCGGCCTCGTGCTCGACGAAATGAATGTTCCGGGGGTGGTGGAGGAAGTGCTGGTGATCGGCACCTACCAACCTCAAGGCGTGGACAAGGCGCGCTGGTCCGAGTCGGTGCTCGATGTGCTCACTGCCGACGACTTCGAAGTGGCCGGCGACAGCAACGCGGTCGATGCCCTGGCGCGCGTCACGGGCCTGACCATCGTCAACGACAAGTACGTGTACGTGCGTGGGATGGGCGAACGCTATTCCAACACCACGTTCAATCACTCACTGTTGCCGAGCCCAGACCCGCTGCGGCGCGTGATTCCAATGGACCTCTTTCCCACCGGCGTCCTGGAAACGGTGGAGGTACAGAAGACCTATGCGCCGGATCAGTACGGTGACTTCTCCGGTGGCTCCGTGGGTCTGCGCACCCGGTCGATCCCCGATGAGCCATTGCAGCAGGTGCAGATCTCAGTGCAGACGAACACCGAGACCACCGGCGTCAACGCACTGACCTACGACGGCGGGGACGGTGACTGGACGGGTTATGACGACGGCTTCCGCTCTCTGCCGGGCGCGATCAAACGCAACAAATCAAACCTGGCGGCTGATCTGAACGATCCCTTGCTGCAGACGCAACTGGCGCAGTCGCTCAACCAGCAGTGGGGCGCACAACTCGAGGAACTGCCGGCGAACTATGGCCTCGATCTGACCTTCGGCCGTAGGTGGGATGGCGTTGATCAAGGCTCGGTCGGCGCGTTGCTCGGCGTCATGTACAAGAACGAGTACAGCGCTCGGGAAGAGCTGCGTCAGGAAGCGCAGACGCTGAGCGTCGCCAACCCGCGTGTGCAGACCACCGATTCCGACCGAAATTTCAGCCGCACCGAACAAACCATCGATCTATCGGCGCTGCTGAACCTCGAGTGGGAGATCGACGACGCCAACACATTGCGCAGCACCACGTTCCTTACCCGCCGCACGGACAAGAATTCGCTGCGTTACTTCTATTTCGATCAGAATAAAGGTAGCGGTGAAGACGCGGTCGATACCGTTTACGAATGGGAAGAGCGGCAGCTGTTCACTCAGCAGATCGCGGGCGAGCACCAGATCGGCGAAGATCAGGGCTTCGTGGTGGAGTGGTTCGGCAGCTACTCCAAGGCCGACCGGGACAAGCCCGACTCGCGCGCCTACGTCTACGAGCGACCCGACGGCTCCACGGCGGACACGGCCTATCTGCTCTCCGACGATCAGGGGTCGCTGACACGTACCTGGGAAAAACTCCAGGACGAGGCCTACGGCGTTGGCTTCAACGTCTCCAAGACCGTCGATTGGGGGCAGGCCAGCAGCATCACCATCAAGACTGGGCTCGCTTACAACGACAAGGACCGCGATACCTCGAACATCCGTTTCGAGTATCTGACCAGCACCTACCAGCCGCGATCGGAGTTCGAAGTCGTCCGCGGTGAGACGATTGGCAACGTGATGGGCGCATCAAACCTTGGCAACGACCGCCTGGAACTGCAGCTCAACTCACGCAACACCGCCCTCGTTGCCGAGAACTACAAGGGTACCGAGGAGTTGCTTGGGTACTTTCTGATGCTCGACAACGAGTTCGGCGACAGGTGGCGCCTGATGCTCGGTGCGCGTGTCGAGGAATTCGACATGACATCCGAACCGGTGGTCGACAGCGCCACGAGCGCACGACCTGCCAGCGGTGAGCTGAACGAGACCGACGTGCTGCCGACGGCAACGCTGACGTGGCTGTTCACGGACGATATGCAGGTGCGCCTGGGCATGTCACGGACGGTCAACCGTCCGGACCTGCGCGAAGTGGGCCCGGTTCGATTTGTCGATCCCGAAACCCGTTACAGCTACATCGGCAATCCGGCACTCGGCGAGGCAACCATCGACAACGTCGATCTGCGGTGGGAATGGTACTTCGCAGGTCAAGACAACGTTCAGGTCGCGCTGTTCTACAAGGACTTCAGCGATCCGATCGAGATCGAAGTGATTCCCGGCGCACCGGTGCTGCGGCGCCCCTTCAATGCCGACGCGGCGACCAACCGCGGCGTCGAGCTGTCGCTGCGCAAGCAGCTCGACTTCATCGATCTGCCCGTGGTGCGCAACATGTACGTGAAACTCAATGGTGCGTACATCGACTCCGAGGTAGAGCTTGCCCAGGGCAGCGCACTGTTCGACAGCGGCAATCGAGCGCTGCAGGGGCAGAGCGAGTGGGTGGTGAACACGCAGCTCACCTGGGATGACATCGAGCGCGACATCCAGGCATCGCTGCTCTTCAACTGGGCGGCGGAGCGACTGGTCGATGTCGGCACGGACAACCTGCCGGGTGCAGTCGAGGAACCGGCGCCGTACGTCGACTTTGTCTATCGACAGACCGTCGATTTGTTCGGCCGCGCCATCGCACTCAAGTTCAAAGCCCAGAACCTCATCGATGCGGAGGTCAAGGTCACGCGCGCCAATGTCATCGAGCGTGAATACAACACCGGCCGCACCTTCACTTTCGGCATCAGTACCGACATTTAACAAACACGATTCAAGGGAGTAGACCATGCGACTCACACAACGATTGCTCATTGCGATACTCACCGGCGCCATGGCCGCGTGCGGTGGCGGCAGTGGCAGCGAACAGATTCAGGTAGGCGGTGCTGGCGGCCCGCCCCCGCCACCACCACCAGCGGGAGATTCGACCGCAGCGATCTATCGAGCGGGCATCAACAATCAGGAGATCGATCCACAACTCGATGGTGTAACCGGTCAACCCACGGCGTCTTCCCCGGTACTGCAGGGCGCGGCGTTTGCGTTCAGCGCAAGCTCGCCCGATCTCGAAGGACCGGCATTCGCGCTACCTTCGAACCTGTCGACCGCTTTCGGTCAGACGTTTGCTCCAGCGAGCTATGCCGGCGCGTTCTCCCAGGACAATCCCGTTAACTGGACGAGTGGCTGGACCGTTGGCCTGAACGGCAACACCACCGTCTGGCAACCCGCGGCTGCACCTGCTGCGACCGGCACCTGTCCCACCGGCACCACAGACATCGGCGATCAGGTGCTGCCGGCGTCGGTCGGCGGTGGCAGCATGGATCTGTGCCAGCTCGCGCCGCGATACGCGACCAGCGGCACTACGATCACGCTCACGGCAGACAACGTGTATCGACTGTCGACGGGTTTCCCCGGCACTTATATCGGCAATGGCGACTGCGAAATCGGTGCCGCGGGCTGCGCGCCGGGTAGCATCGTCGCGGTGAATCTCGTCATCGACGCCGGCACCCTGATTCTCGGCGATGCAAGCGAAGCCCTCATCGTGACGCGGGGATCAACGATCACCGCCAACGGTACGGCTGCGGATCCGATCGTCATGACATCGGTGGATCAGTTCACCGGATGGGTGGCGGGTGGCAATGGTGATTCCGGTCGCGGTGAGTGGGCGGGACTTGCGCTCATGGGCTATGCGCAAACGAATCAGTGCGTCGGCAGTCCGTGTAACGTCAATGCCGAAGGCAACATAGGCTTTTATGCCGGCGCTAACGACAACGACGACTCCGGATCCCTGAACTATGTCGTCATCCTGCATGCGGGCAACGACATCGACGGGCTCGGCAACGAGCTGAATGGCCTGACCCTGTTTGGTACGGGCGCCGGTACAACGATGAGCTACGTACAGGTGCACAAGGGGCTCGACGACGGTGTCGAGCACTTCGGAGCTACGGACTTCATGGACCACATCGTGCTCACCGACAACGCCGATGACAGCTTCGACTGGGGCCAGGGCTATCGGGGTGGCGCGCAGTTCGTTGTTGTCAAACAGGCAGCCGATGCGGCCGACAAAGGAATCGAAGCGGATAACGACGAAAACAACAATAACGTCGCACCGCGCTCCGCGCCGGTGCTTGCCAATTTCACAATCATCGGTCGCTCCGACGGCGTGCCGGCGGCGGGTGGCGTGCTGCTACGCCGCGGCACCGCGGCACAGTTGTACAACTTCGTCGTGGTCGACTTCCGCGACAACTGCCTGGACGTCGATCAGGCGGCCACTGAGGCGCAGTTCGGTACCGGGCTCACGATTGCCAACACGGTGCTGTACTGCCCGGATGGCGTTGCGTTCGAGAACGACGGCAACGACGCTGCCGTCGCCGCCTGGTTCAACGCGGGCACCAACAACCGCGTGCTCGACCCCAATGTCTCCTCGATTGGGATCCCCAACCCAGTCGCCGGTGATGCGGGCAGCGACTTCGAATCCACGGACTTCACGGGTGCATTCGCCCAAGCGCCGGTGAACGATTGGACCGCGGGTTGGACCATTGAACTTGCGGGTAACACCACGGTGTGGGAGCCAGCGTCGAGCGGCACGCTCGCAGGCGCCTTGCCTTCCGCGACCGGGACCTGCCCAACCGGTACGACGGACATCGGCGATCAGGATCTGTCCAACATCGGTGGCGGCGGCATGGATGTGTGTCAGCTCAGCGCACGCTATGCGACTGCTGGCACCATCACCCTGACCAATGACAACATCTATCGTCTCGCCAGCGGCTTTCCGGGTACCTACATCGGCAACGGCGAGTGTGAAATTGGAACCACAGGATGTCAGCCGACCGACATCGTATCGGTAACGCTCGTGATCGAGCCGGGCACGCTCATCAAGGGCGACAGTGCCGAAGCCCTGATCGTAACGCGTGGTTCGCGTATCCGGGCCAATGGCAATGCAACCGACCCGATCGTCATGACATCGGTGGATCAGTTCGATCCATGGATTGCGGGCACGAGCGACGGCAGTTCCGGTCGTGGCGAATGGGCAGGACTTGCACTGATGGGGTACTCGCGTAGCAACGAGTGCGCGGCGACGCCCTGCAACGTCAACGCCGAGGGCAACATCGGCTTCTATAGCGGCAGCAACGATGACGATGGCTCGGGAGACTTGAACTACGTCGTGATCCGCCACGCAGGCAACGACATCGATGGCCAGGGTAACGAGCTCAATGGACTGTCACTGTTCGGCACAGGCTCCGCTACGCGGGCGAGCTACGTGCAGGTGCACAACGGATTGGATGATGGCGTCGAGCACTTCGGTGGCAAGGCGTTCATCGACCACATCGTGCTCACCGGCAACGCCGACGACAGCCTCGATTGGGGTCAGGGCTGGCGGGGTGGTGCACAATACGTGCTTGTTGTGCAGGGTGCCGATGATGGTGATCGCGGCATCGAGGCCGACAACGATGAGAACGACGCCAATGCAGAACCGGTCTCCGTGCCGACCCTGGTGAACGTCACGATCGTGGGCTCCGACGGCGGCACCCCCACCGTCAGTGATACGCTCGGTGTGCACCTGCGTCGTGGTACCGGCGCCAAGATCTACAATTCGATCATCACGGGCTCCGACACGTGTCTGCGCATCCAGGGTGATGCCACCTTCGCTCGGGTCGATGACGGACGTCTGTTGTTCGAGAACAGCGTGGTGTCGTGCGCAGTCGACTTCTTCGACTAGACAGTGGCGGGTGTGGGTGCGCGCTTGTGCGCGAATGCGTTCCAGTCGTCTGGAGACTTCGCGCACAAGGGCGCCGCACACCCGCTGTCTGAATCTACCGACGCGTCGTACAGATCGCGCCGTGTACAATCTGCGTTTCCCCATCTAAGACCATCATGGCCGAAAGCGCAGAAGCGCCGATCGTCGAACTGGCAGCCCTGGATCTCGGCACCAACAGCTTCCATCTCATCGTTGCGCGGCGACGCGGCGAGCAATTGCAGGTGATCGATCGCTACAAGGAAATGGTTCGTCTGGGGGGTGGACTGGACAGTGCCGGTAACCTGTCCTCAGAGGCGTGCGATCGGGCGCTCGACTCCCTCGCGCGTATCGCCCAGCGGCTGCGACCGATTCACGAAGCGAACGTGCGTGTGGTCGGTACGATTACGTTGCGTCGCGCCCGCAATGCACGTGCGTTCCTCAAGCGCGCAGAGGCAACCCTCGGCCATCGCATCGAGGTCATTTCGGGCCGCGAAGAGGCCCGACTCATCTACGCCGGTGTGTGTCATTCGGTTGCGCCCAACGGCGAACGCAGGCTGGTGCTCGACATTGGCGGTGGATCGACCGAGCTGGTGCTCGGCCGAGATCACACCCCACGGCGCATGGAGAGTCTGCACATGGGGTGCGTTTATTTTTCCGAATCGTACTTCGGCGAGCGGATCCGGACGCGCCAGTTCGAGCGGGCTGAGCTTGCTGCGCGACAGGAGCTCGAACCCATCGAAGCCGAGTTCCTGAAAGCTGGCTGGGATACCGCACTGGGCGCATCGGGTACGGTCATTGCGGTGCGGGACGTGGCCATTGCGATGGGCCTTTCGAATGGCGATATCCCGATGGCGGCGATCGGTGGGATCAAGCGCGCGATGCTCGAAGGTGACTCAAAGGAATTGCCGGGCCTCTCCGCCGAACGAGGCCCTGTGTTTCCGGGCGGCATTGCCATCCTGTCTGCGGTCATGACGGCCCTGCACATCGACGTTTTGAAAGTATCTGATGGGGCCTTGCGAGAAGGGCTTTTGGTGGACCTGCTCGGTCGCAGCCGTGACAGTGATCAGCGCGACCGTTCCATTACCGATCTCGCCGAGCGCTATCAGGTGGACGCCGCACATGCCAGCAGGGTAAGTGCAACGGCGAGCGCGCTGCTGGCCGAAGTGGCGGGCGCGTGGGCGCTGAACGAGCCCCAGTGGGCGAGGCTCCTGTCCTGGGCAGCTGCAGTGCATGAGATCGGCACGCAGATTGCTTACAGTCAGTACCACAAGCACGGTCACTATCTGCTCCTGAACATCGATCTGCCTGGATTCTCACGCGATGATCAGCGGCGTCTTGCGCTACTCGTTCGCAGTCACCGTCGCAGGTTTCCGACCGCTGAGTTTGCCATGGTTGCCGATGACGAACGCGAGCCACTGCTGCGCCTTGCAGCGCTGCTGCGTATCGCGGTCGTGTTGCACCGCAATCGCGCCGACGACCCGCCACCTCCAATCTCGGCACGGGTGCAGCAGGATTGCCTCGTCCTCGAGTTCCCCACGGGTTGGTTCGATGCACATCCGCTGACGCGCCTGGACCTGGAACAGGAACAGGAATTTCTGCAGCGTGCGCCGCTCCGCCTCACGGTTGCGGGTATCGACGCGCCGACAATGGGCGGCTGATAGCCTCAGACGCCGGGGTCCTTTAAATCCTGCAGAAGGATCAGCTGTGCATCACGTGGCCGCGCGTTGCCCTGCTTGTGACGACGGTAGCTGCCGTCGCTCTGCAGCAGCCAGGCATGCGTATTGTCGGCCAGATACGTATCGAACGATTCCTTGACGACGCGTTTGATCAACCGCTTACCTTCCACTGGAAAGCACGTTTCCACTCGACTGAAGAAGCTGCGCCCCATCCAGTCGGCGCTCGACAGATAGACCAGCGGATTGCCATGGTTCTCGAAGTAGTAGACACGCGTGTGTTCGAGGAAGCGGCCGATGATCGAACGAACGGAAATATTCTCGGATACACCGGGCACGCCAGGTCGCAGTGCACACATGCCGCGCACGATCAGCTCGATCTGAACGCCCGCTTGGGAGGCCTGATACAGAGCCTGGATGATCTGCGGCTCGGTGAGGGCGTTCATCTTGGCCTTGATGCGTGCGGGCTTGCCCGCCCGCGCTGCCTCCGCTTCACGTCCAATGAATTCGAGCATGCTCTTGTGCAATGTGAACGGCGACTGCAGCAGCTTCTTCAGTCGTCCCGGACGACCCATTGCGGAGAGCTGATGAAAGACCTTTTGCACGTCCTCGCCAAACGCGCGATCGCAGGTGAACAGACCATAGTCCGTGTACAGGCGTGCTGTGCGCGCATGGTAGTTCCCTGTGCCAAGGTGAACGTACCGTTTGAGCGATCGTCCTTCGCGGCGAATCACGAGCGTCATCTTTGAGTGGGTCTTGTGACCGACGATGCCGTACACGACCTGTACACCGCTTTCCTGTAGACGGTTGGCCAGTGAGATGTTCGCGGCTTCATCGAACCGGGCGCGCAGCTCGATCACGACCGTCACGTCCTTGCCACGCTCCGCGGCGTCGATCAGGTTGCGCACGACGCTCGAGTCGGCGCCGGTGCGATACAGAGTCTGCCGGATCGACAGTACGTTCGGATCGCGCGCGGCGTTGCGTAGAAAATCGAGCACTGGATTGAACGACTGGAAGGGGTGATGCAGCAGCACGTCCCCATCGCGAATCACATCGAACAGGTTGTCCGCCCCCTGGACGCGTGGCGGCAGCCCGGGTGAGAACCCGGGAAACTTGAGGTCTGGATGGTCGACACGGTCGATGATTGCTTCGAGGCGGTTGAGATTCACCGGTCCCGGGCAACGGTAGGTATCGCTCTCGGTGAGACCGAACTGAGTGACGAGAAACCGCTCGAGTTCGGTCGGGCAGTTCTGCGCGAGTTCGAGCCGCACTTCATCGCCGAACCGACGCGACGGCAGCTCACCTTCCAAGGCACGCAGCAGATCGCCGACTTCCTCTTCGTCGACAAACAGATCGCTGTTGCGCGTCACCCGGAACTGATAGCAGCCAGTGACCGTCATGCCGGGAAACAAATCGTCGGCGAACGCCTCGATGATGGCCGACAGGAAAACGAACTCGTGGGGCACTTCGGCGATCTCGGGAGGCACCTGGATTACCCGCGGTAGTGAACGCGGTGCCTGCATCACAGCTTTGCCGCTCGCTCGACCGAAGGCGTCTTTGCCTTCGAGCGTGAGGACGAAGGCGAGCCCCTTGTTCAACACTTTTGGAAACGGGTGCGCAGGATCGAGCCCAAGTGGCGAGAGAATTGGCGCAAGGTCCTGATGGAAGTATCGCTTGAGCCACTGTCGGCGCTTGTCGGTCCACTCCGGCGGCTCGCTGAACCAGATACCACGTTCGCGCAGCTCTGGCTTCAGGACATCATTGAGCAGCCGATACTGTTCGACGACCAGTTCCTTCGCGGTGTTGGTGATCAGCCGTAGCAGTTCGGCGGGCAGCAAGTTGTCAGGACCGTGGGTTGCTGAACCGTAGGCAACCTGCTGAATGAGCCCCGCCACACGAATCTCGTAGAACTCATCGAGAATCGAACTGGAGATGGACAAGTAGCGCACGCGTTCGAGTAGAGGCACGTCCGGGTCTTTGACCTGCTCGAGAACCCTCCGATTGAATTCGAGTTGCGACAGTTCGCGATTGATGTACAGCTGGGGGGAGCCGAGATCGATGGGCGCATTCGCCGGCCGAGGTTCTTCGCCCTTGGACATACTCTATCGTCGCGTGGTCATGAAGATGGCGCGATTGTCCGGGCGATTTTTGACAGTATCGTGACAACCTGGTGCGGGCGCGCTTGCGCTCCGTAACAATCTGGTAATGGCGGCCCGATATGGTGTCGGCCATGAATCGCAAACACATTGGACTGCTGGTGGTGTTGCTGGGTGCTGGCAGTGGTTGGCAAGTCCTGGCCGAATATCCGCCGTACGCCCAGCATCTGCTGGCCTTGCGTGCAAATCGTGACGTGTTGCCGCCGGCGCCGACCGTGCATCCGGTGGTCGCGCTGTACAGCCGCGAAGCCATCATTCCGCCGCAGTGTTATACGAGAACGGAAGGCAAGTTCAACCCCTGTTATGTCTGCCACCAAGACGCGATACCAGGGCGTGAGAACAGGATGAACGACGGCAACCTGCAGTCGGCGTACAGCTTCTCCGACATCGGGTTGACCAATCATTGGTCAAACCTGTTCGAAGATCGTTCGGCGCGTGTCGCGGCCATCAGCGATGCCCAGATTCTCGACTGGATCGACGACGACAACTACTCGGCGCTCGCGCCGCGCCTAAGAGAAGCAGATTTCCGCGGATACATTCCGGATCTGACCGACCTGCAGGAGGGCGCGGACGCGTTCGATGGCGATGGCTTTGCCAAGGATGGATCGGGCTGGGTGGCGTTCAACTACAAACCCATGCCCAGCACCTTCTGGCCAACCAATGGCTCTACCGATGACGTGATGATTCGGCTGCCGCTTGCCTTTCGTAACGACGCTTCCGGCCGCGCCTCGACGGATATCTATCGCGCCAATCTCGCGATCCTTGAAGCGCGCATCAAAGGGCTGACGCATATCAATGTTGCGCCGCTCGACGAAGTGACGCTCGAGTTCGACATCAATGACGACGGTGAATTGTCCGTGGCGCACGAGGTGAATCGGATCACGAGCTTTGTCGGTGCGGCGAAGGGGTATTTCTCGGCGATTCACATCTACCCGCTCGGCACCGAGTTCCTGCACACGGTTCGTTACGTCGGCGTGAACGATGACGGCGAGATCCACAATGCCCGACGCATGAAAGAGGTGCGTTACATGCGCAAGCATTTCATCCTGCCTCATCAGGCGCTCGCGCAGTCCTATCGGGAAGAGGGTTACGCTAAGGACCAGGGTTACCTGCCGGGCTACATCAACCGCGGCCAGCAGGGCCTCGACAACGGTATGGGCTGGGTGCTGCAGGGATTCATTGAAGGTGCCGATGGTCAACTGCGGGCCAATACGTTCGAAGAGACGATGTTCTGCATGGGTTGTCATACGTCGATCGGCACGACAATCGACAAGACGTTCAGTTTTCCGCGCAAGATCGACGGTGCTGCCGGTTGGGGATACATCGATCTGCGCGGCATGGTTGACGCACCCAGCATGGGAGAGACCAGGGGCGAGATCGCGACATATCTCGCCCGCGTGGGTGGCGGCGGTGAGTTCCGGAGCAATGCCGAGATGGCCCAGCGGTGGATGCGTCCGGATGGCGCCGTCGATTTGCAGCGCACCGCGCGTGCTGACGTATACACCCTCATCACGCCATCGCGCGAGCGCGCCCTGCTGCTCAACAAGGCATATCGAACCATCGTCGCCGATCAGGATTACCTGTTTGGGCGCGATGCAACCATCACACCGCCGACTCAGGTGTACTCAGAAGTGGATCCTGGTACGGCACCAACTCTCCCGGCAGACGCGCAATATCGTTGGGATATTCGTCTCGACTGGCCGCAGGCGAGTCGTGCAACGGCGATCGACACGAAAGGTTCTCCGATTGTTCACCGTAGCGTCATGGACGCGTCCGATACTCCTGCAACTAGCCCCGTAGCTGGTAACTCACCCCGGAGCAATTCGTCCGCTCCGACGAAATAGGAGTCTTGCAATGAACAGAGAATCGATGAAAGCGGTTGCATGCGGCGTTCTGCTTGCGACTGCGCAAACAGGCAGCGCTGGCACCGATGTCTACTTCAATCCACTGACGCAGTCTGCGGCGGTCGCCAACCCCAATCACATCAATGAACTCAATTCGCCCTGGCAGATGCCGCCGGGGCTTTCTCAAGTCAATCTGATGAGCCTTGATGAGGTTGAAGAAGACTTCAGCCAGTCGGTGCTGCGTGTGCCCGGTGCAGGGACGTCGGCGTCGATGTTCGACATGGTCGCCTTCGACAGCAAAGCGCAGTACATCTTCATTCCGCACGAGACACCCTTCGGTGCCGGTGTGTCGCGCTATGACATCGAAAACGACGAAACTCAACTGCTCTTCTCTGGCGACCTGGGTGGGCTCACCGGCAATTGGAGCAACGACTACGGCGCCTTTGATCCGTCTACCTGGACGCCAAACAACACCCTGCTGGTCGCCGAGGAGTGGACGGCGGAAGGTCGCGTCATCGAGATCTTGAATCCCTACGCCGACCCTGCCGACATTCAGATCCGTGAACTCGACAGCATCGCCAATGTTGCCCACGAGGGCCTGCGGTTCTCCCGCGACGAACGGACCCTCTACTTCGTCGATGAATGGAACTCGGGCTCGATCTACAAGTTCGTGCTGAGCAAGCGTGGTGACTACACCAAAGGCCAGACGTTCGTGCTGGTGGTCGATGCGTTCATCGGTGAGGCGTCCGCCAACTACAACGAGGGCGTCAACGCCGGGTCGGTGCGCACCGGGCTTGCACAATGGGTACCGATTACCGACAAGAACGGCATCAAGCTCACAGCCATCGATCCGTTCCGCAACGGCCCGACGGACGATCCGCGCGTTAATCCCGCCACGCGCGGTGGCCGTGGCGCGGCGGACGAAGTGAAGGGCACGCCATTCGGACGACCCGAAGATATGGAAGTTGGGCGCCTTGGTAGTGGCAACGAGGTGGTGTACTTCACCGCCACGTCCGAGAATTCGATCTACTCCATCGAGATGCAACGAGACGGTAAGGCGTTCGTGCGCCTCGCTGCGAGCGAAGCGTCAACGCCGAAGAATGTTGGATTCGCTCCTACGACAGGTCGGATGAACTCTCCCGATAACCTCGCCCAGGACGCGCTCGGCAACATCTACATCATTGAAGATGCGCCCAACGGTGACGTGGTTGGCGGCGATGTCTGGTTCATGCGCGATGTCGACAGCGATGGGGTGGCGGAGTCCCTCGATCACTTCCTGAGCATTCAGGTCGATGGTGCCGAGGCAACCGGGATGATCTTCAATCCGAAGCGGCCGACAGAGTTTGTGGTGGCGGTCCAACACCCGGACAGTACGGATTTGGCGCGGGTCACCAACGGCTTTGGTGATGCCGTGTGGCGATTCGATCTGACCGACGTCGTACCACCGCCGTGCGCAACGTCGCTGAACTCTGAAGCCGCCGAAGGCGGTGCCCACAGTCGCGCCACCTGCACCAATACACGCGACTTCCGGTTCATCAAGATGCTGGAACGCGCGGGCTCTAATGACCGTGGGAAGGATCGCTGGTAGCTACCGCCGGCCCCCTTGAACGCCTGCTCATGCAGGCGTTTTTTTTGGGCTGGACTGTCATCGTTTCTTCACGGAAGTGTCATGTGGTGGCGTTAGGATCGGATAGCCTGTTGCGGAGCGATGAAGGGCGCCTGCGACGGAACTCTGGGGGACTGCAGAATGACATCACAAGGCACTGAACCTGTTCGGACCGACTTCTTGACCTGGTGGCGCACCGCGTACGAGCGGGATCTGGCCGCATTCGTGACTTCGCACGGTCGCCAGCCTGTGTCGTGGCTGGAACTGTCGCGGTGGCTC
>JBGSQB010000174.1:0-18339 GCA_041738285.1 Pseudomonadales bacterium | reverse complement strand
GCTGCAGCTGTGGTGCGAGTCCTTCGTCGATGGCTTCTCACTGTCGGCCCCGGACCTCGATGACGCTGCCGAGGAGGCGCTCGAGGACATCACTGCGATCGCTTCGCTCGATGCCGAGGCAGAGCTCGATGACGACGTCGAAGCCGAACTGATCGATGTGGAAGAGCATGTGAAGGTCGCGGTGTTGATCCTCTATCAAACCGTCTACGGATCTGGAGCGGCGGATGACGAGTAGCGAATTCCAGAAACGTCGCGCGAAGTTGATGGGCCAGATGAGTCCGGACTCCATTGCCATCGTCCCGGCCGGCAGAACGCAGCTCCGCAATCGGGACACTGAGCATCTGTTCCGGCAGAACAGCGACTTCCACTATCTGACGGGCTTGGGGGAACCGGATGCCGTGCTCGTACTGGCGCCGGGTCGCGAGCACGGTGAGGTGATCCTGTTCTGCCACGAACGCGATCCCCAGTTCGAACATTGGAACGGTGAGCGGCTCGGACCCGAGCGGGCGAGTCAGGTGCTCGGCGTGGACGATGCGTTCCCGATCGGTGATCTCGCCGACATCCTGCCGGGACTCCTCGAGGGCCGCGATCGCATCTACGCAACCCTCGGCGATCATCCGGACTTCGATCGTCAACTCATGAGTTGGGTGAAGGACATTCGAGCGAAGCAGGTGCATGGTGCACGTCCACCGGGTGAGTTCACAGTGCTTGCGCATCTGCTGCACGACCTGCGGCTGTACAAGTCGCCGGCGGAGTTGAAGCTGATGCGCCGGGCAGCGCAGATCACCACGGCCGCCCATATTCGCGCGATGCGCGCGACGCGTCCGGGTCTCACCGAAGCGCATCTCGAAGCAGAACTCGTCTACGAGTTCATGCGCAGCGGTGCGCGATTTCCTGCGTATCCATGCATCGTCGGTGCCGGTCGCAACAGCTGTGTCATGCACTACGTGAAGAACGATGGACCGCTGCGTGATGGTGAGTTGGTGTTGATCGATGCCGGATGCGAATTCGAACTGTATGCGTCCGATGTGACACGGACGTTTCCGATCAATGGCAGGTTCGATGCCACCCAGCGCGCGGTGTACGAGATTGTGCTCGAGGCGCAGCTGGCGGCGATCGCCGCGGCGAAACCTGGGGATCCGTTCGATGCGCCACATCGGGTCGCGATATCGACGATGGTCGATGGATTGATCGACCTCGAGATCATGCAGGGCGATCGCGACGAACTGATCGAATCCGAGGCGTACAGGAAGTTCTGCGTCCACAAGACGTCCCATTGGCTGGGCCTCGATGTGCACGATGTGGGCGACTACAAGATCGACGACGCCTGGCGCGCGCTCGAAGCCGGCATGGTGATGACGGTCGAGCCCGGCATTTACCTGCCCGATGATGAGTCGGTACCGCGCAAGTTTCGTGGCATCGGTATTCGAATCGAAGATGATGTGCTCATCACCAAGACCGGCAACGAGGTGCTCACGGCGGCAGCGCCGAAGACGATTGCCGACATCGAAGCGGTCATGAATGGCTGAGGCGCGGACTACCTTCGACGTCATCGTGGCCGGTGGAGGGCTGGTCGGTGCGGCGGCGGCACTGGGACTTGCCCGGGCGGGACACGAAGTCGCGCTGATCGATCAGGTGGCACCATCGATTCACAAGGGCGCGCTCGGGTTCGACGCGCGCACCGTGGCCCTCAATCCGGCTTCGATGAATCTGCTCGAGTCCATCGACGTTGCCGATTCGCTGCCGCGAACGCCCTTTCGCCATGTCTTCGTCTGGGAAGAGCGTGGCACCCGCCACATCGAATTCGATGCGCAGGCGGTGGGTCGTGAGGCGCTCGGTCACATCGTCGAGGTCAGCGCTGGCGTCATGACGTTGTGGGCTGCCATGGCTGACGAATCCCGTATCACGCCGATCATTGGCGCCGCGGTCGACGGCATCGAACCGACAGCGCATGGCGTCACGGTCCGGCTTGGCGATCGGGCTGTACTGGGGCGCCTCGTGCTGGCGGCGGACGGCGGTGAGTCGAAAATCAGAGGCCTGCTCAACGGCGGCGATGCGCGCTTCGAGACGGGACATGCCGCCATCGCGACAGTCGTCGAGGTGGAACGGCAGCACCAGGATACGGCCTGGCAGATATTTCGGTCGGATGGGCCCGTCGCGCTCTTGCCGCTCACCGGGCGCGATGATCGCCACTTCGTGTCGGTGGTGTGGTCGCAGGTTGAAGCGCGTGCCGCCGAACACATGCGCCTGTCCGATGAAGGCTTCATGCGCGCGCTCGAGCGTGCCGTGGAGCGCAAGCTCGGTGCCGTGCTGGCGGTGGACAAGCGTCATTCGTTTCCGCTCATGCAGCGTGTCGCCGACCGCTTTCAGCCTGCTCCTCGTGTGCTGCTGATCGGTGATGCCGCCCGCGTGCTGCATCCATTGGCAGGCCAAGGCGTGAACCTGGGCTTCGAAGATGTGGCCGGCGTGCTCGACGTTGTGCGTGAGGTTGGTATCGACGGTGTCGGTGCTGGTGGCGCAGACGATGCGGAAGTGTGGCGCGCCTTCGTGCGACGTCGGCGCACCCGGGCACAGATCATGGTGCGCGCGATGGATGCGTTTCGTGTGGCCTACTCGATTTCCGACCCAGGCATCGCGTGGCTGCGCAACGTCGCCGTGGATGTTCTGAACGGGGCGCCGTTCATCAAAACGGAACTGATGCGCGAGGCATTGGGATTGCGCTGATAGAATGCGCACCAACTGGTCAGGCATCGGAAATTCCATGGCACAGCGCACGCCGCTGTATGAGGCTCACGTTGCGGCGGGTGCCCGAATCGTCGAGTTCGCCGGCTGGGACATGCCGCTCAACTACGGATCTCAGATCGAGGAACACACCTGTGTGCGCACGGCCGCGGGGATGTTCGACGTTTCGCACATGACCATCTTCGATCTCGATGGCGCGGGTGCCCCGGCATTCCTCGCGCGGGTGATGGCCAACGACATCGGCAAGCTCACAGCGGTTGGCCAGGCCATCTACGGGACGCTGCTCAACGATGCGGCAGGCGTCATAGACGATCTCATCGTGTATCGGCGCGAACAGGGCTACCGGGCGGTGGTGAACGCATCGACCGGCGATAAAGTCGAGGCGCACTTTGCCACCCAGTCCGCAGACTTCGGTATCGGCATCGAGCGCCGGCGGGACCTCGCCATGGTGGCGGTGCAAGGGCCCTCAGCGATTACGCGTTTTCAGCAGGTCGTCGATGACGCCCGGGCATCGGCCCTCGCGCCATTCACCAGCTACGAAGCGGGGGAGATGATGGTCGGGCGGACCGGGTACACAGGCGAGGACGGTGTGGAGGCCATGCTGCCTGGTGCGGCGGCGGTGTCGCTGTGGCGGGAACTGGCGGCGCTCGGAGTCAAACCCGCGGGGCTTGCGGCGCGGGACACGCTGCGCCTCGAGGCGGGTTTGAACCTGTACGGCATGGACATGGACGAAAGCACGGACCCGCTCGAATCGAACCTGGCTTGGACCGTGGCGTTCGAGCCTACCGAGCGTGATTTCATCGGTCGCACGGCACTCGAGACGATCAAGGCGACGGGCAGCGCAATGAAGCTCACCGGCCTCGTGCTCGAATCCAAAGGCGTGATGCGCCATGGCCAGCGGGTGGTCACGGCCGATGGTGACGGCACCGTCACGAGCGGGCTTTTTTCGCCGACCTTGGGGTACAGTATCGCGCTTGCTCGGGTGCCGCGGGCAGCAAAGGGAAAGTGCGAGGTCGACATTCGCGGTCGACGGGTTCAGGCGCGGCTCGTTCGCCCGCCATTCGTACGTCACGGACGCAAAGTGCACGGCTGATTCGTCAGCAGCAGAGCCGTGATCCGCAAAACCAAGTGAGAGGATACGAGCGATGAGCGACATTCCGTCGGAACTCAAATATGCATCGAGCCACGAATGGGCTCGGCTGGAAGAAGACGGTACGGTCACGGTCGGCATCAGCGACCATGCCCAGAATGCGCTCGGCGACGTGGTCTACGTCGAATTGCCGGAACTCGACGCCATCGTCGAGGCGGGTGAGGAGGCTGGCGTTGTTGAGTCAGTCAAGGCGGCCTCGGACATCTATGCGCCGATCGGCGGTACCGTGATCGCCGTGAACTCCGTGCTCGAGGACGCGCCGGAGACCGTCAACCAGGATCCCTACGGCGACGGCTGGTTCTTCCGCATCGAACCGAACGACGTTGCGGATCTCGACGAACTGCTCGATGCCGACGGCTATGGCGCCGTGTGCGAGGACGACGAGCACTGATCCAGCGCCGTGCCCGGCGCGTTCTAACGATTTCAATCTGGGGGTCAAATGCCGTTCATACCGCACACCGATGCGGACGTGCGCGAAATGCTCGACGTCATCGGCGTCGACCGAGTCGATGCGTTGTTCGATGAGATTCCCGAGGCTCTGCGCGCCGGTGCGCTCAAGCGCGTGCCCGAAGGGCGCAGCGAGATGGACATGCTTGCGCACCTGGGTGCGCGGGCTCGCCGCGACGAGACCACAAGCTGCTTCATCGGGGCCGGATGCTACGATCATCACATTCCTGCCGCGGTGTGGGATGTCGCGCAGCGCGGCGAGTTTCTCACCGCGTACACGCCGTATCAGGCAGAAGCGAGCCAGGGCACGCTGCAACTGATCTACGAGTTCCAGAGCATGATGGCATCCCTCACGGGTATGGATGTCTCCAACGCATCGGTCTATGACGGTGGATCCGGCCTTGCAGAGGCAGTGCTCATGGCCATTCGCGCGAATCGCAAGTCGGCATCGCGTACGGTACTCATGGCACAGACCGTGAACCCGCGCTATCGACGCGCCACCGCCGACATCGTGCGCAATCAGAACGTCGAGGTGGCGCTCGTGCCGATGACAGCCGAGGGTTGCATCGACGTCGATGCGCTGACGGCCGCCGAGACGCCGGCCGCGATCGTGGTGCAGGAGCCGAACTTCTTCGGTTTACTCGAAGACGTCGATCGCATCGCCAACTGGGCTGCGGCGAACAACGTGCTGCTCATCGCCGTCGTGAATCCCACCTCCCTTGCCCTGTTGCGACCGCCATCGCAGTGGGGTGAGACCGGCGCCGACATCGTCTGCGGCGACGGTCAGCCGCTTGGGATTCCCATGGCCTCGGGCGGACCTTCGTTCGGTTTTCTCTGCTGCCGCAGTGCGCTGGTCCGGCAGATGCCCGGCCGCATCATTGGCCGCACCACCGATCTCGACGGCAAACCCGGCTACGCCCTGACCCTGCAGGCACGCGAACAACATATCCGGCGCGCCAAGGCGACCTCGAATATCTGCACCAATCAGGGGCTGTTGGTGACCGCCGGCACGATCTACATGAGCATCATGGGTGCGGTGGGACTGAACAGGGTCGCGGGCCTATGTCACGCCAATACCGGTGCGCTCGCCGCTGCCCTGTGTACGATCGATGGCGTCAGTGTCGCCTTCGAGGGGCCGTTCTTTCACGAACGCGTCGTGCGACTGCCGTGTGATGCGCGGCCAGTTGCCGAACGTACCGCGGCGGCGGGTGTCCTGCTGGGCCTGCCGCTCGGCAATGACTATCCCGACCTTGCCGACTGCCTGCTGGTGTGCGCCACGGAAAAATATGGGCCAGATGATTTCGCGCACGCCGCCGACGCGTTGTCCCGGGCACTGGCGCTGGAGGCCGCATGAAGCGCGGCCAGGAACTGGTGCCGACGATCTTCGAGTTGGGTCGCGAAGGCCGCGCGGCACACGCCCAGTTGCCGAAGGCACAAGCGCAGAGCGACCGTCCGCGCGACATTCCGGCCGGCAAGCTGCGCAGTACACCGCCCGCCCTGCCCGCGGTGTCTGAGCTACAGGCGGTGCGCCACTACACGCGCCTGTCCCGGCGCAACTTCTCCATCGAGACCGAGTTCTATCCGCTCGGCTCGTGCACGATGAAGTACAACCCGCGCGGCATTCACAAGGCGGCCAATCATCCGGGGTTCCTCGGCCGCCATCCGCTCGCTCCCGAGTCGGTCAGTCAGGGGTTCCTCGCCTGCCTGTATGACCTGCAGGAAATTCTTAAAGACGTGACGGGCATGCGGGGTGTGTCGCTGACGCCGATGGCAGGCGCCCAGGGTGAGTTCGCGGGCGTTGCCATGATCCGGGCATACCACGACAAACGCGGTGACGATGCGCGCACCGAGATCCTGATTCCGAACGCGGCGCACGGTACCAATCCCGCGACCGCCGTGATGTGCGGCTACAAGGTGCGGGAAGTGCCGGTCGACAAGGATGGCGACGTCGATCTCGATGCATTGAAGGCGGCGGTCGGACCGCATACCGCAGGCCTCATGATGACGAACCCGTCGACCTGTGGTCTGTTCGAGCGCCGCATCGTCGATATCGCCCGCGTGGTGCACGATGCCGGCGGGCTCCTTTACTACGATGGTGCCAACCTCAACGCCATCCTCGGCAAGGTGAAGCCAGGGGACATGGGGTTCGACGTTCTGCATATGAATCTGCACAAGACATTTGCGACACCCCACGGTGGCGGTGGCCCGGGTGCCGGCCCTGTTGGCGTCAGTGAGCGCTTGCTTCCATTTCTGCCGGTGCCGATCGTCGCCCAGCAGGGCGAGCACTACCGCTGGCTCGATCTTGCCGATCGGCCGGACTCGATCGGCCGGCTGTCCGGCTTCATGGGTAACGCCGGCATCCACATCCGCGCGCTCGCCTATGCCCTCATGCTCGGCCGTGAGGGCATGCACCGGGTCGGCGAGTTTGCCACCCTCAATGCCAACTACCTGGCCAGGCGCCTGGCCGCCGAGGGCTTTCAGCTCGCCTATCCGAACCGACGTGCGAGCCACGAGTTCATCGTCACATTCGCCCGGCAAGCCAAAGCCATTGGGGTCAACGCCATGGACATGGCCAAGCGGCTGCTCGACTTCGGGTACCACTCGCCGACCACCTACTTTCCACTGTTGGTGCCGGAGTGCTTCCTGATCGAACCGACCGAAACAGAGACCAAGGAAGAACTCGATGGGTTCGTCGCCGCGATGGTCGCAATTGGACGCGAAGCGCAGACGAATCCGGAACTGGTGAAGGGCGCCCCGTGGGATCTGCCCGTGCGACGGCTCGACGACGTCAAGGCCGCGCGCGATCTCGATCTCACGTTTCAGTCGAGGTCGGAAGGCCGGTCGTAGCCGAGCGCGAGCACGTCGCGCACGGCGGTCGTCACAGCATCCGGCGCTTCGAGTGGAATACTGTGGCCACTGCCTTGGACGATGCGATGACTCGCCTGACTCGATAGCGCAGCGAGTTCGATCTGAAGCGCCGTCCACACGCGATCCATCGCAGCGATGAAATCAGGATCCGGCGCATCTCCCGGGAAATCATCGGCAGACGCCTTGCGGCCCCGGGTCAGCACGACGAGTGGGAGATTGCCGAGAGTTGCTGGGGCATCACCCTGTGTGTCGATCGAGAAACCTTCGATTTCGCGCAGCACACCCGTGCAGTAGCTCGAGCGGTTGGCCATGGCCAACATCTCGGCAGCCAGGTCGGCCGGCAATGAGAGTCGGTCGGTCAGCAGCGCCATCGCGCCGGACACACGCACCGCGCCCGTCCATGCAATGGCGCTACACAGCTCCAGTTGGTCCATGAGCCCGGCCTCGTCCCGCCGGCTGCGTTCGGTCGCAGGTAATCGCGCTTGTTGCTGTTCGTGGGATGAATCGACCAGCACCATCCCGACCACGCCGACAGGATAATCGCGCAGGTAGCGGCGCACGAAGACCCCGCCCGCCGACCACCCAACCAGTACGTAAGGGGGCGGCACGCTGGCTGCGGTGAGCAGCGCGCGCAGGTCGGAGGCGACGAATTCGGCTTGGGTCGGATGCGTCGAAGCATCGCTGTATCCCATGCTCGCGCGGTCGTAACTGCACACGCGCATGGTCTGCTGCAGGTCGCGTTGCACGAGTCGCCAGGTCGTGTAGTTCGCGGTCAGTCCGTTTTCGAGCACTGCGGTAGTCGCGCCGTCCCCTGAGCAGTACAGGTGCAGGCTGCGACCGCCCACATCGATGCGCTTGCCAGGCATCGGATGAGCATCCTCGTCGGCCGCGCTAGCGACTACCTGATAGACCGCGCCAGCGATGACAGTGCAGACGATGAGGCCAATGACCCCGAACAGTATGCGTTTGACCAAGATGACGCCCTCACGCCCAGGACGTCATTGTGTGCGGCGGCCGCTACCGTGTCATGCCGCAGCGCCGGCGGCATCACGCCAGCCATGGCTATCGGGTGCCAGGCGCTGATATCGCGTCGGCGGCGTGATCTTCAGCGCGGCCCGCACTTCGTGCAATGGCCGGCAGAGGAGCGCTTCCCAATCGGCGCCCGGCAGCCAGGCCGCGCGACGACCGATGCGATACGCCTGCCACGCCGCGCGCAGCACGCCCGATTGGCCGGAGTCTCGCGCCACTTTCAAAGCGCCGATCAGCGCGATGGCAGCAAAGCCGAGGTTCTTGGTCTGGGCATAGCTGAACGCCACTACGCACACCTCGCCAAATGGCGCGGTCGAGAAACCCGACACCACATGCCACAGGTCGTGGGTGTCGCGCAGACGGCGGGCGTACAACGCTTCGTCTTCGGTCAGCGTCATATACTCTTCGCTCACCACTTCGCTCGCCTCGACCAGGCCGTCGGCGGTGATGCCCGCATTTTCCGCAAAGGTCACGTAGCGGCGCCCAAGGGAGCCCTCGGGCAACCGGCGCAGGGCGTCCCGGTCGCACAGCTTCGGCAGGATATCGGTACCCGCGGTCAGCACCTGGCGGCCGACGTCGGTGGCCGCGAAACGCGCGGCGCCATCTTTCACGGCATCGCCCGACAGGGCGCGCATGATGACGAACACCTCTTCGGTGTTTTCGGGGTTAGCGATGAGATTGCGCAGGGCGCGGATGGCGACGAGAGGCTGACGACGGCTCATGACGGTCCTTACGGGTCGAGTTACACTACTGACATGGATGTAGATAGTAGCTTTATCAACAATGATGTCAATAGTAGTCTGGCATGAGTAAGCCTGCCGTGACCGGACGCACGAAGCGGCTGCGCCGCTCGCCGGCGGAAGCGCGCGCAGCGGTGCTCGATGCCGCCCGTGCCAGGCTCCTGGCTCATGGCCTCGAGGGTCTGAAAATTACCGCAGTTGCCCGGGATGCGGGCATGAGTCACGCGACCCTCATCCATCACTTCGGCAGTAGCCTCGGCATGCGTGATGCGCTGATCGAGTCGATGACCGCCGAGCTGCTCGCCGAGTTCGTCGCGGTCCTGGACGATGAGGCACCGATGCCCAGCGAACGCCTGGCGGCGATGCTGGTGAAACTGTTCGCGACCCTGTCTGATGACCGGCACGCCCAGCTCTTTGCCTGGCTCACTGTGGAACCGCCCCAACCGGGGATCGATACCGGCGACTACGATCGCACCACCCGGGATCTGCTGGCCCTGCTCCTTGACCGCGTTCGGCGCCGAGACGGCGCACCACCGCTGGATGCCGACATCACGCGGTTCGGTGTGGTGCTGGCCGTGACCAGTGCCGTTGGCCTTGGGATGGCGCGACCTTGGTTGTCGCGCATGGGGCTATTGGGGGAACCCGGGGACATCCCCCGGTTCGCGGCTTGGGTCAGTGAGCTACTCGAGTCCCGCCGTCAGTTGGCTACGCCCAGTTCAGCCAGGAATGCGTCGAGATCGTCCATCGGCAACGAGCAGCTCAAGCCCGAGCAACGATAGGCGACGGTCTTACCGCGCAGATCGGCCGAGACCAGTCGCGGCAGATAGGCGGGCAGCGCGGTCGCCGTGTACGGAATCGCATACGCGGTGCGCCATGGCGCGTAGCCCGTATTGATGGCTTCGAGCCATCGCGGCAGCTCCCTGTCGGGGCCGCGAACGATGACGAAATCCGGTGGCACCATTTCGTCCTCGAGCGCCGCCAGCATGCCGGCATGTCCGCCAGGATAGGCTTCCATCGCAGAGCGTCCCCATCGCAGCACAGCCACCGCCGCGTCCAGGTAGCGCGGTTCACCCATGAGATGGCCAAGGCACAACAATGCCCGCGCCATGGTCCCGTTCCCGGCTGGCACCACCTCATCCATGGTCGGTTGAGGTCGATGGATCAGCTGCTCGTGATCGTGCGCGGTGAAAAAGAAGCCGCCGTCTTCGCCGCGGAAGCGTTCGAGGGCTTCATCGGCAAGGCGACGCGCGAGGAGCGCGTCACTGTCGCGCCATCGCGCCTGCAAGAGGGTCAGCACGGCTTCGAGCAGGTTCGCGTAGTCGTCGAGAAAGGCGCGAGGGCCGCGGCGACCATTGCGCCAGGTGGCAAACAACCCCCCCTCGTCGATCATCTGCGCAGCGATGAAATCGAGTGCGCGGGTGGCGGCCACTATGTATGAAGGCTCGCGCAGCACAATGCCAACCTTGGCAAGGCCGCGAATGGCGAGCGCGTTCCACGACGTGATGACCTTGTCGTCGCGACCGGGTGCAACGCGTTCGCCGCGCGCCGCCAACAGTTTAGCTTTGGCGCTGGCCAGCAGCGCGTCCGCGACCTCGCGATCGAGGCTGAGGCGGTGGACGACGGCATGCCATGCGTCGTAGCGATGCAGAATCCACTTGCTCTCGAAGTTGGCTGGTTTGTCGATGCCGTAGAGGGTTTCGACTACCAGGTACTCATCGGCGCTCAACAGCCGTTTCACCTCTTCACGACGCCAGGCGTAAAAGCTGCCCTCGGCGCCATCGGCGTCTGCGTCAACCGCGCTGAAGAATCCGCCTTCGGGATGCTGCATCTCGCGAATCAACCAGGCGGCGGTTTCGCGCGCGACGCCGGCGAACAACTCATCGGGCGCGATCGCGAGCGCCTGCGCGAACACCGTGAGCAGCAGCCCGTTGTCCGACAGCATTTTCTCGAAGTGAGGGATCATCCAGCGGCGATCGGTCGAATAGCGACAGAACCCGCCACCGAGATGATCGTAGATGCCGCCCCGAGCGATGCCGGTCAGCGTGTGCATGGCCATCTCGAGACCTTCGCGATCGCGCTCGTTGCGTCGTTTCGCATATGCCCAGTGCCGAAGGATACGTTCGATGGACATCGGCATCGGGAACTTGGGCGCGGCACCGAACCCTCCGTCGCGCTCATCGTATTGACTGGCCAGCTGGCTGCGCGCCTTCGCCAGCAGATCTGCATCAGCGCTGACTGCATCGGCGTTCGACGGCGCAAGGGATCGGAGCATGGTGGTCAGCTTCTCGCCCTGGGCCCTCAGGTCATCCGGCTTGTCGTGAAAGACCGTCACGACACGCAGCAGCAGATCCATGAACCCCGGCAGCCCGTAGCGCGATGCTTTCGGGAAATAGGTGCCGCCATAGAAAGGCACGCGGGTGCGCGGGTCGATGAACATCGTCAGCGGCCAGCCACCATTGGCTTGCGTCAACAACAGGTGCGACAGCTGATACACCTTGTCGATGTCGGGTCGCTCTTCGCGGTCGACCTTGATGTTGACGAAGTGCGTATTCATGACGGCCGCGATCTCGAGGTCTTCGAACGACTCGTGCGCCATCACATGACACCAGTGACAAGCCGAGTATCCGATCGACAGCAGCACCGGCTTGTTCTGCGCCCGCGCTCGCGCAAAGGCTTCGTCACACCAGGGATACCAGTGCACTGGATTGTCGGCGTGCTGGAGCAGGTAGGGGCTCGAAGCGTCCTTCAGATGATTGTGGTCCGCGTCGACGTGCATGCGGATGCGAGGTGTCCGGTCGGTTGCAATGCGGCCCATAATAGCCGATCCCCTCCCATGGCCCGGCGGGCCGGCTGTTGAACATGGAAACGTTGTACTTGAAGCGCGACGAAGACCGCCGCGTCAAACGCGGTCATCCCTGGATTTACAGCAACGAACTGGATGTCGCGCGTTCACCCATCAAGACGCTGACACCCGGCGCTACCGTGAGCGTTTGCGACGCGCGTGGCCAACCGATCGGCGTCGGCCACGTGAGTCCCGCAAGCCTGATTGCCGTGCGCATGCTGGATCGGCAGCGCGACCAAAGGACGGTCGACCTCGACGACATCATTGGCGAGCGCATCCGGCGCGCACTTGCCCATCGCGACCGACTCTATCCCGAACCGTTCTATCGACTCGTCTACGGAGAAGGCGACGGTTTGCCCGGGCTGGTGGTGGATCGATTCGGCGACGCCTGTGTAGTGCAGACCTCGACCTGGGGCATGGAGCGCAGTCTCTCCGCGGTCCTTGCACACCTCGATGAGGTGCTTGCACCCGCGACACTGATCGTCAAGAACGATGCCGGTGGGCGCGTCGCGGAAGGGTTGCCCAGCGGTGTCGAGGTGATCCGCGGCGCGTCATCGGCGACCGTACTCGAGTCGGGTGGTGAGTTCCGGGTTGACCTCGCCGGCGGTCAGAAGACTGGTTGGTTCTACGACCAGCGCGACAATCGCGTGCGCCTGCGACCCGGCTATGCGGGTGCCCGTGTGCTCGACCTTCACAGCTATGTCGGGGGCTGGGGCGTTGTCGCGGCCCAGGCAGGGGCGGACAAAGTGATCTGCGTCGATGCATCCCCCGCTGCGGTCGAGGCCATTGAAGTGAACGCGCGACACAACGGCGTGGCGGATCGGATCGAGGCAGTACGCGGTGACGCGGTTGCCGTGCTCGAGTCCGGACGGGATCAGTTCGACATCGTCGTGCTCGACCCGCCCGCACTCGTGAAACGCCGCAAGGACCTCAAGGCCGGGCGCGGTCTTTACCGGCACCTCAATGGGGCGGCACTGGCCCGCGTCGCACCGGGGGGTGTGCTGATCTCGTCGTCATGTTCCTCGCAGATCGACGCGGACACGTTGTTTGCCGATGTGCGCGCAGCGGCACGTCACGCACGGCGCGACATCGCGCTGATCGGACGCGGCGGCATGCCCTTCGACCACCCCATACACCCGCTGCTGCCGGAGATGGAATATCTGAAGTGTTTGTTCCTGCGCGTGGAATGAAGATCACGACCGCGAAAGTCGCCGTTTGCCGCTCGCCGCGGCAATGTGGAACAATCCTTGCTAATTCGTAGTTGCTTTGAGGAAGGCCGCGCGTGGTGGATGCCGATGGCTATCGGCCCAACGTCGGGATTGTGCTCGCAAACGATCTAGGACAGGTCCTCTGGGCGCGTCGGGTCGGTGGGCGGGATGCGTGGCAGTTCCCCCAGGGCGGCATCCACGACAGCGAAACCCCGGAGGAGGCGCTGTATCGCGAACTGCACGAAGAGGTGGGTCTGTTGCCCGAATGCGTGCGCATTGTCGCGTGCACCTCGGGGTGGCTGAAGTACCGGTTACCGCGGCGCCTGTTGCGATTCAACTCCGACCCCGGCTTCAAGGGTCAGAAGCAGAAGTGGTTCTTGCTGCAGATGCTGGGGTGCGATGACGATGTATGCATGACGGCCACTGCCAAGCCCGAGTTCGATCACTGGCAGTGGGTGAGCTATTGGTATCCCGTGGGTCAGGTCGTGGACTTCAAACGCGAGGTGTATCGGCTGGCGCTGAAGGAACTCGCGCGTCGGCTCGTTCTACAACGATCCTCTTGAGGGGCAGCGAAGCCTAAATGCTGGAAACTCTGCGCAGCATCGTCCAGGACGTGAACTCGGCGCCGAATTTCCGTGCCGCGCTCGACCTGATCGTCAAGCAGGTTCGCGAGGCGATGGGCACAGAAGTCTGTTCGATCTATCTCGTCGACGAAACCCGCCATCGATACGTGTTCGTTGCCACCGAAGGCCTGAACAAGGACGCCGTGGGGCATCTACACCTGACGCCGGGTCAAGGGCTGGTGACACTGGTCGGGATGCGTGCCGAGCCCGTCAACCTCGAAGACGCCACCCGGCACCCGAACTTTCACTACGTGCCAGAGATTGGTGAGGAGCCGTTCCACGCATTCCTGGGTGTGCCGATCATTCATCGCCGGCGCGTGCTCGGCGTGCTGATCGTGCAGCAACGCGACAGTCGTCGATTCGACGAATCCGAAGAAGCGTTTCTCGTCACGTTGTCGGCGCAGCTGGCTGGGATGGTGGCCCACGCCGAAGCCACCGGCGACATCGCCCATCTGAACGACGGCGATGCGGACCGGCAGGACACGCGCTTCGTTGGCGTCGCGGGTGCGCCTGGCATTTGCGTCGGCACGACCCTCGTCATTCATCCGACGGCCAATCTCGACAAAGTCCCCGATCGGGTCGCCGAAGACGTCACCGTCGAGCTGATGGTGTTCGATCGAGCGATCACCGCCGTGCGCGACGACATCCGCGCCATCGGCGAACAGTTGTCCGCCAGTCTGCCCCCGGAAGAACTGGCCTTGTTCGATGCGTATCTGCACATGCTCGACGACACGGCGATCGCCGGGGATGTCCGCGCGCGCATCCGCGAAGGTCAATGGGCCCAGGGCGCGTTGCGGCAGATCATCACCGAGCACGTGCGCGCATTCGAGCGCATGGAAGATTCGTACCTGCGCGAGCGCGGCACTGACGTCAAGGAACTCGGCCAGCGGGTGCTCGCCTATCTGCAGGATCTGCGTCGCAAGAAAGTCCACTTTCCGGAGAACACGGTGCTGGTGGGTGAAGAAATCACCCCGGCCATGATGGCGGAGATTCCCGCCGAGCGACTCAAAGGCATCATCTCGATGCGTGGCTCCGGCAACTCACATGTCGCGATCCTTGCCCGCGCACTCGACCTGCCGACTGTCATGGGCGCCGTCGATCTGCCGCTGTTCGCCATCGAAGGCAAGTCGGTGATCGTCGATGGATTCGGCGGGCAGGTGTTCGTCAATCCGTCGACGCACATCACCAATCATTACCTCGATCTGATCGAAGACGAGCGCGAGTTCAGCGCCGAGCTCGCAGAGCTCAAGGATCTGCCGAGCGTCACCCGTGATGGCCATCGCGTGCGCCTTTGGGTGAACATCGGTTTGGTCGGCGACATCTCGCGATCGCTCGATCGCGGCGCAGAAGGGATCGGCCTGTTCCGCACCGAAGTGCCCTTCATGACCCAGGATCGTTTCCCCACCGAGGAAGAGCAGCGGCTCATCTATCGTGAGCACATGGAAGCGTTCAATCCGCATCCGGTGACCATGCGCACCCTCGACATCGGTGGTGACAAGGCGCTGTCGTACTTTCCCATCCACGAGGAAAACCCCTTCCTGGGCTGGCGTGGCATCCGGGTCACCCTCGACCATCCCGAGATCTTCATGGCCCAGGTGCGCGCCATGATCAAAGCGAGCGCGGGATTACCCAACCGCCTGCGCATCATGCTGCCAATGATCTCGAGCGTTTCGGAGGTGGACGATGCCAAGGCGCTGGTGCACCGCGGCTACCAGGAAGTGCTCGAAGAGGGTCTCGCCGTCAAGATGCCCGAACTCGGAGTGATGATCGAAGTGCCCTCTGCCGTGTATCAGGCGCGGCAGCTGGCGCGCCGCGTCGACTTCCTCGCGGTCGGCTCGAACGATCTCACCCAGTACATGCTTGCGGTCGACCGCAACAATCCGCGGGTGGTAGGTCTGTACCGCGACCTGCACCCGTCGGTGCTGCTCGCGTTGCGGGAAGTGGCCAAGGCCGGTCATTCCGAAGGCATCGGCGTCGGCATCTGCGGCGAACTCGCCGGTACTCCGGCCGGGGCGGTGTTGTGCCTCGCGATGGGTTTCGATGTGCTGTCGATGAACTCGACCAACCTCCCCAAGGTGAAGTGGGTCATCCGCAACATATCGATGATGCAGGCGCGCCGATGGCTGGCGACGGTCCTGCGCATGGAGCGGGCCGAAGAGATCGAAACCTTCATGCGCGAGGCGCTCGGCGAAGCCGGCCTCGGTCGCGTGATGCCCGGCTTCGGCAGCACACACTAAGGGAAACCTGAACAAAGGGACCGTTTACGTGTTCAGGTTCGAGATCCTCAAGGCGCGGTCTCCATCGAACCCGAACACGTAAACCGTCCCTGTGTGCCATCGGCGCCGTAGCCTTGCTCGGCGACGATGACCTCGGATTGCGAAAACAGCACGGCGGTGCTGGCCCGGGTACCGTACTCGGCGCCGCGAATGAAGATGGGAGCGACCCGCCGTTCGAACTCGACCCCGCGGCCGCGCTCGGGCAGTACCTCGTCGGGCGGAACGTGATCGTCCGCCAGCATCGCCAGCAACGTGTCGATTGACGGCGTGCCGCCCAGGGCACCCTCGAGGGCCTCCTTGCCGCGCACGGCCTTCGGCCAGTGATCGTCGAGATGGGTGTTGGCGAGCGCGTGGATGCCCGGCGGCATCTTGATCGTCTTGCCACCCGATGATCGATTGGATACGTAGACCAGTTCATCGCCATCCCACACCAGCAGGCTGAACCCCTGATAGCGGCTGCCATCGATGCCTGCCGCGTAGCGCTGCGCGCTCACTTGCCCGGTGAGAAAGTCACGCGTCAGATCGCCCCGGGATGCGGGCGGCTTGGCAGCGCCGTTGTCGACGTCCGAGAAATTCGTCACCGCCGCGAAGCGCCTTCGGGTGCTGACCCCGAGCCATGTACCTCGAGCCGTGAGATCACGGCCGGCAAACACATCCGGCGCATCGGGCCAGCTGTGTGCGGGTGCGGCGGGACGTGCGTAGAATTCGTCGCGATTGGCGGCGACGATGAGCGGGTAGCCGTCTAGCACGCGATAGGCGAATAACACGAGGCACATTGTCGTTGCAGGGTCCGACTGCGGGTACGAGTCGGCAGTGTAGCGCAGGCAAGGAGCACGCATGACCGACTCAGACGCGCGGCGCGTCGCGGACGTTTCGCTGTTCGATCCACAGACGCTCACGGATCCGTACGAGGCGTATCGGCTGCTGCGAGATCATGATCCCGTGCACTTTGTCCCGGGCATGAACCTGCATGTCATCACCCGCTACGACTTGCTGCGGGACGCCATCCGCGACACCAAGACATTCTCGAGCAAATTCGATTCATTCCTGGGCACCGCCCAACAGATGATGTTCGCCATGGCCCCAGCGGCGGTGCAGACGGAACTCCAGCGCATTCATTCGCAGATCATCCCGCTGCCACCGACCATGCTGACGCTCGACGAGCCTGAGCACACCCAATACCGTTCGCTCGTTGCCAAGCTGTTCACGGTGTCCGAGATCAGAAAGTCGGAAGCGGCGGTGCAAGCAACGATCGATCGAGCCATCGAAGGCTTCATCGATGCGCGTGGCGAGATCGACTTCATGACCGCGTTCGCAAACCCGGTGCCGCTGGAAATCATTGCCGTCCGCCTCGGCATTCCCGAGCAAGATCGGGTGCTCTTTTTCAAGGCCGCAGCAGCGGCCGCATCCGGATTGCGGCTGAGCCCGGTGACGCCGGAGGCGATGATCGAGCGCGCGCAACTCGCGCTCGATCTGCAGCAGCTGCTCGTGCGGCTGATCGAGGCGCGCCGGGTCGAGCCGCGCGCGGACATGATCACGACTCTGGCGACCAGCAAACTCGAACAGGCGGACCGCGTCCTGACACACGGAGAGTGCCTGTCGATTCTCAATCAGTTCCTCGTGGCCGGTCACGAGACCACGACGAGCACGTTCGGTTGGGCGATGCTGCACCTGTGTCGCACGCCGGTCCTCCAGGACGAGATCCGTGGCGATGAGAAGCTGATCAAGACGTTCGTCGAGGAAGCGCTGCGACTGGAGTCGCCGGTGCAGGGGTTACCGCGTCTGGTCACCCGCGACACAGAACTCGGCGGGTGCCCGCTCAAGGCGGGTGCGATGGTCATGCTGCGGTACGGCGCCGCCAATCGCGACGAGCGTCAATTCGAACATCCAGACCAGATCGATGTCCGGCGCGACAAGGCGGGTATGCAGATGGCGTTTGGTTCCGGTGTGCACCACTGCATCGGCGCGCCGCTGGCTCGCCAGGAGCTGAACCTCGGCTTCAAGGCACTGCTTTCGGTGATGAAGGACATCCGTCTTGTGCCGGGCGCGGAGCCGGTGGCAGAACCGAGCTTTATCTTGCGCAATTTGCCGACCTTGCCGATCACCTTCGCAAGGCGCTGATCGCATGCACTATCCGATCATCGATCCGATCATCGTTTCTCTCGGACCGCTTGCGATCCGCTGGTATGGAGTCATGTACCTGGCAGCATTCGCCATGGCGTGGTGGCTCGGCAATCGCCGTGCCGTTGCGGCTGGCTTCACCCGGGAAGAAGTCTCGGATGTGATTTTCTACGGCGCGATCGGGGTGGTGCTTGGCGGCCGCATCGGTTACGTACTTTTTTATGGCACTAATCAATTCCTCGCCGATCCGCTGTGGCTGCTTCGTATCTGGGAAGGCGGAATGTCGTTTCACG
>JBGSQB010000038.1:0-23086 GCA_041738285.1 Pseudomonadales bacterium | reverse complement strand
CCGATACCTTCGGCAGCGTACACATCCTGTGCAACAACGCCGGCGTCGGCATTCCCACCGCCACCTATCCCATGAAGCTGAGCGACTGGCGCTGGATTCTTGACGTCGATCTGTACGGGCCGATTTATGGCGTGGAGGTGTTTCTGCCGATCATGGAGGCGCAAGGGGAAGGCCACATCAACTCGACCTCATCGATGGCGGGCTTGTTCGCGAGTGGTTTCATGGGCGCCTACAACGTCGCCAAACATGGTGTCGTCGCTTTGATGGCGACGCTCGCCCGCGACCTTCACGGCCGCAAGAGTCCCGTCACCGCCTCGGTGCTGTGTCCGGGCCCGATCAACACGAACATCAGCCGACACTCGGTGGCCTATCGTCCTGGACGCGCGAAGCCCGCGGCGGACGGAGCGGGGGCCGGGCGCGCGGCGTCGGGCATCCAAAAGATGCTGGAAGAACAAGGCATGGATCCGGATGAAGTCGGCCACCTGGTGCTTGGCGCCATCCGTAGCGGCCAGTTCTGGATACTCACTCATCCGGCCATGGCCAAGATCATTACCAAGCAGGCCGGTGCGCTCGCGTCCGATCAGTCGCTGACGGGCATGTAAAGAGTCATCCGTTCTTCTTGCCGGTCCGAAGCTTGGTCCGAGTCTCGCGTTTCACCCGCGCGGCGAGCCGCGCATCGTGTTCGGCAACAAAACGCGCTACGGCAACACGATCCCAGTTCACAAGGGATCGCAGCGACCAGCTCAGCGCCTTCACCACCATGTCTTCGCGGTCGTCGACCAGGCGCCTGGCGATTGCGAGCGTGCGTTTGGTGTCGCCGGTGCCGCCGTGCGCTTTGAGGTTCAACGCCACCGTCGACACGAGCGCCGCTCGACGGCGCCATACATCCGCGCTCTTCGTCCATCGCAGCACGTCGGCGTCCGATATCAAGCCGCGCAGCCACGCGGCGCCCGCAATGTAGATGCCGTAGCCGTCGACTTCGTCCCACGATGAGTTGCCGACACCGAGTGCCTCTACCGCCTGCAGATTCAGTGTCGAAAGGGCGCTCGGGTGTTTATTGATCAGCTCCCAGCCGACCCAGCGTGCGCGATTGACCTTCATGTCGGGTGATGCGGCGATCGCAGCGCCGATGGCAGCGACGTCAGCGCCGTCCACATCCTTTACCAACGTGCTCAGGCGTTTGCGGACTTCGCGCGCGCCGGGCACGCCACGTCCGCGCATCGAACGGATCTCATCGATTGCGTCGCGCGCCAGCTGATTGCGTGCAGTCTTCGACAGGCGCATGTGGGTCGTATTTTGGTATTGTGCGGAGCAAGCCTAAGGGAAGATGGTGCGGCGGGTCATGTTCACAATTGCGACGCTCGCCCTTGGCGCCCTGGGACTCGCCGCGATTTCCCGTGCCCTCGAACCGGAATCCGTGGGTATCCCTGTTGCACCCGATCCCGGGCAACACGCCGACGCGGTTGTCCAGGTATATGGTGCCAACGTGTGGGGCGTGCGTGGTCGCTTCGCGATTCACACCTGGGTCGTCACCAAAGCCTCGCATGCCGCGCAGTACACGAAGTATCAGGTCATCGGCTGGCGCCTGCGCCGGCATCGGTCGGTGGTCAGCATCACTCACGACGCTCCGGACGGCCACTGGTTCGGCTCGAAGCCGGTACTTCTGCTTGATCGTCGTGGCAGCGATGCGGATGCGCTGATTGGCGCGATTCACGATGCCGCGTTGCGTTATCCGTGCGCCGACCAGTACGTGATGTGGCCGGGGCCCAACAGCAACTCGTTCACTGCGTGGATCGGACTCGAGGTGCCGGCGTTGGGGCTGGTGCTGCCAGCTAAAGCCATTGGCAAGTCGTGGATGATCGATAACTATTGCTAGTGACCGTCAGCGACGCCCCATCGGCAGGGTCCTCAGGAACGCAAGCGACGGGAATCCGGCGTGGTCTCCATAGTTCGGATCGGCGCCCAGTTCCAGCAACTGCCGAATGAACGGTAGCGGGCTGTGGTAGATCGCATATTCCAGGATAATCTCGCCCACGCCGACCGGTCCGCGGCAGTTGGGAAAATCAGCAGGTGCGCCGAGCAGCGAGCGAAGTGCGTCGAGATCGCCTCGTTGATACGCGGCATGGATCGCTAACGAATACCCGGGTCGTTCGCTCATTGCAACCTCACGTTCGCCACGATGCCGAAGAAATGACTCATGTGCTATGTCCTCGGCTAGCGCCGACGGAATTTCTCAGGCCCGGGTAGTACAACAGCAGCGCGGCAGCGCGCACGCAAACGTACACCACGAATGCGCCCCACAGGCCCTGATTGCCGCCGATCGTGGTGAGTGGCCAACACACCGCGACAAAGATCACCACCGACAGCAGCGAAGCATCGCGCATGTCGCGGGTGCGCGTGGCGCCGATGAAAATACCGTCCAGTTGAAACGCTGCGAACGAGCAGAGCACATAGATCGCGGCGAGCGGCACTACCGTGTGTGCGGCCAGCCGTACCGGCTCGATATCGGTGAGTGCTGCAATGACGGGTGCATGCAGGGTGAGGATCGCAAGCGCCAGCAGCACCGCCGTTGCACCGGCCAGTTCAGTCGATCGCCGCACGGCCACATCGAACTGCGCGCGGTTGCGCGACCCGATCGACTCACCGACGATCGCCTCCGCCACGAACGCATAGCCATCGAGAAAGAACGCAGAAAAGGAAACGAGTTGCAGCAGCACGTGATTGGCCGCGAGCACCGCGTCCCCGAACTGACTGCTCTGACGGATGAACCAGCTGAAGCCAAACACGAGCAGCAGCGTGCGGATCATGATGTCCGAGTTGGCGGCCAACATACGCCGGAACTTCGCGGCGTCACGCAGACGGGCCATGGAAAAGAGTGGCTCGTCGTCCCGGTGCCGCGCCTTCAGTGCCCGCAGTACGATTAGGCAGGCAACGAGGAAGCTCGTCCACTCGGCGATGGCGGTACCGAGCGCAATCCCTTTCGCACCCCAGCCGAGCGCGCCGGCGAACCAGATGTCGAGCACGATGTTGGTGCCGTTCAGCAATAGCTGCAGCAGCAGCAACGTGCGGCTGCGGCCGAGCCCGATCAGCGTACCCATGAGCGCAAACGTGCCAAGGGTCGCCGGCGCCGCCCAGATGCGTATGCCGAAGTAATCGGCAGCGAGCGCTTCGACGTTGGCACTACCGTCGAGCAGCCATAGCGCCCCGGTCACGATCGGCCATTGCAGCGCAATGACGGTGACACCGAGTACACCCGCAGTCACGAACGCGCGTTGCAGCGTCGCACGCACTTCCGCTTCGTCACCGGCGCCGGATGCCTGGGCGACGAATCCGGTCGTACTCATCCGCAGGAAACCGAATCCCCAATAGACGAAACTGAAGATGAGGGCGCCGAAGGCAATCGCGCCGAGATCAGCGATGTCGCCGAAGTTACCGATCACCGCGGTGTCGACGAGACCGAGCAGCGGTACCGATGCATTGGCGAGGATGATGGGCCAGGCCCGGCGCAAGACTTCGAGGCGGGTGATGGGTCCGAGTTGATTCAAACGTCTTCCAGAGTACGTACTTTCGTTCCGAGCCGTCGATTCTACGTTTGAGCGTGTGGCAAGACTCGTTCTTGCCGGGTCGTGGGAGCGCGCTTGCGCGCGAAAAAGTCCTTGAGTCTATTCGAATCATTCGCGGGCAAGCCCGCGCCCACAATGGCTTCGATACCGTTTTTTCGACGCCCTCCTTGCCGATTGGCGTCGATCTGTGACGTATCCTTTTGGCGCTGTCGATCGTTATGGTCAAATCACCTGCGAGAGGTCGCCATGACAGACACCGACTCGAAGTCTGCGTTTGCGGTTCAAGCCGAGGTGCGGGCTCCGTGGCGCCGCTACCTGGATGCGCTCGCGCCGCTACGCCCCAGCCTGCACCGTTATTGCTGCCGGCTCACGGGCAACCCCTGGGATGGTGAAGACCTGATGCAGGACGCGCTGCTGCGCGTGTTCGGACTGCTGGGCAAGATCGATCGCGACCTGGAGAACCCGAAGGCCTATTTCATCCGCACCGCAACCCATGCCTTCATCGATCAGCAGCGTCGACACGCGCGTGATCGCGCATGGCGGTCAGGTCTCGGTGACGTGGACGAGTCGACTGCCTCCGCCGAGCAGGATGCCGCGCTTTATCAGGCCGCCGGCGCCTTGTTGAAACGCCTGCCGCCGCGCGAGCGGGCGGCGGTGTTGTTGCGCGAAGTGCTTGATCTGTCTGCCAAGGAGTCGGCGGCGATACTGCAGGTGACCGAAGGCGCGGTGAAGGCGGCGCTGCATCGCGGCCGCGAACGTCTGCAGGCAGAACCACCCGAAGATGATGGTCGGTCGGTGCCATCGCCCGCGCTGGTCGAGCGATTTCTGCAGGCGCTCGCGACCCAAGACATGGAAACGATGCAGCAGATCTGTGCCACCGATCTGACCGTGGAACTGGTGGGTGGTGCGTGCAGCGACACGTTCGAAGACAGCAAGACGTTCTTCCTGCATGCGCATATGGTGTTCCCGCCGGCGTACGCGGAACTGGCACGCAAGATGGTGTTGGGTACCGATCCGCGCTGGCAGTCGTGCGACTACCGGGGTGAGCGCATCGTACTTGGCTTTCGCACGTTTGATGGCGTCGAAGGCCTGAACGAGGTGCATCGCATCGACGAAGTCGACGGTACGATCGTACGCGTTCGTTGCTATTGTTTTGCGCCCGACACGCTCACGATGATCGCCGAAGACCTCGGACTCGTTGCGCTGCCCAAACCGTATCGCAGTCCCTGATCAGGCGCGGCGCCGATTCACGAGCACGAGTCCGGCGCCCACGAGCAACAGCGCAGCGATGAACCCCGGCGGCAGGCGGTCATCGAAGATGAGCCAACCGAAGAAGACGCCCGACACCGGCGTCAGCAGACTGAACGAGGCCATGTCGGCCACCGGGTAGATGGAGAGCACCCAGAACCAAACCACGAAGCCGATACCCACGACGACGATCACCTGAAAGGCGAAGATGCCGATGATCGGCAGCGTCACGTCGCGCACCAGATCGCCGAACAGCGGTGCCAGCGCGGTGAGTACCAGTGCAGACACCGCCAGTTGATACAGGAGATTCATCTCCGGTGAGCAGTCCGCCAGGCGCGTGGTTCGCGTGACGAGAGCGATGCCGGCCCAGAACACGGCGCCCGTGAGTGCGAGCAGATCACCGATCCATGCGTTCTCATGGACACTCGCTTGGCTGCCGGTCAGCGCGAGCGCAACGCCTGCAATGGCAACGCCCAGTCCCGCCGCGCGCGCCGGTGTGAGTCGTTCACCCGGTAGTAGAAAGTGAGCGCCGACCGCGACCCACAGCGGCATGGTGTAGAAGAACAGCGACGCGCGGGCGACACTCGTGTAATCGAGTGCGAGGAACAGTGCGCAGAACTCACCGGAAAACAGCAAGCCGTTGATGATGCCAGGGCCGAGGCTGCCGTCCGTGACAGACAGCCGTTTGCGCGCCCACAGTGCGTAAAGCAGCACCGGCAGGAATGCGCAGATCGAACGCAGCCCCGCCTGGAACACCGGCGCGATGCCCGCGTTCACCAGCTTCACCAGCGCCTGATTGAGCCCGAGCAGCACGCTGAACCCGATCAGGAGCGACGCCCCAAACAGATCAATGCGATCGCGCCGCGCAGTGACGGAAGCCGTCACGACGGAACTGCCCGCGGGTACGTTCGCCATCGACAACTCCCCCGTTTGCCGCAGAGCGTAGCGCGATCGCCGGCAAGATGCGCGACCTCGGCAAACCGTTGGCTGGTCGTGCTACTCGGCGGGCTTGCGAAACCGCAGTGTCATGCGGTCGCTTTCACCGATCGCCCGGTACTTGTCCTTGTCGGTGCCGCGTGCGAACGGCGGCAGTGACCAGACACCGTCGGGGTGATGGGTGTCGTCCTTGAGATTGGCGTTGATCTCGCTCGCCGCTTCGAAGCGGAAGCCGGCGTGCGTTGCGATTTCCTTGACGTAGGCTTCCGTGACATAGCCGGTGGTACGCATCGCCTTCATGTCCGCGTCGCGTTTGGCGCGGTGCCTCTCAAACGAGGCCCCGCGTCGATGCCAGTTGACGGGCGCGGTCGGACATCTTCTGCCACGTCCGCTCGAGTATTCGGGTCACGTCGCTTTCCGAATGCTCGTCCTTGAACGAAGCGAGCCGCGTCTCCAGAAACACGAGACACGCACAGTCCTCGAGTGTCTGACCATCCGGTCCTTTGTCGCGTTTTTCGACCAGCAGCGTGACGCGGTCGATGAGTGTTGCCTCGCATCCGAGTTCGACGAGCAGACTCGCGGTGAGCCGCGCATGGTGCCGCGCGGCGTTGCGCCGCCAACGCAGGTATCCGGCGCGTCCGGCTGGAAAGTCTGCGCGCGAACACTCCCAGCGTTTCAGATGCTGGGCGCGCACGGCGATGGCGAGCGCAGGCACGGGATTCGAGTCGAGCGTGTTGAGCCAGTGACTCATGCGCTGCGCATAGGTCAGTTCGTTGCCGGCAGGATCCTGCCGATGCATGACGTCGATCGCGGCGATGATTTCGTCGATGGATGCTGCGCCGGGCATCAGCCGTTTCCTCGCGCTATGTCGCGTCGAAGGGCATGTTGTGCCGCGGCGCGGCAAGCAATGCCGCAGGCGCCCCGTTCCTCGGTCCGGCGCGCCCGTGTCCCGACTGGCGGTGACGAAGATACGGCATCTGGCACGCACCTTGCCTCACCAGTGCGGGCGGCGGCTCGGCAGGCCACCCCATGTGAGGAGGTTGTCATGCGGATCGTCACCGAACGAAAGGGCACGCAGTTCGAGGCCGTCATCGAGCGCGAAGTCGCCGGCAAGACTGAACGCCGTTGTATCGGCCTGTTCGGCAACCAGGCGTCGGCGATCCTCGCTGCATTTGGTAGCCTCGGTCCGCACCGGCTCCCTGTCGCAGTGACGCTGCGCTAGCGTCTTCCTTCGCACTCACTTCGGCGCGTCGTGAATGGGATCGACCCAGTACACCGCGTTCGGATTCGGCTCGACATCGGAGATGTCGAGGTTGACCACCACCGCTTCGTTGTCGCTGCGCACCAGTACGCATTCGAGCGGATCGGCACTCGATGCGTTGATCTCCTGATGCGGTACATATGGCGGCACGAAAATGAAGTCGCCTGCTTCCGCCTCTGCTACATATTCGAGCCGCTCGCCCCAGCGCATCCGCGCCCGTCCCCGCACCACGTAGATCACGCTTTCCAGCGCGCCGTGATGATGGGCGCCGGTCTTGGCGTCGGCGTGAATCGTCACCGTACCGGCCCAGATCTTCTGCGCACCGACCCGCGCATGGTTGATCGCGGCAGCGCGATTCATACCGGGTGTCTGCGCGGTGTTCGTATCGAGGGTGTTCGCCTTGATCACGCGCACGCCGTGACTGCGCCAGTGATTCGGATCGCCTGAATGATTGGGGTCTGTCACGTGTGCATCACCGTAGGAGCTTACCGACAGCACGGATCAGATTACTTACACCAACTTTGGTGCTGTCACCGAGGAACCACTGGAACAAGCCGCCGAGTGAAGGCAGCGACCATCGGCAGCATACCTTGCCGAGCATACTGTGTGAGTTGCAGAGCCGGAACGATCGTGGAGAGCCGTGGTGGGTCGTTCTACGACGGTCTCTAACCACCCCCGCTGGTGTCCAGTGTTACCGTGGGCTCAAACAAGTCACCTGATCCGTGCAGCCGCACGCCTTCCAGAGCGTTCAGATCCGCCGCCGAAACCCAGAAGGCGCCCGTCCAGACCTTGGCGCTGTCGCCGACATGTAGCTTCGCCTTGTGAGTCGAAACATATGGCGTCGCCAACAAGGCCTTGGTGTCGCAATCCACGCCCGTGTCGTCGCGTTCGGTCTCGACGCCATCCTTGAGGATTCCACGCGTAGACGGGTTGAATGTGTCGACTCCCCCACTGTTGAGGAAATCTCTATATCGAGTGACTTCCGCCAGCAAAGCGAAGCAGTTTCCGTCCGACCACTGGCTGTCACGACCCAGGCTCAGCCTGGCAATACCCAGGTAGGTCACTCGAAACTCGCCGTCATCGTACACATCACCTACCGCATAACTACCTTCGTGTTGCGCCGGCCTCGAGACAGCCGCCTGAGATGCTGTCGCCTCGGGGTCAGGAGTTGCATCCGCGCCACAGGCAGCTACCAGCAGAATGACTGACCCCACCTGTAGTCGGTTCAAGAGACTGCACCACGAGCGATTCAGTATTCTGCCCATTCCTCGCACTTCCTTCTCAAGTGAGCGAATCAGGGGCGATCCCCAATCCTTGGATAGCACAGCGCGTCCGAACGACGCTGCCGCACCTGCACGTCTAACACTGCACTCAGGCAATGGCAATGAACCAATTCATCACCGCGATGAACAACGCGTACGCCGTGACTGTGCCAGGCTCGTGAACGATCGTTCTGCGTTACCCCGTGGGGATCTCATTGAAGGGCAATCCTTTGTCGGCGCGAATGTCCTGGGGTAGTCCCAGTACGCGTTCGGCAATGATGTTGCGCAGGATCTGATCGGTGCCGCCTTCGATGCGTACGGCCGGTGATCTCAGCAGCATCGCTTGAAAGCGGGCAGCGCCTTCTGCGGTTTGCGGGTCGGTGAGCACCGCGCCGAACCCCTGCAAATCCATTGCGAACTTCGCAATGTCCTGCATCACCGTGCCGGCTACGAGTTTGCCAATCGAGTTTTCCGGTCCGGGTGTCTCACCCTTCGACAGCATGCTGATTGCGCGACTAGCAGTGTTCTTGAGCCCGGCCGCCTTGGCGTACCAGTCGGCGAGCTTCGAGCGCACCGCGGGATTTTCGATCGCGCGGCCCCCGCTCAGATGCAGTTCGCGCACGAACTCTTCGAGGTCGGCGTATCCGGTTGCGATACCGCCGCCGATGGCGAGGCGTTCGTTCATCAGCGTCGTCAGCGATACACGCCAGCCATCGCCCACCGCGCCAAGGCGCTGTGCATCGGGAACCCGCACACCATCGAAGTAGACTTCGTTGAAACCGCTCTGGCCGTTGACCTGCTTGATCGGGCGGATGTCGATGCCCGGTGACTTCATGTCGATGAAGAACATCGTCAGTCCCTTGTGCTTGGCGACTGTCGGATCCGTGCGCGTGATCAGAATGCCGTAGTCGGAATAGTGAGCACCGGAGGTCCAGATCTTCTGGCCATTGACCACCCACTCATCGCCGTTCTTCTCGGCCCGGGTGCGAAGCCCAGCGAGATCGGAGCCGCTGTGCGGCTCGGAAAAGAGCTGACACCAGATCTCTTCGCCGCTGGCGAGCTTCGGCATGTAGCGCGCGTTCTGTGCCTCGCTCGCATACGCCATCATGGTTGGACCGCACATGCCCTGACCGATCAGAAATGCACCGTTCAACTTGCCGTAAACGCCTTCTTCCTGACCCCAGATCACGCGCTCGATGGGCGATGCGCCGCGACCGCCGTATTCCTTGGGCCACTGCAGGCACGCCCAACCGGCTTCGGCTTTCTTCTTCTGCCATTGCTTGCCGGCAACGAGCGGATCTTCATCGCCGGTGTTGAGGCCGCCGAACGTACTCGACGCCAGCGCATCGTGCAGATGCTTCGGCGCGTTGGCGTCGATCCAGGCGCGCGCCTTGGCGCGATACTGTGCTTCTTCGGGGGTGTCGTTGAAATCCATGGGTGCTCCTACGCGGCCGAGCCGACGGGCAACGCGTCGATCAGTTTGTTTTCCCACTCGGTCATTCCGCCCAGTTGCAAGGCGAGATAGTTCGAGCGTCGGTAATAAAGGTGGCAGTCGAACTCCCAGGTGAATCCCATGCCGCCGTGAATCTGAATGTTGTCGCGCGAACACAACTGGTACGCCTGCGTCGCGGACACGCGTGCGGTGGCGGCCGCCAATGGCAGGTCCTTGGCGTTGGTCGCCAGTGCCCAGGCCGCGTAGTAGCAATTCGACTCGGCCAGTTTCAGCGCCACATACATGTCCGCCATCATGTGCTTGAGCGCCTGGAACGTGCCGATCGGCCGTCCGAACGCATACCGTTCCTGCGCGTACGCCACTGCCATATCGAGCGCCCTTGCGGCGCCGCCGATCTGCTCGAACGCGAGCGGCACCGCGGCACGGTTGTAGACGTCGTTCAGGATGTCCCAGCCCTTGCCGACTTCCCCAAGCAGTTCCGCAGGTGCGCCGTCGAAGGTCACGGTCGCGGAATTGCGGGTAGGATCGACCGTCTCCACATTGCGCCGGGCAACGCCTGCGCCTTTCAGATCGACGATGAAGGCGCCTACGCCTTCGCTACTGCGTGCGAACACCACCGCGATGTCTGCAATGCCGCCATCGGGGACGATGAGTTTCGTACCGCTCAGTCGGCCCTTGGCGACCTTCGCCTTGATCGATTCCGCCGTCAGAACGTTGAGCGACTCCACCACAGCGATGGTGCCGATCACGGCGCCTGATGCGAGCTTCGGTAGCCACTGCTCCTTCTGCGCCGCGCTGCCGTACAGGCAGATCGCCTCGGTGGTCTGATAGACCGACGACGAGAACGGCGTCGGCGCCAGATACGCACCGAGCTGCTCGGCGACGAGGCACAGGGTCAGATGACCGGCATTCACGCCGCCATAAGCCTCCGGAATGGTGGTTGCAGTCAAACCCATGTCGGCGAGACCCCGCCACACATCGGCGGCGTACGGTGCCTTGCCGTCGAGCACCGCGCGGGCCACGGTCAGCCCGCACTTCTCCTTCAGAAACCGCGCGGCCTGATCGCGCACGAGTTTTTCGTCGTCAGAAAAATCGAAGTTCAAGTTCGTAGCCCGCAAAAGACGAAGCCGCATTCTTCCTCATGCGCGCGGACTTCACAATTCGCGAAAGCCGGCCTCGGGTTTCAGGTGAGCCGTGCATCGATCTGCGCGGTGGCGTTTGCCATGCGCGTGCCGCCATTGCTCAGAGCGTAGGCCGATCGCGGCGGGAAATCGTCCTCGACGGTGCGGATCACCAGTTGATTGTCACAGAGCACGCGCAACCCCTGCGTCAACGAGCGCGGCGTAATCGCGCCGAGTGCGCGTTGGATCGCATTGAATCGGCTGTGGCCGCGACGAATCGCCAGCAGCGCCGGCGCGCTCCATTTCATGTAGGCAATGCCGAGCGCATCGACGTGGGCCGCTACCCGCTGAAATCGAACACATGCGGGAGCGACGCGCCTGCCGCGCGCAGTCAGCAGGTACTCGGGTCGTAGTGGATGCCCATAGCCGGGATTGCGTGTCACGATGTCAGCTTCGATCAACGCATCGAGCGCGTCGCGCACCGCGTCTCGGTTACCGTCGAGCGTGTGCGCGAGCACGACCAATCGCGCACCACCTTTGGCGGCGTGCAAGGCGGCGATCACCGGCACGTTCCAGCGATGGTGGAAGAGTCCTGCGACCTTGATTGCGGTGGGCTTGGTCATCGATGGCGCACGAGCCTTGACCAGAAATTCGACCTACTATACTTTTCATGCGTAACGAAACCAATGGGAGGGGGTCGTGCCGAACTTCAAATACACGGGAGACATCACACTGTCATCGTCGGTCACCGATCTCGATCGATCGATTGCCTGGTTCGCGGACGTCTTGGGATTCAGGCTCGTCTTCCGTGTCGACGAGGCGGGATGGGCCGAGGTCGCCTCGCCGACGAACGGTGTGACTATTGGCCTGGGTCAGAATGAATCGGTCGACGGGCGTGGCGGTACGACGCCTGTGTTCGGCGTGGAGGACATCACCGCCGCACGGGCGGAACTCGAACGCAAAGACGTGCGATTCGATGGCGACACCATGGAGATCCCCGGCATGGTGAAGCTCGCGACGTTCTTCGACCCGGACGGCAACACTTACATGCTTTCGCAGTCGCTCGTCAGCTGATCGCGATCGTCAGTTTGACCGGCTGCGAGACCTGCCCGCGCGCGGGCACGGCAAGTGCGTGCGCGCGAGCGGCGCCGCCATCATCTCGTCAGCCCATACGGCGCTTCGGTGCCCGCTGTATCGCGGCGAGCTTCTCGTTTCCCATGTCTTCGATCGCGCGCACGATCGCCGTGTCACGACAAACCCGCGCGTTCCGCGAGCGCACCAGATCGCGCACACCATTGTCATCCGGGCAAACACGGCGCGCGGCGTCGGCGATGCGCTCATACAGCGCGCGTGCGCCGGCGTCCGTCGTGAGGTCGAGATCATCGTAGCGCACGACCGTTTGCGGTGATTCGTGCGCTGCCCGATCCGTGGCAACCGCAGGCGCAGCGGCCATACTCGAAAGCATCGCAGTCAACAGCGCAGTGGCTGTGTAAGAGGGGGAATTCATGCTGGTCTCCTCATCAGTGAATCGAATGTGTCGAAGCGGCCGTCGTACGCACCGAATCGACACGTCCATCTGACTGCGGTCGCACGATGCGATCGATAGACGATCCTCGCGGTCGTCCCCGACATCGACGAGTTCGTCCCGTCTGTTACGAAAGGCGGCCTACGCATCTTTTCGCCGCCATCCCTCGCGCCGGCGCGAATGTCCCGACCGAGGGCGGATTCGTCCCTGTACTCGACGGCTTCGTCCCAGGGGGGACATGGCTGCCACGGCACTCGGTCGTGACCGCGGTAAACTAGTCGAGACTTCGAGGATCGGAACATGGTGATCGCGCGCGCCGACCAAGCGGTGAACGCTTCCTTGGGAGGAGAGACTGGCGCGCCGGTGAGTTCCGCCCGAATTGTCACGCCGAGGTTTGCCGCCGGGGGCCCGGCCGCGCGCCCGTTCTTTGTCATCGTGTGTTCGTTCTGGCTCTACGCCACGACTTCGGCCGTGCTGTTTGCCTACGGCCTCGACGCCAACATTGCCCGCGAGACCGGCACGTCGATCTTCGCGCCGTGGCAGCCGCGCGTCGTGCAATACCTGTTGCTCCTGCTGCCGCTAATCTGCTGTTACTGGTGGTCGCTGCACATCGGCTGGCAACCGTTCTGGCGGCGGCTTCCAGTGCAACTGGCGATGGCGCTCGCCTTCGCCGTGCTGGCCCGTCCCGCGCTGTGGGTAAGTCTCGAACTGACGATGATCCACAACGATGTGGCCAAGGACCACGAAATGAGCGTCACCGATTGGATCGGTCCTGAGCTCTGGGTCTGGCTTGCCGCATTCAGTGACTTCCTCGTACGTTACGGCTTTGGTCTTGCCATCGTCACCGGGTTCGCGACTTACAAGCGCTTTCGCGATGCCGAAGTGCGCGTGCTTGCGCTCGGTCGGCAATGGAATGCCGCGCGTCTCGCGGCGCTACGCATGCAGCTGTCACCGCACACCATGTTCAACCTGCTGCACACGATTCGCGGCCAGATCGCGTGGGATCCTGTGGTCGCGCAGACGATGGTGGTGCAATTCGCCGATCTGTTGCGCAGGTTGCTCAACGCAAGCGAACGCGACTTTTCGCGGCTCGCAGACGAGATGCAATTCGCGCGGCTCTATCTCGAATTGCAGAGCCGACGCTTCGCCGACCGACTCGGCACGCAGTTGCCTGATCGCGAGCGCCTGCCGCACGTCTGGGTGCCGAGCTTGATTCTTCAGCCGCTGGTCGAGAACGCCGTGACGCATGGTCTTGCCGGACACTCAGGGTTGGTGACGGTCACGATCGTGGTGGCGACCGACGATGATCGTCTGCGGCTGACCGTGACCAATACCATGGCGGCTAACGCAACGGCCGGGCCGGAAGGTGTGGGCCTGCGCAATGTGCGCGAACGGCTCGCCGTTCAGTTTGCAGGTGCGGCCCGGTTCGAGGCGGGTCCGCGTCCGGAAGGCATCTGGGTTGCAGCAATCGATCTGCCGCTGCTGCGCGAGGCGCCATCGCCTTTGGCGACGAATCCGTGATCAGGCGCCGCAGTGCATGAGCAGCATCGATGTCGTCATCGTCGACGACGAGCCCGCCGGGCGCCGCTCCCTGCGCGAGTGCTGCGCGGCCGAGCCCGATCTCGATGTGGCCGGCGAATACGGCGACCCCACGCTCGCGCTCGCGGCGATTCGCGCCAAGCCGCCGCAGCTACTTTTCCTCGACATTCAGATGAGCTCCATGAGCGGCATCGAACTCGCCCGCGCGCTCGATCCGGCGACGCTGCCGCTCATCGTCTTCGTCACCGCCTACGATCACTACGCGCTCGAAGCATTCGAGGTCAGCGCCATCGATTATCTGTTGAAACCCTTCGACGACGAGCGCTTCGCGCGCACCATGGAACGCGTCAGGCAACGCCATGCCGCGGGCAACCAGGTCGATCGCGCCGCGGCGCTCGATACGTTGATGGCGGCGCTCGACAAGGTCACCGGCCGCGCGCCCGAGCAGAAGCTGCGGCTACTCGCCGCGACCCAAGGTCGGCAGATCCTGCTCGATCCATCGCAGGTTCAACTGGTGGAAGCGGATCGCAACTACGTCCGGCTTCGGGTCGGAACGGAAACGCTGCAGGCACGCGCGACGCTGCAGCAGATCGAAGAGGCCCTGCAGGCGCAACCGATTCTGCGGGTGAGTCGCTCGTGCATCGTCAACACCGCCTACGTACGCGAGATCAACCGCACTCTGCGCGGCGATTTCATTCTCGTCATGGCGTGCGGCGTTACCGTGACGAGCAGCGAAGGGTTTCGCGAGCGTGTGCGCACGTACCTCGATCGCCTGCGGATCTAGAGGCGAGGTCGAAGCCGTACAGGCGCATGGGGCCGCTTGTTTGGGACATGCGCCAATGCCGGACTGATCTACTAAGATCAGTAGTGGGTCCCAAGAATGTACAGTAGGTGTGCATGAACGTTTCTCGCGTCGGCCTCACTACCCTGATGCTTGTCTTCTTTGCGGCGGCATGCAGCTGCGCCCACGCGGGGCCGGCGGTGGCGGTGACGGAATTCAAAGACCCGGACCCAATCTGTGTACGGCGGGGGCCTATCGGAGCTGGTTGAACACGCCTGCGTGGAAGCCCTGCGAGATGCAGGTGGTTGAGTGGAGACGGCGAGCTCGAGTTTCAGCAGTCGCCGCGCGTTGACCCGGCCACGCGGGCGAAGCTGGGCCAGCTCATCCAGCCCACGGTGTTTATTGAAGGTTCCGTCAGCAACACCGCCGGAACGGTCAGCTGGAATATCCAGGCGCGGGACGCCGCTACCGGGCAGGTGATCGGATCGGACTCGGGATCGACTCCAGAGGATCATTTCGATGACGTGACAGAGGGAATCGCTCTGCGGCTCGCCGGCATCCTGTGCGATCCGCCGAAACCCAAGCGGCCTGCGCCGCCCGACGGAGTCTTTTTCGGCACGGTCAGCATCGACACCCAGGGTGAGAACACGCACTTCAGCGGCGCCGGTCACATCGAACTCGAGGAAAGTCATCCGGGCAGCGGCAGCTACACCTCCATTCGAGGCGAGCTCGAGGTCAGCTACACCGTGGACGACTGCCCGAACTACCAGGGCCGGTTGCAACTGCACGGCGAGATGCAGCTCGACGCGCCCGGCGATGGGCAGCAAATGCTCGTATTGGTTGCGGATCCGTTCGAGGCGAGCTGCCGAGGTATCAGCTTGCCCGTCGCCACCGAAGGCTTGATGCACATCTGCGAGGCCGGTAGCGGTGGGGGCGTAGACAAGCAATTGCACGGCGCCGTCAATTGCGGTGGTACGAAGGTCAGCTGGCGTTTTGGCCGCCAATAGGCGACGGGGCGCACCTGCGGCTACTCGCCGCGAGCGGGTTCGGGATAGGTCCCAAGCACCCCTCTCGATGACCGTTGGCGTAAACTGACCGGGTCATGCGACTGGGGGAGACGGCGCGTTGACCGCGCAATTTCCGATCGAAGCGTACCGCGGTGACGAGCCGTTCGCCTTCGTGAGTTATGCGCACGAGGACGCCGATCGGGTGTTCGCGGAGCTCGAGTACCTAAGCGGTGCGGGCATTCGCTTCTACTACGACGAAGGCATTCACCCCGGTCATGCCTGGCACGATGATCTTGCCTCCGCCATCGAGCGATGTGGGGTCTTCGTGATCTTCCTCACTGAACGCTCTTTGCAGTCGCGCAATTGCCTGCGCGAGCTCACCTTCGCACTCGACCGCCATCGAGACGTGGTTGCGGTGCACCTCGATCCCGTGGTGCTGCCGTCCGGCGTGCAGCTCGCGTTGGGTGATCGACAGGCGATCCTTCGGGACCGCTTCGACGAAGCGACCTACCGTACGCGGCTCGAGTCTGCCCTGCGGGATTTCCTGGGCGACACACGTAGCGACTCGCCATCGTCGGCGCTGCCGCAATGGCAACCGCCACTGTCGCCCGCGGCAACGCAGCCAAGGCGAATCAAGCGCCCGGCCATCCTGGCCGTGATGGTGCTCGTGGTCGTGCTGGTCGGTGGCGGTCTCTGGCGATGGCAGGCGGCCGAAGCCGCGCGCGCCGCCGAGCGGCTCGCGGACTTTGTCGATGCGGCTCGTGCGGACAATGTGGCGAAGGCGTTCATGGCTGCCCGGGAGCTGACGGAGGCGCAGAAGCGGACGGATGAATTTCTCGCGCTCTGGCCGGACGTCGCGACCCCAGTGCACCTCGATGTCGCGACACCGGGCGCGACAGTCTCGTTCCGCCCCTACGGCGGCTCGAGCGAATCGCTCTGGATTCCGCTCGGCACCGCGCCGCTCGACGATGCGATCGCGCTTCCAAACGACGTCATCGAGGTGCGTGTCGAGAAGGCCGAGTTCGAGACCGGACACCATGCCGTACGCGTGCCGGGTCCCACCGCGCAACAGATCGAAGGAAGTCTGGTCAACGTAGGCCCTGTTGCCATCGAGCTCACGCCCAAGGGCGCCATTGCGATCGACATGGTGCGCGTGCCAGCGACCGACTTCCCGGTCTTCGTAACGAGATGGACCTCCGACGTATTGGGCAGCCACCGGGCGCACGTGCCGTCATTTGCCGTAGCCAAGCGGGAAGTGAGCAACCGCGAGTATCAGGATTTTGTCGATGCCCGCGGCTATGACGACGCTCGATACTGGCAGGGACTCCCTGTGGACCGAGGCGCGTTCGTCGACAGCACCGGGTATCCCGGTCCGGCTTCGTGGACGCTCGGCCATTTCGCGGAAGGAGCGGGCGATCTGCCGGTGAGCGGCGTCAGCTGGCACGAGGCGGTCGCCTATGCGCGCTACCGCGATGCGCAGTTGCCGACGATCCACCATTGGGCGCGATATGCGATGGCGCCATGGGAGGGCATGGGTCCCGTGCTGCCAGCGCTGTCGGCGGCCGGAAATTTCAATCAGACGGGTGCGCTGACCACGCGCGCGAGTCGAGCGCTGGGGCCGTGGGGCACGTTCGATACTGCCGGCAACGTCCGCGAGTGGCTGTGGAACGAGGTCGGTGACGAGCGCCTCGCGATGGGCGGTTCGTGGAACGACTATGCATCCGAATCCGGTGATCTCACCAGCGTAGATCCGTCCACGCGTGGTCCGACAATCGGCATTCGCCTCATGCGCACGCTCGAGCACAGCGGGATCGATGCTGCACAACTCGCAGCGATCACACCGGTGGGCATCGAGATGGCGCGGCAACCGGTGGCGGATGAGGCGTTCACTATCATGCGAGCGCAGTTCTCGGCGCAGCGGCGGCGGCCCGTCTCGGTAGAGATCGAGACCGTCGATGGCACCGACACATGGCTTCTCGAGCGTCATGTGTTGCACTACGACGGCGACGCCATAATGCGCATCTACGTGATGAAGCCGCAGCGAACCAGCGCTCGATACCAGGCGATCGTCCTGGCGCCGCATAGCGGTGCGATGGTGCCCCAAGCCGCGAAGCACCTGCGTGCGGTGCTGAGCCATGCAAAGAGCGTCGTCCGTACGGGTCGTTGGGTCTTCATGCCGGAGTGGCTTGGCACGTTCTCGCGAAGGGCGCCGCCGCCTGCGAACGTCGAAGAACTCAGCGAGCGCCAGCGGCGTGCTGCGCTTGCCTGGTACCAGGACTCCTCCGACACGCTCGAATACATCGCGACGTTCGATGCGATTGATCAGGATCACATTGGCCTGTTGGCGGAAAGCTATGGGAGCGTCGTGATCGCGCCGATCATCCTTGCGCTGCAACCGATGTACAAGGCGGCGGTGCTGGTGAGCGCGGGCGTGGTGTTGCGGCCGATGCATCCGATGGTGGACTCGGTGAATTACCTGCCGCGCGTGATTCAGCCGGTGCTCACGGCCAATGGCCGCTTCGATCCGACGTTTCCGCGCGACACATCGCAGCAGCCGTTTTTCGATGCCCTCGGCACGCCGGCCGCCGAGAAGCGCAGCGTCGTCTATGAAGGCGGCCACTTCCGCTATCCGCCGAATCTGCTCGCCGCAGAGATCGCGGCGTGGTACGACCGCTACCTCGGAAAACCATGACGCTACTCGTTCTTGGCAGCCCTCGCCTTCCGCCGCGCTTCGCGCTCCTGCTGTTGCTGCACGATCGCGGCGGGGAGTTCCTTCCCGGCGTCGGTGAACGCCCTGGCAATCGCAGGTAGCGTTCCGCCGAACACTTCACGCATGTGCTCCTCCACCCAGTCGCGGCTTTGGTAAATCGGCTCCAGCTGGTTCTGAAAGCGCGGCGCGACGTGCCGAGCGAACAACTCGAAGCTGCGATTGGTCGCTTCCGTGCTCGCCCATTCGTGCGCGAGGCCGAGAATGCCGCCGATGCCGCCCGAACGTTCGATGATCATTTCCAAGGCGTTTGCCACGTCATCGGGAGAACCGATCAGCGCCGAGCCTCGTTCAGCTTGCTCTTCGAGCGTGCCTGCACCGGCGAACAAACCGGGGCCAGCCGCAGACGGGTTCCTTGCATCACCCGTGTAGGGGCGCAGTTTGTAGCCTGCGTCCACTTCGGCGAGCGCCTGCTTGCGGGACTCCGAGACGTGAATCGGCACCACCACCTTCCAGTGATCACGTGAGATGGTGCGGCCGGATTCTGCGGCGGCTTCCTCGGCCCAGCCCCACGTGCGCTCGAAAGCGGTGTTGTCCACGCCCGCAACCGAAAGCAGCCCGACGCCGTGCTTGCCTGCGGCCATCGGTCCAGCGGGTGTAAACGACGCCGCGACCGCGACCGGCAGGTGTGGATCGGAATAGGAAGCGAGCTGCAGCTGTGCGTCCTTCAGCTCGAACCAGTCGGTCTTTACCGTCACGAGTTCTTCGCGGCGCAGGAGCTTCATGATCGCGTCCAGCGACTCGCCCATGCGGCGGCGCTGTTCCGTCGGCGGGATGCCCATCATGTGCGCATCGGACGTCAGCGCGCCCGGGCCGCAGCCCATCATCACGCGGCCTTCCGTCATGTGATCGAGTTGCACCATTCGGTCGGCGACCATGAGCGGATGGTGGTAGGGCAAGCTCAACACGCCCGTGCCGAGCTTGATGCGCTTCGTGCGCTCGGCAGCAGCTGCCATGAACACCACTGGATCCGCGATGATCTCGCGGCCAAAGCTATGGTGTTCCCCGATCCAGGCTTCGTCGTAGCCAAGCTCATCGAGAAGCTCGATCAACTTCATGTCGCGCTTCAGCGCGAGCGTCGGATTTTCGCCAACGCGGTGAAACGGCGCGAGAAAGATACCGAACTTCATGCGCTTGGGCCGGTAGGCCATGTGGTTCTCTCCCTGTCGTGGAACGGACCTGAGCCGGAATACTACCCGCGATCCGGCAGGTTGGATCAAGGCTAGGAGGGTGTTGCATACAAGTCCTGTGGGAGCGCCCTTGGGCGAGAACAGATGCAAGCAATTCAGAAGTTGTTCGCGGGCGAGCCCGCTCCCACAGCGTCGCGTCAGCCGCCGGCTGTGACCGCGTGCCAGTGCTCGGCGATGCCGTAACCCGTGCGTTCGCCCCAGCGGAACTCGGTGAGTCCCTCGTTGACGAAGGTGGCGCCGCCCGGCATCGGAATCTTGGTAGGGCAGACGCTGAGCACGTCGCCGTCGATCCGGATCGACTCCCCACCTTCGGTCTTCGCACTGAGTCGGACCGCCCGATGAATGAGAGAGTCGCTCTCGTAGTCCGTTTCGATGACGATGTCCTTCAGCGCACCGGAACGGCCGTCCCGCTGCAGCCAGCCCTCACCACGCATGACGCCGTCGGCGTGACGGAAGCAGGAGCCGCCGAGCGCCGCGTAGTCGCCGAAGTTCATCGAGAACCAGTTGACGAAAGGTGCCGGCCCGGCGCGTTCACTGGGCTTCGGCATGGCGCCGCGATCGCCCGCGCCCCAGTCTCGCGGACCCCAGGACTTGTCCCGCACGCCGTACCCGTCCACGGTCCAGCGCTCATCGCCAAGCGCGATCGTGCCCTTCACGCGGCCGCTTTGTTCGAAGTGCCCGCGCGCGCCGCTCGCAGCGTAGTGCGGTGCCGTCAGACAGTCGAAGGTCACGTCCATGGTCAGCGTTGCCGGTGTGAACCAGCCTTCGGGCCGCAGCTTGCTGCGTTCGAGCAGAATGGCGGCATCGGGGATGTCCTGAGCGGAGCCGTCGTAGCGGATGCGCCAACGCTCATGCGTTGCTTCGCAGGTGAGACTGAGATCGCCCGCGGTCAGGTCGCCGTCGTAGCGGGACAGGTCTTTGCCGATGGTGCGGCGCCCGTAGGTGAATGCCACGCGCTTGCCTTCCAGGTACACCACATGCAGCGCATCCGCCCAGCCGTTGCCGGGCCGGAACCCCATGCGGGTGAACATGCCGAGCCTCGAGGTCGGGTCGATGAAGTTGAAATAGTAGCTCTCGCTCCAGGCGGGATCGTCCCCTACCGGATGCATCAACTCGTCGTTCACAGGCGTGCCCCCCAGGCAAGAATCCACGGTTGCTCTTGGCCGAACCGGCCTGTTCGGACTCAAGCCGAGCAGGCCGCTATCCATTGCTCCGCGAGCGCACGCTCGCGAAATACCCTCAGCGCGTTGATCGACTGCGACTGCAACATCTCGTACATCCGCGACATACCGAACTCGAGATCACCCGGTGCGACGATCGCCACTTTGATGGACACCCCAACGCTCGTGAACGCTTGGGTGACGGCGGACAAATGGCGGATGTCGGCCGCGGTCACGTCGATGTCGTCGACTTGGGATGCGTCGAAGATCTCATTGAGGTTGCTCCGGAAGTCCGGATGCGCGCGCAAGCCTTTGTAGTAACCGGTCCCTACCTGTGACGCGACCGGATGCGTGCGTCTGGATCAGCCCTTTGGAGCAATCGATAGTCGTTTGTATCGGCATGCCAGAGTCCTCAACCCCCGCCCTTGCTCAGGCGAGGTCGAAACGGTCGAGGTTCATGACCTTGTTCCACGCTGCCACGAAGTCGTGCACGAACTTCTCCTTGGCGTCGGTGCTCGCGTATACCTCGGCGATGGCCCGCAACTGTGAATTCGAGCCGAACACGAGATCGACGCGGGTGCCGGTCCACTTGACCTTGCCAGACTTGCGGCTTCGTCCGTCGTATGTATCGCCTGCGGGTGTCCACTGCGTACCCATGTCGAGCAGGTTGACGAAGAAGTCGTTGGAAAGCGTCTGCGGCTTCTTCGTAAGGACCCCATGTTTCGAGCCGTCGTAGTTTGCACCGAGCACACGCAGCCCACCGATCAGCACCGTCATCTCCGGCGCCGTGAGCGTCAGCAGTTGTGACTTGTCGATGAGCAGTGCTTCGGCCGGGGCCGAAAACTCACCGGCCAGATAGTTGCGGAAACCGTCTGCGAGCGGCTCGAGCACGGCGAATGACGCAACATCCGTGTCCGCTTGCGTTGCGTCCGTGCGCCCGGGCTCGAACGGCACCTTCACTACGACACCCGCCTGCTTCGCAGCCTGCTCGACACCCGCGCAGCCCGCGAGCACGATCAGGTCGGCGAGGGACACCTGCTTGCGCCCCTTCGCTTTCTTGTTGAAGTCGGCCTGGATGCCTTCGAGCGTCTTCAACACTTTCGCTAGTTTTGCCGGCTGGTTGACCGCCCAACCCTTCATCGGCGACAGGCGAATACGCGCGCCGTTGGCGCCGCCGCGCTTGTCGGAGCCGCGGAAGGTAGACGCCGACGCCCATGCCGTCGATACCATCTGCGCAACGTTGAGTTTCGAAGCGAAGATCTTCTTCTTGAGGCTCGCGATGTCCTTGTCGCCGATCAATTTGTGATCGACCGGCGGGAGTGGATCCTGCCAGCTGAACGTTTCCTTCGGCACTTCGGGACCGAGATAGCGGGCACGCGGACCCATGTCGCGGTGCGTGAGCTTGAACCACGCGCGCGCGAAGGCGTCCGCGAAGGCCTGCGGGTCTTCGAGGAACTTGCGAGATCTTGCCGAACTCGGGGTCGAAGCGCAGCGTCAGGTCGGTGGTCAGCATGGTCGGCTTGTGGAACTTACCTTTAATGTGCGCATCCGGAATGATCTCCGGTGCATCTTTCGCCACCACTGCTTGGCGCCGGCCGGTGACTTGGTCAGCTCCCATTCGTACTTGAACAGGTTCTCGAAGAAGTTGTTGCTCCACAGCGCCGGCGTCTTCGTCCAGGTCACCTCGATGCCGCTCGAGATCGTGTCGGCGCCATTGCCAGTGCCGTAGTCGCTCATCCAGCCGAGGCCCTGTGCTTCCAGCGGCGCGCCTTCCGGGTCGGGTCCTTTGTGCGACTCGGGCGCCGCGCCGTGTGCCTTGCCGAAGGTGTGACCACCGGCAATCAGCGCAACGGTTTCCTCGTCGTCCATCGCCATGCGCCCGAACGTGGCGCGGATGTCCTTGGCGGCCGCGAGGTAGTCGCCACTGGCGTTCGGTCCTTCCGGATTGACGTAGATGAGCCCCATATGGGTCGCGCCGAACGGTGCATCGAGGTCACGGTCGCCGCTGAAACGCTTGTCGACCCCCAGCCAGGCGATCTCCTGACCCCAGTTCACATCCTCGTCCGGCTCCCACACATCGGGCCGGCCGCCGCCAAAGCCGGCCGTTCTGAAGCCCATCGATTCGAGCGCGACGTTGCCAGCGAGGATCAAGAGGTCGGCCCAGGAGATGCGCCGACCATACTTCTGCTTGATCGGCCAGAGCAGGCGCCGCGACTTGTCGATGTTGACGTTGTCGGGCCAGCTGTCGAGCGGCGCGAAGCGCTGCTGACCGC
>JBGSQB010000137.1:0-30307 GCA_041738285.1 Pseudomonadales bacterium | reverse complement strand
ATGATCGTCCCGGCGCCGGCCGCGCGCGCCGCCTGCAGCACGAACAATCCGATGGGACCTGCGCCGAGCACGACGACCGAATCACCAAGCCGCATGCTCGTGCGGCGCACGGCATGAACGGCCACGGTGACGGGCTCGAGCATCGCAGCGTCGGTTTCGCTGATCGCATTCATTACCGGATAGATGCGCGCGGCATCGATTGCGATGGTGGGCGCAAAGCCACCGTGCGGCGCGGCCATTGGGCCCATGCCGATGACGCCGAGGAACGCGGATTCGCAGTGTGCAGCGTCGCCCCGCAGACAGGTGCGGCATCGACCGCAGGCGCTGGCTATGCCGACCGCGACGCGGTCGCCTTCCTTGATGCCGTCGATGCCCACGCCGAGCGCGCTGACGTGGCCCGTCCATTCGTGGCCGCAGATGGCCGGGTTGTAGGGCTCGCCCGATTGATAGGCGTGCAGGTCAGTGCCGCAGATACCGCAATAGCTGACGGTCACCACGGCCTTACCGGGCTGTGGCGCCGGCGTCGGCATTTCGACCAGTGAAAGCTGTGACTTGCCCGTGACCAGACCGACCTGCATCGGATTCCCCTCTCATTCGGACCGTGGCGCGCGTACATGCCTATAATCGGGCCATTGCCAGGCCAAGGCCACCCTCATGGACATTGACGTATTCTCGGACTTGATCTGCCCCTGGTGCTTCATCGGCAAGCGGCGCCTCGATGCGGTGCTCGCAACGCCCGTTGGCGAGGGCGTGAGGGTGTGGTGGCGTCCCTATCAGCTGTATCCCGATCTGCCCGTTGAAGGTGTCGATCGGGCTGCGTTCTACAAGGCGCGCTTTGGCGCCAATGCGGATCGGCGCGAAGTCTCCCAACGGATCACGGAAGAAGCCGCCGATGCAGGCATCAACCTCGCCTTCGACAAGATCGAACGAGTGCCAAACACCCTCGCCGGGCATCGACTGATCAATATGTTCGATGGTGACGCACGCCAGCATGCGCTGATGGATGCGGTGTTCAACGCCTACTTCTGCGAGGGCCGCGACCTCGGTGATCTCGATGTGCTCGCCGACGCCGCCGCCAGTTGTGGTATCGATCGGGACGAGGTTCGAGCGCGACTTGACACCGAGGAAGGCAGAGACGATGTGCGCGAGAAGGTGCGGGGGGCGTATGAGGCGGGACTGTCCGGTGTGCCGTGCTTCATCCTCGCCGGCAAGTTCTCGATTCCGGGCGCGCAGCCGGTCGAAACCATGGCGCGGTTCATCGAGCGCGCCAAACAACGTCTCGTCGAAGGCGCATAGGTACTCATCCGTCGGTCAGGGGGAAAGATGAAAGGTGTAGAGGCAATTGCGGAGATTTTGAGACGCGAGGGCGTGGAGTTCATCGCGTGTTTTCCACATGCGGATCTGATCGAAGCGTGTGCGAAGGTCGGTATCCGTCCAATCGTCTGTCGGCAGGAACGGGTCGGCATCGCCATCGCCGACGGCTTCAGCCGCACCACCAACGGTGAACGCATCGGTGTATTCGTTTGCCAGCATGGCCCAGGCGCGGAGAATGCGTTTCCCGGTATCGCCCAGGCATTCACGGACAACGTCCCGCTGCTGTTTCTGCCTGCAGGAGAAGCGCGCGCCCGGCAGGGCACGACGCCCGTCTTCAGTGCGCGTGACAACTACGCGCACGTCACCAAGTGGCGGGCGTTCGTCGATGACCCGAATCGCATCGCGTCGACGCTGCGCCATGCATTCTACCGCCTGCGCACCGGCCGCAGCGGCCCGGTGATGATGGAAACCGCAATCGATGCCTTGATGGGCGACCTCAAGGGCGAACTCGACTACGCACCTGTGCGCGGGTCGCGTTCTGGCGCGGATCCGGCGGCCGTCGTTGCTGCGGTCGATGCCTTGCTCGCCGCCAAGACGCCAGTGATCTACGCCGGGCAGGGCGTGCTGTTCGCTCACGCAACCGACGAACTCGTGGAACTCGCCGAACGGCTCGACGCACCCGTATGTACCACCATGCCGGGCAAGAGCGCGTTCCCCGAGAACCATCCGCTGTCGCTCGGCGCGTCTGCGATCACCAAGCCCGAGCACAAGATGCACTATCTCAATGCGGCGGATGTAGTGTTCGGCGTGGGTACGAGCTTCACGCGCACGCTGTACGGAACCAACGTACCAAACGGCAAGAAACTGATTCAGGCGACCAACAGCGAGGCGGACATCAACAAGGACTACCCGGTCGAGCATGCGCTGGTCGGTGATGCGAAGCTGACACTCGCCGCCATCAATGCCGAACTCGAACGACGCAAGGTCAAGAAGGGGCCAGGCAAAGTCGCCGAGGAGGTTCGGCAACGCAAGCAGGCATTCCTCGCCAAATGGCAGAGCGAACTGTCTTCCAAGGAAGTGCCGATCAATCAATACCGCATCGTCCATGAGCTCATGAACCGGCTCGATGCGCGCAACACGATCATGACGCACGATGCCGGGACGCCGCGCGAGCAGATCATTTCATTCTGGGAATCACCGACACCGCGCAGCTATCTCGGTTGGGGCAAGACCACACAGCTCGGATTTGGACTGGGAGCCATCATGGGGGCGAAGCTCGCCTGTCCCGAGAAGGTCTGCGTCAACGTGATGGGCGATTCCGCGATCGGCATGGTGGGTATGGACATCGACACCGCCGTGCGCAACCGCATCGGCATCATCACCATCATCTTCAACAACGGCATCATGGCGATCGAAACGCCGTCGCTCGTGAAGGCCCATGAGCAGTTCGATGCCAACAGTCAGGGTGGTAACTATGCTGACCTCGCGACCGCGCTCGGCGCGTGGGCCAAGCGCGTCGAACGGCCAGATGATTTCGGCGCTGCGCTCGATGGCGCGCTCGCCGCGACCGCGAAGGGTCAGCCTGCGGTGATCGAGTGCATGGTCAAGGCAGGATACATCTGGCCGGGGCGCGGCGAGCCGGCGGCTTAGGCAGCTCTCTGTGGGAGTGCCCTTTGGTGCGAATACTGGCGCAAGGCGTTCGCGGGCAAGCCCGCTTCCACCCGCCAGTCACGGCCGATAACCGAACGCGACCGGTCCAGGCCGCAGCGCCTTGCGCGCGAGCGCGATCCAATGGGTCAGCAGCGCACGGGTCTGCGCCGGATCGATGATCTGCTCGATTTCGAAGTACTCGGCCGATCGCATCGGTGATCGCAGCCGGTTCAACCGTTCCTTGATCGTCGCAAGATGCTCGTCGTAGTTCGCGGCTTCGGCGAGTTCGGCTTTGTAGGCAACTTCGATGCCGCCTTCGATGGGCAGCGAGCCCCAATCCCCCGATGGCCAGGCCGCTCGGAAGTGATGACTGCCCGGTTTGTGGTTGGCGCCGCCAGCGACGCCAAACGCCTTGCGCACGATGATGGTGATGAATGGCACGGGCGATTGGCCAAGCGCTGCCAGTACCTGTGAGCCTGCACGAATGGTCGCGCGTTCTTCCGACTCCTTGCCGATCAGAAAACCGGGGCAATCCTCCAGATGAATGAGTGGCAGATGAAAAGTAGACGCAAGATCGATCAACCGCGTGAGCTTGCGGCATGAATCCGCAGTCCATGCACCGCCATAGACGAAGGGGTCCTCGGCGAATACGGCAACCGGTACGCCATCCAGACGAGCGAGCCCGGTAATGATTGAGCGACCCCACTGGCGGCCAATCTCGAAGAAGCTGTCGCGATCGAACACCGAATCGATGACGGTTCGCATTTTGTACACCTTGCGCGGGTCCTTCGGCACAATGGTGCGCAGGGATTCGTCACGGCGGTTGCGGTCATCAGCGCACGCAACGACCGGCGGCAACTCGTCGACGTTGGTTGGAAGATAGGACAGGAACCGGCGCGCGCGCTCGAACGCTTCGCTCTCCGAGTTCACTTCGTCGTCAATTGCACCATTGCGGGTATGAATGCGACTAGCGCCGAGTTCTTCTTTGGACACGTTGCCGAGTTGCGCCCAGTCCACCAGCGCCGGGCCCGCGATCATCATCTGCGCCGTGTCGCGGACGATCAGGCTGTAGTGCGCGGTCGCAACACGCGCGGCACCAATGCCAGCTACAGAGCCAAGTGCAAGGGACACCGATGGCGCCACAGTCAGGTGCTGGACCACGATGTCCCAACCGCGCAGCTCCGGGATGTAGGTTCGACCCGCCATTTCGATCGTCTTCACAGATCCGCCGCCGCCCATGCCGTCAACCAAGCGTACGTGCGGGAGCTTCAGTTCGAGGGCGAGACCCTCGGCCTTCAGGCGCTTACCTGGAATGGAGGCATCGGCGGATCCACCGCGCACCGTAAAGTCATCGCCCGACAGCACCACGTGGCGTCCGTCGAGGGTTGCTGTACCGAACACGAAGTTCGACGGCGTGAAACCGATCAGGTTGCCATCGCTGTCGTAGCGACCGACCCCGGCGAGGGTACCAATTTCGCGGAAGGAGGCTGGGTCGCTGACTGCATCGATGCGCTCGCGGATGGTGAGCTTGCCGAACTCGTGCTGCCGTGCAACTTTCTCCGCGCCGCCCATCGCGCGCGCGAGGGCTTCGCGGCGCTCTAGTTCGTCGAGTTCTTCCTGCCATGACATGATCTGAGTACCCCCTCGAGCGAGTATGGCAGAGGCGTGACGCATTCGGGACTGCGCCCGCGGTGCAGTTGGCGCGTCGGGCGAGATTTCCTCACAATGCACCGCTGTGAAGTACGGAGCGATCGGTGCAGCGTAAGAGTCTAGTAATCGGCGTCGCTGCGTTCCTCGCGGTCCTGGTGGTTGCAGATTGGATCGCCGGCGGCGTCACGAACCGACTCGTGTTCGGAACTGCGCAGCTGTCGATTTCTTCGCAGCCGGAGGGTGCCCAGGTATTCGTCGACGGTGGACTCGTTGGTACGACGCCCATTTCGACATCCGTGAGTCCTGGTGAGGCGATCCTGAAGCTCACGCATCGCTTTCATGACGACCACGTCGAGCGCGTGACGCTCACGCGGGACGAGTCGCGCTCGATGGCAATCACGCTGCCGGTTCAGTACGGATCGCTACGCATAATCACGAACCCAAAGGGTGCGACTGTGACGGTCGATGACGAACCGGCACCTGGAGTCACGCCGCTCGAGATTGAACGGCTTGTGGCGGGCGTTCATTCGGTGCGCATGACGATCGCTGGCCGCAGCGCGGTGCAGCGATCCGTGGACGTACTTCCGCACGCGCAGGGCGAAGTCAGCGTGGACCTGGAACGCATACCTCTCGGAACGCTGGTCGTGCAGACGACGCCTGACGATGCGTCCGTCGCGTTCACTGATGGAAAACTCGTCTACCGCCGCGGCATTGAACTCGCTGTAGGGGAGTACGAGTTGCTTGTGAGCCATGGCGGCTTCGCACCGCAGCGGGTGACTGTGAAGATCAATGTCGGTCGCAACATGCACTCGGTGGCGCTGCAGCAGCAGTTCGTCCATCTTCGCATCCGCGCAACACCGGCCAATGCGGTCATCGACGTGCGCCATGGCTCAGGTCGGCTTGCACAGACCGAGCCGTATCGTGAGGACATGCGGCTCGCAGCCGGAACGGTCGAAGTCACCGCGCGTGCGAAAGGCTACCGTCGTCAGCAGCAGATGGTACAACTGGGGGAGGCCGGAGCGGATCTGACGATTGCGCTCGTGCGAATCGATGCGCGTGCCGGTGCCCGTTCACGCGATCGACTGCGTGCGGGTGGCGAGGGCCCGGAAGTCGTGGTGATTGCCGACGGCGAGTTCATGCTTGGCGGCACGCGCGTGATCCTCGGTCAGCCATACGCAATCGGTACCCGCGAAGTGACCCGCAGTGAGTATCGCGCCTTTGCGAACGCGACGGGGCGCCGACTTCCCGACGCGCAGCAACATGAGACCGATGCCCATCCGATTGCGCGCGTCGACCGCGACGACGCCATCGCCTACACCCGATGGCTCACCGATCAGACCGGGCAGCACTATCGGCTGCCGAGTGAAGCGGAGTGGGAGTTTGCGGCACGTGCCGGCACCCGCAGTGAGTTCGGCGCTGCCGATGCATCGCAACCGGTGTGTACTTTCGGCAACGTCGCGGATGCAAGCGCGGCCAGACTCTACCGGGAATGGGAAACCGTGACGTGCGACGACGGTCAGGTGCGTACGGCAGCGGTTGGCTCCTACCAAGCCAACGCGTTCGGAATGTACGACGTCGTTGGCAATGTTTCCGAATGGGTGCTCGATTGCTGGTCGAGTGATCACGCTGGTGCCCGTCAAGACGGACGCCCGCGAGTCGCCGAGAACTGCATGAACTTCGTCGTGCGTGGCGGTTCCTGGGATGTTGGCGCTGAAGTTGGGGTGGGCAATCGCGAGCCGGCATCCAATCCGGCGGACGACCGTGGGTTTCGCGTGCTACGCGAGTTCTGACGTAGACTTCGGTCGAAATCATCTACCAATCCGGCAGCGATGAACTTACAGGGACCGAACTGGGATTTGACCGCTGAGTACGCAGGCTGTGAGAGCCTCGAACTCGAAGCCGACCTCGCCGCGCTCGCTGAACTGCTCGATGAGATCGAATCGGTCAACCCCGTGCTCGTTGCGATGCTGCCGAATGCGCGGACGCTCGATCCGATCGCAGCTGCTGACGCGATTGCCGCCGCGCAGCGGGTCTTTCGATTGTCGGAACGGGCGATTCGACTGCTGCGAAATCCGCTGACCTATGCGAGCTGTCTGCTGTCAGTGGACGCACAAAATGAACCGGCTCAAGCCCTGCAAGGCCGCCTGCAGAAATATCAGAAGCGTTACGGCGATTTGTTGACCCCGGCATCGCAGTTTCTCGACCTCGCACGCGATGAGGTGATCGATGTGTATCTGTCTGATCCGGAAGTCGCACCATCGGCGTTCGTGGTGCGCCACAACCGGCTGCGACGTCACGAGCTGCTCAGCCTTGATGAGGAGAGCCTCATCAACGGACTGTCCCAGGACGGAATCCATGCCTGGGGGCGTCTATACGATCAGCTGTCCGGCACCATGACGTGCGACGTGCTGGTCGGGAATGAAGTCGAAACCCTCGGTATGGCGCAGGCCAACGGGCTGTTGCAGAAGAGCGACGTGCGCCAGCGGCAGGCTGCCTGGACCGGAATCAATGCAGCCTGGGAGCATCAGGCGGAGTCGTGCGCCGCAGCTATCAACGCGATTGCCGGGTGGCGTCTCGAGGTCAATCGCAAACGCGCGCGCAAGCAGCCGGTCCATTATCTCGATGCGCCGGTGCATATGAATCGGATATCGCGGGTGACGCTTACCAACCTGCTCGAGATCACGCGCGATGCTCGGCCACTTGCGCGACGCGCTGCCAAGGCAATGGCGCGTGCCACTGGGCGTGATGCGCTCGGTCCGTGGGACGTGCGCGCGCCAGCGCCGAGTCTGGGCGGGGCGGAACGCCCAATTCCCTTTGCTGAAGCGATCGACTTGATCGCAGATGCTTACGGCAGTGTCAGCCCCGAGATGGGCGAGTTCGTCCACATGGTGAACGACTCGCGCTGGATCGAAGGCAGTGTGTCGTCCCGCAAGCGCCCGGGTGCCTACTGCACGGGTTTCGCCAAGTCGAAAACCCCCCGCGTCTACATGACGTACCAGGGTTCGGCGACGGACGTCATTACGCTTGCACACGAACTCGGTCACGCGTTTCACTCCTGGGTGATGCGTGACCTGCCCGACTGCCAGCGCGGCTACGGCATGTCGCTTGCGGAAACTGCCAGCACGTTCGGCGAAACGACCGTCCGTGATGCGCTGCTTGCGCGGGCCAGCGACGATGCGGGCCGGTTCGCGATCATGTGGGAAGAGATCGCGTCGGTGCCTTCGTTCATGCTCAACATTCCGGCGCGGTTCGAGTTCGAACGGGCATTCCATGAGCGCCGCGAGGCGAGACCGTTGCGACCGAACGAACTGAAGGCGCTCATGGCCGACGCTTGGCAGACCTGGTACGGCGAATCCATGTCCGAACCCGACCCCATGTTCTGGGCATCGAAGTTGCACTTCTACATTTCGGGACTGTCCTTCTACAACTTCCCGTATCTGTTCGGGTTCCTGTTCAGCCTCGGCGTGTACCTGCGCAAGGATCTGCAGGGAGATACGTTCTATCCTCGCTACGTGGAACTTCTACGTGACACCGGACGCATGTCCGCCGAGGAGCTGGCGCGGCGGCATCTCGATGTCGATCTGGCAACGCCTGCGTTCTGGCAGGACACGGTGGATCGGATCGCCCCGCGCGTCAGCGCGTTCGAGGAGCTGGTGGATCGGCTGGTGGCGAACTGAGGTGATTCGCGGGCAAGCCCGCGAAAGTCTTTGCTGGTTGTTCAGCCGACGCCCCCGGCCGCGTCGTGCGCGAAGCCGAACAGATCCTCCATGAAGCACATGGCCTTGAGTACGGCCAGATCGTCCCGCTGGGGACCGATGATCTGCAGGCCCACTGGCAAACCTTCCGGCGTCGTACCGGCGCGCACGGTCCCGGCGGGATTGCGGGTCATGTTGATGCCGTAGGTTAATCCGACCCAGCCGGGCACATCGGTGCCGTTGACGTTGCCCATCGACGTGCCGAGTCTCGGCGTCTTGCCTGCGGTGCAGGGCGTCAGAATCAGGGGTGCGTCGGCAAAGGCCTCAGACAACGCATAAGCAAGCGTGTGGCAGGCATCGATCGCGCGCGCATAGGTCACCCCCGTGACGCGCGTGAGGCCGTATTCGATCTGAGGCTTCAACTCCTCATCGATCTGATCCCACGCCGGCGTGCCTTTGAGATCTCCCTGGGCGCGGGCACGGGCGGCTGTCCAAAACTGGAACCAATGCTGGACCGGGTCTTCCTGCCAGATGGACTGCCGCTCGATGATCTCGACGCCCGCATCGGCCAGACGCTCGATGGCCGCGTTGCACTGGGCCATCACGTCCTTATCGACCGTCGCGTAACCCATCGTCGGCGACCAGACGACGCGCGCGGGCGCGTTGTTCGAATCGAGTTGCGGTCGGAATCGCTGCGCCAAGGTCGGCAAGCCGAACAGGTCCGTCGGCTCGTTGCCGCAGACTGCGTCCAGCGCAAGTGCAATGTCGCGGGTGCGCAGCGCCATCGGACCCTTGACCGTGAGCAGGCCCGACCCGGGCGGCACCGGCCCTCCGACCGGTACGCGTCCTTGGCTTGCCTTGATGCCGCTCATGCCGCAGACGGCCGATGGAATGCGGATCGAGCCACCGCCGTCGGATCCGGTTGCCAGCGGCACGATGCCGGCCGCAAGTGCGGCGGACGATCCGCCCGACGATCCCCCCGAGCTGTAACCGGTATTCCAGGGGTTGCGTGACGCACCAAACGGCTTGTTGTCGCTCACGGCCTTGTAGCCGAACTCCGGCGTGTTGGTCTTACCGATGACGATGGCGCCAGCAACTTTCAGTCGCGCCACGAGCACGGAGTCGCTCTTCGCCGGTGCATCCTTGGTGTGCAGCGCGGAGCCGAAAGTGGTCACGAATCCGCGCGCGTCTTCCAGATCTTTGATGCCGCAGGGAATTCCGGCCAGCGGCCCGACTGGATCACCCTTGGCCAATCGTGCATCCACCGCGCGTGCGTCGGCGATGGCGAGATCCGGGTCGATCGCGCAGAAGGCGTTGATCGTGTTACGTGTCGACTCGGCATTGCTCAACGCCGCGCGGGTGAGCGTCTCGGCACTGGTGCGTCCGGCCCGAACGTCACCCACCAGCGCTTCGATCGAGTGTTTTCTGAAGTCCATCGGTAGGTTCCTCCCTGTCTTGTGAGCTTACCCCATCGCGTCGGCGCTGTTCTGGCCCGCGCGGATCGCCTACGCTGCGTGCTGGCTCGAGGAGAAAGCAACGTGGACTGGTCCGGTGTCATCGCCGTTGCGGCGACGCTGTTCTTCGTGATGGACCCGCTGGGGAATATCCCGATCTTCAATGCCGTGCTGGCGCGCTTCGAACCGGCTCGTCGGTCGCGCATCGTCGCGCGCGAACTCATCTTCGCGTTGATCATCCTGCTCGGATTCCTGTTCGCCGGCAATGTGGTGATGACGTTTCTCGGACTCAGTCAGCCGACGCTGAGTCTGTCCGGCGGCATTCTGCTGTTCATCATCGCGCTACGGATGATCTTTCCTCGCTCCGGCAACGAGGAAGAGGATGTGCAAGACCCTTTCATCGTGCCGCTCGCGGTGCCGCTGGTGGCAGGCCCATCGACGCTTGCCGTGTTGCTGCTCTTGTCGTCGTCCGAACCGGATCGATTGTGGGAGTGGTGCGTCGCGCTACTGATCGCTTGGACCGCGACCACAGTCATCCTCGCCTGCTCGCCGTGGCTCATGAAAGTGCTGGGTGATCGGGGCGTGCGCGCGCTCGAACGGCTGATGGGCATGCTGCTGGTGCTGCTGGCGGTGGAGATGTTCCTGGATGGCCTGGCCGCGTTCTATCGCGGATTGAATGGCGGTTGACGCCGATGATGCGCGCGCGAATGTTGATGCTCGCCGTGATATTGAATTGGAGCATGCACAGCATGGCCAGTGACGAACCGCCCAGCGCCGTGTCGCTGATGATCGATGCCATCAATGAGGATGCCCGCCGTACCGCCGACTACACTGGACAGTCGCAGGTGAGCAAGGCGGTGCTCGATGTGATGGCGCAAACACCTCGAGTCGAGTTCGTTCCGGATGACATGTCTCATCTGGCTTACTACAACGTACCGCTTGGTATCGGCTATCAGCAGACCATTTCTCAGCCGTTCATCGTCGCGCTCATGACGGATCTGATGCAGCCCGCAGTGGGGCAGCGCGTGCTCGAGATCGGTACCGGGTCCGGCTATCAGGCCGCAGTGCTGTCACGCCTGGTCGATCGAGTATTCACCATCGAGATTGTGCCGGAACTCGCTGCGCGGGCGGCACAGACGCTCGACTCGCTCGAATATGACAACGTTGATGTGCGCGCGGGTGACGGCTGGTTCGGCTGGCCGGAAGCCTCGCCATTCGATGGCATCATCGTCACAGCGGTTGCCGCCGAAGTGCCGCCTGCACTGATCGAACAGTTGCGGCCGGGCGGACGGATGGTCATGCCGGTCGGCGATCCCGACGGTTCGCAGATGCTGGTGCTGTTGACCAAGGACGCCAGTGGCGTGATGAGCCGTCGCGACGTGCTTCCGGTGCAGTTCGTGCCCTTGACGCGTTTGCGCACGCCGCCGCCGTAACAAGTGCTTGGGTTCTCTTGAGATGAGTCGCGCGCAAGCGCGCTCCCACAGCTTCAGTCGTCGTCGTCATCGTCGTCGCGTGCGGCGCGCAGATCCGGAATGGCCAGTGCGATCACTTCCTCAAGACGTTCGACGAGGGTGATGCGCATGTCGCTGCGCACGCTGTCGGGCAGCTTCGCAAGATCCGCCTCGTTGTCCTTTGGCAGAATGAGCTTGCGCTTGCCGGCGCGATGCGCGGCCAGCACTTTTTCCTTGATGCCGCCCACCGGCAGCACCAGGCCCGACAAAGTCAGTTCTCCGGTCATGGCGAGATCCGGATCCACCGGCTGGCCGCTGTAGGCGGATACGAGGGCCGTGGCCATCGTGATGCCTGCAGATGGCCCGTCCTTGGGTACCGCGCCTGCGGGCACATGGATGTGCACACCGCGCTTTTCGATGCGCTTACGTGAGATGCCGAGCGCTTCAGCCGCGGACCAGATGTAGCTGCGTGCAGCTTTGGCGGACTCCTGCATCACATTGCCGAGTTGTCCAGTGAGCGTCACCTTCTCATCTTTGTGGGTGAGCACGGCTTCGATGTACAGCACATCGCCACCGGCTTCGGTCCACGCAAGACCCGCGGCAACGCCCGCCGGCTGAGCCTCACGCGCCTTGTCCGATTGATAGCGCATCGGCCCGAGCAGTTCGGGCAGGGTTGCATCGGTAATGGGCGGCAGCGGCTGCTCCGCCGTAATGCGCGTTTCCAGCACCTGGCGCGCACGCTTGCGTGCCAGACGGCCGATGGTGCGCTCGAGACCGCGAACGCCGGCTTCCCGGGTGTAGCGCCGCATCAGCGTCGTCAGCGCATCCTCCGGAATGTCGAGTTGCGACTCCTTCAGACCAGTCTCGGCACGCTGACGGGGAATCAGGTAGCGGCGCGCGATTTCGCGCTTTTCGATGTCGCTGTAGCCGGTCAGCTCCATGATTTCCATGCGATCGAGCAGCGGCCCCGGAATGCCTTCCAGAGTATTGGCGGTAGTGATGAAGAACACCTTGGACAGATCGAACGGAAGATTCAGGTAGTTGTCTCTGAACTCCTTGTTCTGCGCCGGGTCGAGAATTTCCATCAGCGCCGCGGCCGGATCGCCGCGAAAGTCGCGACCGAGCTTGTCGATCTCGTCGAGCATGAGCAGCGGATTGCTGACGCCGGCGCGACGGATGGCCTGAATGAGGCGCCCCGGCATCGCGCCAATGTAGGTGCGGCGGTGACCGCGCAACTCCGCCTCGTCATGCAGGCCGCCCAACGACAGCCGTTCGAACTTTCGACCCATCGCGCGCGCGATCGACTGGCCCAATGAGGTCTTGCCGACACCGGGCGGACCGACCAGACAGATGATCGGTGCCTTGGCGCTGGCATTCAGTTGCATGACGGCAAGGCTCTCGAGGATGCGATCCTTGACGTCTTCGAGGCCGTAGTGATCCTCATCGAGGACCGCCTTCGCGTGCGGCAGATCCAATGCGTCTTCCGTGCGGTTGTTCCACGGCAGCTCGGCGACCAGCTCGAGGTAGCTGCGCGCAACCTGATAGTCGGCGGCGTTTTCCGACATCCGACCGAGCCGTTTGAGCTCCCGATCTACTTCCTTCTGCACGACTTCAGGTAGCTGCGCCTTGGCCAGCTGCTCCTTCAGTTCGGCGACTTCTTCGCTTGCACTTGCGTCTTCACCGAGCGCCTGTTCGATGGCGCGCTTCTGCTGGCGAAGCAGGTGTTCGCGCTGCTGCTTGTCAATGTCGTGCTTGGCGGTCTCGGCGATTTCCCGGCGCACTTCGTTGACCGTGGACTCGTGCAACAGGATCTCGTGGATCTTGTCCATCAGTGCGAGCGTCGTGCTCGCATCCAGCACTTGCTGCTCGCGCTCGACGTCGAGGTTGGCAAGCGAGGCCATGCGATACATCTGGGTGATCGGGTCGCTGATCGAACCGATCAGCTGCTGGAACATCGTTGGTCCGTTCTCGGAGTCGAACAGCGTGGCGATCCTGCGGCCGAGACCGAGGTTCTCGCGCACCAGTGCATCGATGCGCGCGAAGTCGGGGTCGGAATCGGACACTGCGAGCTTGTCGAGCAGTTCGTAGCTGACTTTGAGGTACTCGGACTCGCCCTCGGCCTCGGTCACCGCTTCGAGCACTTTGACACGCTGGACGCCCTGCACGATGACTTGAGCGCCGCCTTCCCGGCGTTCGATGCGCTTGATGCTGACCAGCGTGCCGAAGTCGTACAGCTCGTGCCGATCGGGATCCTCGAGCGATCCGTCGCGTTGGGCGACCGTGAGCAGCGACGTGCCTGCATCCATGGCCGCCTTGACCGCAGCGAGCGACTTCGGTCGGCCCACGGCCAGGGGCACCACGAGCTCGGGGTAGACCACCGTGTTCTTGAGCGGCAGCACCGGCAGAATCGAAGGGGTGTCCGTCATGAGATCCGTCAATTTTGATGTCAGATCACAACGTGGGGCCTGACACCCGTCATTTCAACCGCGCCGACGATGCCCGGCTATGCGATCAGGGACTGCGCTCGCGCAGCCGCTTCCCGCAGTCGCTCGGGAGAGCCCAGCATCTGGCGGTTGAAACCAATGCGCTTGAACCAATAGTGCAGCCCCAAGAGGTCCGTGAATCCCATCCCCCCGTGAACTTCCGTTGCGGTCTTGGCGACGAATTTGCCGACTTCGGCAAGATGTGCCTTGGTATGACAGGCGCTCAGATGCGCCTCTTCCGGCAGCGCATCGAGGGCAAAACCCGCATACCAGACCATGGATCGGCATGGTTCGAGCGCTGCGGCCATTTCGGCGCACAGGTGCTTCACAGCTTGGAACGATCCGATCTTGCGGCCGAACTGCTCCCGCTCGTTCGCGTAGGCCACGGCCTGATCGAGCATGTTCGAAGCCGCGCCCAGGGTATCCGCGGCCAGCATCACGCGACCGGCATCGAGTACCCGGTCGAGCATGTCGGTACCTATGCTGCCGGGCAGGGCCTCGACAGGCGTGCCATGGAAGGTCAGTTCCATCACCGGCCGGGTCTTGTCGATGGTGGATAGTGGGCGTGCTGCAAGGCCCTTGGCCTTGGCCGCCACCAGATACAAGGTGCCGTTGGCGCCCGCGATGAGATAGGCGTCTGCCGGTGCATCGAGTGCGAACAGGGCCTTGCCGGTGATCGATTGACCTTGAACGCGAAGACCCGCACCTTCCCGCGCACCCGCGGCGGATTCGGCAACTGCGGCACCGACCACCACTTCGCCGGCAGCGATGCGCGGCAACCAGTTCTGCTTTTGGGCGTCGGAGCCCGCGCGCATCAATGCCAGCGGCGCCATGACGGAATTCGCAACGAAAGGCGCCGGCGCGATGTAGTGACCGAGCGACTCGGCTACCAGCGCGGCATCGAGGAGACGGAGGCCGACGCCACCGTGTGCCTCATCGATGATGAGGCCGCACACACCGAGTTCGGCAAGCGCGCGCCGCAGCCCGTCGTCGCGGCTGCTGGAACTCGTCGCGAACCCGCGTGCTTTGGTGAGCCCCGCATGATCGGCGAGGTAGCGGTCGATCGAATCTTTGAGCATCTGCTGATCGGAAGACAATCCGAACTCCATGGCTAACCTCCCTTGGCCGACGCGATCTTGGGTTCCTTCGGCATGCCGAGTCCGCGTTCGCTGATGATGTTCTTTTGAATTTGCGATGTGCCGCCACCGATGATGAGGCCCAGGAAGAACATGTATTGGTACTGCCACGAGCCGCCATCCTTCAGATAGGGGGTGTCGCCATACAGCACGCCAAGTTCGCCCAGCACGTCGATTGCCAGGCCTTCGAGATCGTGACGCAGTTCGGTGCCTTCTAGTTTGACGATCATGCTCGCGAGCGGCGCTTGCGTGTTGTTCAGTTTCGATGACAACAGCCGCAGATCGTTGGCGCGCATCGCCATGACGCGGCCCTGAATGCGCATGAGTCGATCGCGCAAGAGTGGATCGTCGATCAGGCGGCAGCCATCGACGGTCTCCTTCTTCATCAATTCGACCAGCGCGTTGTAACGCGAAAGCGTTGCGTTTGGATCTCCAAGCGATCCGCGTTCGTGACGCAGAATCGAGTTGGCCACGAACCAGCCTTCGCCGCGTTTGCCCACGATCTGATGCTTGGGTACGCGAACGTCGGTGAAGAAGACTTCGTTGAATGTGGCATCCCCCGTCATTGTCACCAGCGGCCGGACCTCGATGCCGGGCGTTTTCATGGAGAACAACAGGAAGCTGATGCCCTGATGTTTGGGGGCATTGGGCTCGGTGCGCACGAGGCAGAAAATCCAGTCGGCGAACTGCGCGGTGCTGGTCCAGATCTTCTGGCCATTGACGACCCATTCATCGCCATCGAGCTCTGCCTTGGTGCGCAGACTCGCGAGATCGCTGCCTGCGCCGGGTTCGGAGTAGCCCTGGCACCACACCATTTCACCGCGCAACGTTGGCGGAATGAAATACTTCTTCTGTGCTTCGGTGCCGAGTTCCAGCAGCGTGGGCACGAGCATCGAAATTCCTTGTCCGCCGAGTCCCGATGATACCCTTGCGCTCGCGAACTCCTCGGCGATGATGCGCGATTCCAGAATGTCGGGATTCGCGCCGTAGCCTCCGTACTCCTTCGGAATTGTACGCGCGGCGTAGCCGGATTCGATCAGCAGCCGCTGCCATGCGAGCGTCTGCGTATCGCGCAGACCCGCGCGCGGCGCCTGATCCTTGTGCTTGTCGATGAACGCGCGTACTTCGGTGCGCAACGCTTGGTATTCGGGGCCGTATGAAAGGTCCATCGTGCATTCTCCAAGTTCGGATCGGGAGTCTACCGCAAGGGTCAGGCGAGTCGGGCGAGTTCGTCGAAACGAACGCGATACTTGAGCGTCTGCCCGCGCGCGAAGCGTTCTATTTCATCGATGACCTGATCGGCCAACCGCTGAGTCTCGGTGCCGAGAGACCCGGCAATGTGAGGCGTGAGCAGGACGTTGGGCATGCGGTACAGCGGCGATGTCGATGGCAGCACTTCCGGTTCGGTCGTGTCGAGCACGGCATCGATGCGACCACTCCCGAGTTCTGCGATGAGGGCGTCCTGATTGATCAAGGCGCCTCGTGCAGTGTTGATGAATGTTGCACCGTTCTTCATCAACGCGAACTCACGCGCGCCCAGCATATGTCGCGTTTCCGGAAGCAGCGGAGCGTGCATGCTCACCACGTCACTGTTGCTGAGCAGTTCCGTCAAAGAGACCTTCTGCGCGCCAAGCTCACGCGCTTCGAGCAATGACACATAGGGGTCGTGGAGCAGTACGGTGAAGTCGAATGGACGCAGTAGCTCCATGACTTTGCGGCCGACGTTGGACGCACCGATGATGCCGATGCGTTTGCGGTAGTTGCCGACATTCGGGGCTTCCCGGGTCCACGGCGCACGATTTTCGTGATGGCGATGGTAGAACGCCGCCAGTTTCAGTACCTGCTTGTTGGTGAACAGAATGGCGGCGAGCGTGTATTCCGCTACCGGCACCGCATTGGCGTTGACCGCGTTGACGACCTGAATGCCCTGGCGCCACACGCATTCATCGACGAATCCCTTCACCGTGCCGGCCAGATGGGCCACCAGCTTCAGCCCGGGCAAGTGGGTCAGCGCCTGGGTATCGATGCGTGGTGCGCCCCAACTCGTGATCACCACCGACACGCGCGCGCCATCGGCGGCGAGGGCTTCGAAGTCGCGGTATGGCTCGATCGACACGAGTCGGCAAATGCGGCTCACACGTTCGAGATGATCCGGCCGCAGCAACTCATCGCGCACCACCGGGTGCATGACCAGCGCGGTCACCGGGCCTTGAGCCATCGATTCTCTCCGTGCCGGGTTGTCTGCACCGGCCAATGCAAGATAATGCAAGCCAGTCACGGACATAAGCCCCACATGCACCCCATCGAATCCGGCATCGCTCTGATGGCCGACCTGCAGGAAGCGCACAACGAAGAGGTGCACCCGGCATGGCGCACCCAGGGCTATGCGTATTACCGCGCCGTATGGGTCGAATGCGCGGAGCTGCTCGATCACTACGGCTGGAAGTGGTGGAAGCTGCAGCAGCCCGACCTCGACCAGGTGCGGCTCGAGATCGTCGATATCTGGCACTTCGGCCTGTCCGAAATGCTGCGCCGCGATACGCTGGTGCGAGGTCGTGTCGACGGCGCCATCGTTGCCCAGATTGAGCAGGGACTTGCAGCGCCGGCAACCGATTTCCGCCTGGCGGTGGAGCGACTTGCTGTGCGCAGTCTCGCGCAGCAGGATTTCTGCCTGGAATCGTTCGTCGCCGTCATGCGTGCGTTGCCTATGCGGTTCGATGAATTGTTTCGCCACTACGTAGGCAAGAACGTGCTCAATCGCTTCCGCCAGGCCAATGGCTACAAGACGGGTGTGTATCGAAAACTCTGGGGTGGCGTCGAGGACAACGTGCATCTGATGCAGATTGCCGCGGACCTCGACGACGGCTCACCGCGTTTTGCCGAGGATCTCTACGTCGCGCTCGAGTCGCGGTATCGGGCCAGCGTATCGGCGTAGCACGCGAACGCGGTCTCATCGAAACAGACGAAGTCGATGGCGATCGATGCGCTGTATGCATGCTCGCGCACCGTGTGCAGCGCGATTCGCGTCGCCTGCGCCAGCGGGTAGCCGTAGACGCCTGTGCTGATTGCCGGAAAGGCGATCGACTGGACCCCATGTGACTGCGCAAGTGACAAGCTCTCCCGGTAGCAGGAAGCGAGCAGGGCCGATTCGCCATGATTGCCGCCGCGCCAGACCGGCCCGACCGTGTGGATGACCCACCGTGCGGTCAGTCGATAACCGGGTGTGATTCGGGCCTGCCCGGTGGGGCAACCGCCGAGTGACCGACAGGCTTCGAGCAGCGCCGGACCGGCGGCGCGATGAATCGCACCGTCGACCCCACCGCCCCCGAGCAGACTCGAGTTGGCCGCATTGACGATGGCGTCAACGTCGAAGGGGGTGATGTCGCCGCGGTGCAGGGTGATGCGATGATTCATGTCGCTATGATGAGCCAATCGCGAACGGGAGCAATCTATCAGTAGGCTGAACGACGTCATCGATGAGCAGTGGCAGCCGGCGGAGCGGGCGACCCTGACATTCGTCCGCAGGGGTGATGAGGTACTGCTCATCCGCAAGCTGCGCGGACATGGCGCTGGAAAGGTCAATGCGCCCGGCGGCAAGGTCGAAGCCGACGAATCGCCGCGCAGTGCGGCGGCACGTGAGACGCGTGAGGAAGTCTGTGTCTGTCCGCGTGACCTGGATTGCCGCGCACTGCTGCGATTTCAGGACACGGACGGTCGATCGATGCTCGGCTATGTGTTCGTGGCCTGGACGTTCTCCGGCACGCCAGCCGCGACGGATGAGGCCGATCCGTTCTGGTGTCCGATCGCGCGGATCCCATATTCGCGGTTGTGGCAGGCGGACTCGATGTGGCTGCCGGACGTGCTGCGTGGCCGATGCGTGGTCGCCGACTTCCTGATCCACGAGGACGCCGTGATCGAACACCGGATCCGCGATGCGCGACCGGAGGAATTAGGGAAATAGGGCGTGGGAAATGAGAATCGGGATATCGGTCAGCAGTTCCTTCCTGGTGAGCGATTCGCGCCTTGGCGCACGCAACATGGTCGAGCGGGCGCGGGCGGCGCGACAGGCAGATCTCGACGCTCTTTTCGTGGGTGATCATCACGTCCCCACGCCCTACTATCAGAACTCGCCGATTCTCGGACGCATGCTCGCCGAGTGGGGCGACAAACCGGCCGGTGCCTTGTACCTGCTGCCGCTGTGGAATCCGGTGCTGGTGGCTGAACAGACGGCGACACTCGCCGCGATCACGCCTGGCAGATTCATCATGCAGTGTGGTCTTGGTGGCGATTCCCGACAGAGTGCTGGCATGGGCGTCGATATCCGTTTTCGCACGTCGATGTTCGAACAGTCCCTTGCGACCATCCGTGCGCTCTGGCGCGGCGAGCGCGTGACTACGGATGCGCGTTGGCGGCTGCTCAAGAGCCGCATTTCGCCGCTGCCGCCTGAGCCAATCGATGTGTGGATCGGCGCATCGGCGCCGGCGGCGATCGATCGCGCTGCACGGCTGGGTGATGCATGGCTGGCAGATCCCGGGATGGACCTGGACACCTGTCGCGCGCGTATGTCGACGTATCGAGCGGCATGCGCAAAACACGGCAGGACACCGACTACGATCGCAATTCGCCGCGATGTCTACGTCGGTGCCAGTGCAAGTGAAGCGAGCGCGAGCATGGCGCCGTACATCGCCAAGGGTTATCGAGGGTTCGCGCCGGAGGCGCTGATCATCGGTGACGTCGCGCAGGTGGCCGATCGCATTGCGGAGCTCGGCGCGGTCGGGTTCACCGACGTGATCGTGCGCAATATTGCGAGCGAACAGGCGCTTGCGCTGGCGACCATCGAGCGGCTTGCCCGCGTGCGTGAGGCGATTGGGTCGTGATCTGGATCGACGCGCTGCGCCGCATCCGCGCCATCGCCCAGACTGGCACGGCCTATTCCAAGGACGCATTCGATCTCGAGCGCTTCGCGGAGCTCAACACGATTTCCGAAATCCTGATCGCGGCCCTGATCGGGGTCGAACCCGAGCGCGTAACGCACCAGTTCGCTCTCGAGCGTGGCTACCCGACGCCGAAGGTCGATGTGCGCGCAGGGGTCTTTCGTGACAATGAAGTGCTGCTGGTCAAGGAATCCACGGATGGGAACTGGTCGCTGCCTGGTGGTTGGGCGGACGAACAGGAAAGCCCGAGCGAATCGATCGTTCGCGAGGTGCGAGAAGAATCCGGGTACGAAGTGCGGGTAGTCAAGCTCGCGGCGCTGAAGGATCGATCCCTGCATCCCTATACGCCACGGCGGCTCGAACACATCTACAAGCTCTTCTTCCTGTGCGAGCTCGTGGGCGGCGCCGCAGCCACCAGTGCCGAAACGACTGCTGCGAGGTTTTTTCCGGCTGATCGCCTGCCATCGCTATCGGAGGGACGCACGCTCGCTGTCGACATCGACATGTTGCGAGCGCACGCTCTGAGTCCCGGGTTGCCGACTCAATTCGACTGACCGTTGCGACTCTAGTCTGCTTCAGCGGTAACCGGGTCGATCATCCGGCGGATGGGGTGGACCTTGCTGGCTGGAAACCCCGAACGCTTGGCGTGCTCGGCGATCAGCTTCTCGTTGTCAGCCAGATAGATGCAGAACGTCTTGTCGCCCGCGACGTAGGAGTGTTCCCACTGAATGTTCTTCTTCTCTGCCTTCATCTCGGCAAGCACTTCGTTCGATTTGGCGGATGCATCCCGCAGCGCCGCACGTTCGGCGGATCCGATCTGAGGAATGTCGCGTTCGATCACATAGCGTGGCATGGCCAGTCCCTCTCTTCGATTGTCGGGACCGTCGACTCTAATCCAACCGGAACTCTCTGAGCCAGTGCCATCGGGCCTGCGAATACCTCAGCGCGAAGCAATCCGGATTGCGCATCGCCCGCCAGCCCTCGAAGCCAAATGTGGGCTCGATGGCGTTCAACATGAGAGAGATCGCGTTGCCGTGGGATGCGGCAACGATGGTGCGACCCCCATGCGTTTGCGCCAGACGGCTCAGGCATGCAACCACGCGAGTCTGACAATCGATGTTCGATTCGCAGTTGTGTTCAGCGTGGGTGGGGTTTTCCCACACGCGTTTGAGCAACGCCAGCCAATCTTCTGCGGTCGACTCCGTTAGCTTGCGTTCGCGCAGGTCGATCTCGGTCATGATCGGCAGACTGACCGCGCGTGAGAAGGGTTCAATCGTCGCCATCGCGCGTCGATACGGGCTGGTGACGACGTGATCGATGTTGAGCCGTCCCAGTTGCGGAACGAGGGCCTGCGCCTGCTGCTCGCCAGTCTCTGACAGCGGCCAATCGGATTCAGGCACGCGCGCGCTGGGCGCGCTCTCGGCGTGACGAACGAGATAGACGATCGTTTCGCTCACCCACTCATCCGCTGAACACAGTCGTTCGATCAACGAAACAGACCGGATTTCCAAACGGGTCGAACACATAGAAGGAACGCTCCCCCCAGGGACGCTGCGCGATCACGCCGAGACGCGATCCACCATGGAGCGTACCGGGATCGAGTTCAGCGCCCGCAGCCTGGCACCGTGCAAAACAGTGTTCCAGATCGTCGATGGCGATGTAGATGTGCTCGGGGTTGGCCGACGTTTCGCGCTGCTCGCCGTCCGCGCGTGGGTCCATGCACGCAAGGATGGTGCCTTCGCAGTGAAAATAGTGGCGGCCAGGCGACACCCGCGCACCGGGTTGCTCGAGGACGGCGGCGTAGAACCGCGCTGCACTATCGATGTCCGAAACGGGAACGATGACTCGATACAGGTGCGCCACTTCAATTCCTCTCACGCCGCAGCCGATGCCACAATAGCGTACCGCCGACAACGGCCACGGGCACAGCAACGATGTTGACGATCGGGATCGCCATGGCCAGCGCCGTTGGCGCGCCGAAGCCGAGAGCGGCCGCACGGTGTTGTTTCAAGGTCGACAGCGCTGCACGGAAATCGATGTCCTCGTTCTCGGGAGCGTAGTCGACGAACTGCACCGCCATGATCCAGGCGCCGAAGGCGAACCATACGATAGGTGCCACGACATTGATCACCGGCAACAGTGTGAACAGAAACACCATTAACACCCTCGGCAGGTGATACAGCAGCTTGCGCCCTTCGCGACCGAGGGTCGCGGCAATCATCGCTGCGGTGTTCAACTGACTGCTTGGGGCTTGCCCGGTCGCGAGCAACGTGACGCGAGCGGACAGTATGCCCAAGAAAGGGCTGGCGATGACCGTCGCCGCGTAGCTGAACACCAGTGCGCCGATGAGTATGCCGAGTACATAGGCCAATGGCGCGAGCACCCACTCGATGAATCCCAACCACTCCGGCAGTTGCGCAAGTATCCATGCCACCGCCAAGTCGACGTTGGCCAGCACGATGCCGAGCGTCGAACCCACCACGATCAGCGCGACCACCGCGGGCATCCAGACGAACTTCGCGATGCGATGATCGCGCATCAGGCCGATCGCATCGGTGAACGCGGCGACGCCCACCGCGAAGCTCACGGAATGACGTCCTTGATGCTGTCGGCGAGCACTTCCACGATGGTGTCGATCTGCGACTCGGTCACCGTGAATGGCGGTCCCATGCAGATGATGTCGCGCACCTCGCCAGTGCCGCCGGGGTAGTAGAAGACACCTCTTTCGAGCGCGGCCGCCGTGACGCGATCGGTGATGCGCGCGTCCATCGGAAACGGCTCGAGGGTACTGCGATCGGCGACGATCTCGATTGCCTGCAACAGGCCGCGGCCGCGAACTTCCGCTACGTACGGATGGTTGGAGAACGCATCGCGCAAGCGGCGACCGAGCAAAGCGCCCATTGCCGCAGCGCGAGGCACCAGTGCTTCGTCCGTCATGATGCGCAGCACTTCGTCGGCAGCCGCGCAGGCAGCGGGATGCGCGCCGAAGGTGTGAAACATGACGTACATGCCGGCATCGACGATTGGCCTGCCAACGCGTTCCGTTGCGAACACGCCGCACAGTGGCGCATAGCCGCCGGCGAGGCCCTTACCGGAAACGAGGATGTCCGGTTCGATCGGCCAGTGCTGATAGCCGAACACCGTGCCCGTACGACCGAAGCCGGTCATGACCTCGTCCATCAACAGAAGAATGCCGTACTCGTCGCAGAGCGCGCGCACACCCGGCCAGTAGTCTTCGGGTGGCACGATGGCGCCGCCCGACGAGCCGGTGATCGGTTCGGCCAGGAACGCAGCGACGGTGTCGGCGCCCTCCCGCGCGATGGTCTCGCGCAGCGCTTGCACATAGTAGGCACCGAGGTTGCTGTCGCCCGGCGCGCGTCCCGACCGCAATGGATACGGCGCGGTGGTCACAGGATAGGCTTCGAGTGCGTGTGCCAGGCCCCTTTTGCGTGCTGCGTGGCCCCCCACCGCAGTCGTAGCAAGTGTGGTGCCGTGATACGAGACGTCGCGGCCGATGATCTTGGATCGAGTCGTGTCGCCACGCGCAGCGTGGTATTGAATGGCGAGCTTCATCGCCGTTTCCACGCCTTCCGAGCCACCCGATGCCAGATGCACGAACGGAAACGATGCTGGCAACCAGTCACGCGTCAGGCGCGTCAGCAGGCGCCGGCGTGACGGCGTCAACCATGGCGGTATGACATAAGACTCGGTGAGCGTCGCGTTTGCGACCGCATCGGCAACGGATTTACGCCCGTGGCCGACGTTGGCGACGATGGCGCCGCCTGCGGCGTCGAGGATCCTGCGTCCGTTTGCGGCGACGAGGTACTCGGCATCGGCCGAGGTGACCTCGAATGTGCTCACCATGGACGTGAACGGCCAGCGAATCGATTCGCTCATGTCAACCCCCCTGGGATTCTTCGACTTCCCTGAATGCGGTTCCCGACTGATAGCTGCGCAGTCGCGCTTCCAGTTGCAGCAGTGTTTCCGACGGCGCATCGCCATCGGCGAGCGCGACCGCGCGCCGTTGTGTGCGCACGGCACCGTCGAAGTTGCCGGTCTCGGCGTAAGCGGCTGCCAGCGTGTCCAGATAGGTCCAGTGGTCGTACAGCACCGCAATGGGCCGGCTGAGCGAGACGGCCCGCGGGCCATCACGCAGTGATGCATCGGTCGAAGTCGCGAGGAGCCAGGCGAGATTGTTTCGTGCGACGAGGTCACCGCCCTTCGCAGCAGCCGTGTAGTAGCGCACGGCGACGCCATGGTCGCGGCTCACGGAGGTACCGACCTGATACAGCCCGCCCAGTCGCAGATTGGCGCCGGCATGGCCCTGCTGGGCGGCGCGTGTCAGCCACGCAAGTCCGTCTGTGATCGACTCTGGCGCATCGGCGAGCAGCGTCTCCGCGAGTTGGAACTGCGCCTCGGCGATGCCCGCGGTGGCCGCAGCGCGATAGTAGGCGCGCGCGCGTTCGGGATCTGGCTTTGGGCGCTGGAAATTCACGTAAGCCTGGGCAAGCAGCAGCATCGCGTGCGGGTTGCCTTCCCGGGCGCGCCCCTCCAGCCATTTCAGGAAACGGCTGCTGACGGATCGCTTCGACAATTGATAGAGGTTGCCTGCGTACTCGTCGGCACTTGGCAGTGTGACGACGCCGCTGGTGACGAAGCTGCCGTTCCAGAGTCCACTGATCTCGATGCCTTCGGCGGATCTGCGTGTGCCGGGTCCCAGCGGTGTGTTCTCTTCCCACCATCCCTGATGGAACGAACCGTCTGCGTGCTGGTCGGTGCCGTGACCATTGCGTCGATCGGCGTGCCACTCCCCGAGATAGACGGATCCATCGGGGCGCGCTTCGCGACCGAAGCCCTGGCGCCGGTTCTCGACCCAGGTACCGGCATAGCCGATGCCGTCGCCGACATCGATGACGCCGTAGCCAGAGCGTTCGCCCCCGTCGAATCCGCCTTCGTAGGAAAACCCGTTGCGCTCGGTGAGCGTGCCGAACCCGTGCGGCAGATCCTGCTCCCAGTCGCCTTCGTAGCTCGACTCCTCATCGCGTTGGTAGCGGCCGACACCGTTGCGCCGTCCTGCTGCCCATTCGCCCTCGTACCAGGAGCCGTCCGCATAGTCGAAACGTCCAGATCCGTTGGGCGCGTCGTCGTACCACTGCCCCGCATAGCGGCCGCTGGCACTCGTGTAGCTGCCTGTACCCGAACGCGCGCCGTTGACGAACTGGCCTTCGTAGATGCTGCCATCCGGCAGCGTGAGGCTGCCATCGCCATGGCGGCGGTTGTTGTCGAAGTCACCCTCGTAGCGGCTGCCGTCCGACCGCGAGTCGATCCCGAACCCGTGCATTCGGCCATCGACGAATGCGCCGCGATAGATTCGGCCATCCGGCCAGCGGAACTCTCCTTCGCCGGTGTAGGTGAGGGATTCGAAGTGGATGCTGTATGTACGATCGCCCGAGAGCACCAGAGTGCCTGCGTCGGGATCGTCCGGGCCGGCGGTTGGGCCGACGTCGGGCATGCTCGCGCATCCGGCGATCAAAGACGCCGCCAGCACGACGGCGATCGCGGTACGCGCTCGTGGCTGACTCATGTCTTGGCGGTCGCCGGATGATCGGTGAACGGCCAGAAGGACTCCGTGTGGATCCGTCGATAGGGAATGTCCTGCATGTGTCCCTGCAACGCGCCAGCGCCGGTTGCATACAACACGGCGCTCGAAATGGGTGCGAACCCCGCATGGAAGTGTTGAGTCGACTTTACGATCAGCAATCGCTTCGTGCCGGGGTCGATGCCAAGCTCGGTGAAGAGTTCGGGCGATCCGGCCTGCACGCGTCTACTGGTCAACACCACGTCGATGCTCTCCGGCGTGCCTGGCAGCTGAATGCGCACGCTCGCGGATCGGCCGAGATTCGAAGGACCACCGTTGAGCTGCTGAATCACGCGCTCGGCCACCGCGATCACTGCGCAGCGGACGTCGATCGGCGGCCCTGATTCGCTGCCGAGCTTGCCACCAATCCGCAATCGCAGATGTGCGCCGGGTCCTGCGTCATGGCAGATCGCAACTGCGCCGGGATCGTACAGCGGCCCGAGCGCACTCGAGCCAATCTGGCGTTCGATCAACGCCTGCAGAAAGTAGGTCGAATCACCCGGGGCGCCGCCTCCGGTGTTGTCCGCCGTGTCGGCAACGGTGACCGGACCTGCGCGTATCTGCATCGCATTGGTGAGCGCCGCGTCCATGCTCAGAAGTGGCGGCACCACATCTTCGCGCATCGCAAAGAAGTCGTCGCGGATGCGATTGGCGAGCGCCTTGGCGAGGTCCGCATCACCATCAGTGACCACGACCGCGCAAGCGCCCATATCCGGCACATCGCCGTAGGGAAATCCGTGGGCGAGCCACGCGTTCAGAACGCGAGGCGCCTTTTCCATCTCATACAGGCTCGACACGAGGCCTGCCATCGGCTGCCGCGTCGTGTGGAACATGCCGAGCATGTGGCAGCGCACGCAGGCCATCGTTGGCCGTACCTTGCCTTCGGCTGTATCGAGAACAATCCGCAGCAGATCTTCGAGCCGATCGTAGGTGTCCGTGTGCGGATAGTGCTTGTAGCCCACGAGCACGTCGGCGTGTTCGAGCATCGCGGCGGTGACGTGGCAGTGCAGGTCGAGTTCGGCGCCGACGGGCACGTCGCGTCCGACATACCTGCGCACACGCTCGAGCAGGTCGCCTTCACAATCGTCGTAGCCGTCGGCGACCATTGCGCCGTGCAGGAACAACAGTACGGCATCGACCCGGCCAGCCGCGGCCAGGTCGCGCAGCAATTCGTCGCGCAGCGACTCGTAGACGACGCGGGGTGTGATGCCGGCTGGAGATGCGAACGCTTGCAGACCGGGTACGAGTTCCCAGCCGCGTTGGTCGAGCAGTTTGAACAGGGGCGCGTACACCGCGTGTCCACGCGAAACGGTGGGGTGATGCTCGCTGGTCCGACGAAGCACCGTGTCGCGCCAGACACCCATGCCCGTTGGCAGCGGCGAGAACGTGTTGGTCTCCGTCCCCAGCATGGCGAAGAAGACGCGTTTCATGGCGAGGCAGTCCTTGTGCCGACGGGCCGACAAAGTTGGCTATTATACGCAGCTTGGCAACGACGCTGGGCGAACGACATGGGCAGCGGCATCGAAGGAATCAATGGCGAAGCGGTGACACGCTGGTTGGTCGAGCACGTGCCGAACTTTCAGGCGCCGGTCGAGTTCACGCTGATTGCCGGCGGTCACTCCAATCTCACCTACGCATGTCGTAGCGGCAATGGCGTGTCGGTGGTGCTGCGGCGACCTCCGCTCGGCCACGTGCTCGAGAGCGCCCACGACATGGGCCGCGAACACCGGATCATTTCGGCGCTCGCGGGCAGTGATGTGCCGGTCGCGCCGACTCATGGACTGTGCGCCAGCAACGACGTGAACGGCGCGCCGTTCTATGTCATGGCCTTCGTCGAGGGTACGGTTCCGCATGATGCGGCCAGCGTGTCGAATATGTCCCACCCGGCGCGCGCGGCACTTGGCGACCATGTCGCCGACGTGCTGGCCAAGTTGCATTCGATCGATCCCGACGATGTCGGGCTCGGCGATCTCGGCCGCAAGGAAGCATATCTAGCACGCCAGTTGAAACGATGGACCAAACAATGGGAAGCGTCCAAGACCCACGATATTCCCGCGATGGAAGACAGCTGCCGGTTGTTGGCCGAGCGCATGCCGCAGCAGCGTGGCGCGGCGATCGTCCACGGCGACTATCGACTCGGCAACATGATCGTTGGCAACGGACGCATCCTCGCCGTGCTCGACTGGGAGCTGTGCACGCTGGGAGATCCGCTTGCCGATGTCGGCTATTTGCTGAACGCGTGGATAGAGCCGGGGGAAGTGGACGCTGCCGCCGCCGCTGCCACGCCCACCGCATCCGGTGGCTTTCCAAGTCGAGCGCACCTTGCGGCCCGCTATGCCAAGGCCACGGGCCGAGACTTATCGGGTATCAACTACTACCGAGCGTTCTCACACTGGCGCCTCGCGGCCATCGGCCAGGGCGTCTACAAGCGCTACCTCGTTGGCGCCATGGGTGAGAATCGTGCGATGGATCTGGATGTCTACAAGGAGAGTGTCACGCGACGGGCGGAGGCGGCCCTTGCGTTACTGGGGGGCTGATCGGAAGTCGATCGATCCGAGTGGCCCGTCACTCGACTGAATGTGCACCCGTTCGATGCCAGGATCATCGAATCCCAGAACCAGGCATGGATTGGCGCTCGCCTGTTCCCGCAGGCGATCCCAGGCCGGCTCATCGAGATCCACTGTGATGATCAGTTCGGATGCGCTGGCGCTCGTGACAGCGCGGACGACAACGTGATTTCCCAGACTGGCTTGCTTGCCGAGTGAGATGGCCACGAGCCGAAGCGGATCCGGCACCTCCTGGGGCGCCTCCATCTCGATCAGACTCGCTCCGCGCAGCTTTGCCAGCTCATCGTAGTTGATCATTCGCGCGCCCTTGTCGATCTGTTTGCAGTCTGGCCGCGACATCACCTGTGAGACGCCCGGTGGTGGTTCACTGGCGCACCCTGCGGCGCCAACATTGAGCAGCGCCAGGATAAATGCAACAGAGCGCAGCGTCATGGCAGCTCGATGTGCTCGGGCAATGGAATGCCGGCACGTGCAGGCGCGTGCGTAGACCCAGCTTCTGCGCTGGTCAGATCGAACAGATTGACGGGGAAGCCGGATACGAAGTCGAGTCCGGAGCGAGAACCGTCGACGACGATGCTCTCCGGCAAGTCGAGCAGTCGAAAAGCGCCACACGCCTCGCCGCCGTCGCACAGGAAGTCGTCGTTGTCGGAGTCGGTGCCGGCGTAGATCTGGTAGGTACCCGCGCCTACATTGGCAATCGTGTAGTTGTAGACGCCATTACTGGGTAGTACCGAAGTGCCCGCGACTGTCGTAGCGGTGGCTGGGTGGAAGACGACGATGTAGTGCCGGCCGGCGTTGGCGACCGGGTTGACGGTGAACTTCTGCATCACGGCGGACACGGCCAACGGCGAGCTGCCGGGAATATCCGATGTGAAGCGTGCCTGGGCGGAAAATGATCCGTCGCCGACCGCAAGGCTGCGGTTGACCGTGATGCGGTAGGTGCCAAGACCGCTGCCATCGATCGTCACCGGCGTTACCGATATCCACGGCGCGGTACTTGTTGCGCTGGTGATTGTCAGCGTGCCGCTGCCGGCATTGCGGATGACGACATCGGCGGTCACGTCGAACACGCCGAAGTTGATCGACGTGGGCGAGCCGATCAGGATCGGTCCGGTTGGCGCGCCGGCGGAATTGGCAAGGTCGAGCGCCGTGATCACCGCTTTCTGTGCGTCGATGAGTCCATAGCCGAACTGATCGTCGCGCCCGGGCGTACCGAGGTCTTCGGTGATCACTCCCTGGATCAGGGCGTTGTCGAATTGCTGCGGCGTCAACTGGGGGTGCACCGACTTCATCAGTGCCGCTACACCGGCGACGTGGGGCGCTGCCATCGAGGTACCCATCAGCGTGCGGTAGCTGTAGTTGAGCTGAAAGCTCGAGTCGTTCGCGACCGTACTGAGTACGCCGTCGGCGAGACCGTCGCCGTTGAAATCCGAACCGACGAACCCGCCGGGTGCAGCCAGGTCGATGGTGGCGCCGAAGTTGGAATACCCCGCGCGGAGCTTGTTGATGGTAGTGGCAGCGACCGAGATCACGCCTGGATAAGCAGCCGGGTAGGACGGTTGCGATGACGCTTCGTTGCCGGCCGATGCAACGACGATTACGCCAAGCGAGCGCACTTGATCCAGTAGTGACTGTTCCGCCGCCGAAGCGCTCGTTGATCCGAGACTCATGTTGATGATGTCAGCGCGTTGCGGCGGCAGGGTATTCGAGTTGTTGGACAGGCCGGCGGCGAAACGCACGGCCTGCATGACGTCGAAATTGGTGCCGCTCTCCTGACCCAGGGCGCGCAGCGGCATGATCTTCACGTTCCATGCCACGCCGGCAACGCCTTCGCCGTTGTCGCTGCGTGCTGCCACCGTACCCGCGACGTGTGAGCCGTGAAAGGTCGATGAGGTCAGGGCGCCGGGATTGCCGGTGTCCGTTGGGTCGGGGTCGATACCGTCGCCATCGCGCGCCGTCGATGGGTTGCTGACGAAGTCGTAGCCGGGCACCAGTTGACCCGCGAGGTCCGGATGATTCGGCAGGATCCCGGTATCGATCACGGCGACGATGACGTTGGCGGATCCTTGGGTGATGTCCCACGCCAGCGGCAGGTTGATGCCCGGGTAGTGCCATTGATAGCGATAGAAGGGATCGTTTGGGGTCAGGTGAGGGTGGCGGATGTAGTTCGGCTCTGCATGGCGGACGCCGCGATTCCGCCGCAATGCCGCAGTGGCGACCAGGGTCTCGTACTTGTCGGCATCCAAGTTCATGACGTGCGCGCCGACTCTCGGGCCGGTCAGCGCGCGCATGGCGCGCCGCTGCGGCACCGAGGTCGCGCGAACCAGGCGCACGG
>JBGSQB010000134.1:0-34017 GCA_041738285.1 Pseudomonadales bacterium | reverse complement strand
TTGTGAGCTTTATGGACTTTGATCTAGGATTTTTTGATCAGGATGAAGGCCGGATCGAACCGGCCGTGAATCCGTTCCTACCGAAGGTGTTAACCATGTCTTCGGTATAAAACGTCACCTATGTGTCCGGTTCGGACCCGAGGAGTTTGGAGCGGGAAACGGGGGTCGAACCCGCGACCTACGGCTTGGGAAGCCGTCGCTCTGCCAACTGAGCTATTCCCGCATGCAGGGCGCCGATTATGGCAGTTCGATCGGTGTGGCGCATAGCGGGCCCGCTGCAGCCGGAAATTTGATTCGCGGGCAAGCCCGCTCCCACAATGCGGTTTGCCGCAACGGCGTGTTCATGATGATGTACTGGGTCGACCTGTTCGGCGTGTTCGTGTTCGCACTGAGCGGCGCGCTTGCGGCCGATCGCCGGGGCATGGACATATTCGGCTTCATCGTGCTCGCGCTGTTGCCTGCGGTTGGCGGTGGCACCGTGCGCGACATCGTTCTGGATGCGCCCGTGTTCTGGGTGCAGGACCCGATTTATCTCTGGTTGATCCTCGCCGCCGCGCTGCTCACGTTCCTGGCCGCCAACGTCATCGGCCGCGTGGAGCGGCTATTGATCTGGGCCGATGCCGTCGGCCTGTCGGTGTTCTGCGTGGCGGGTGCCGCCAAAGCACTCGCCCTCACCGGTTCACCGACAATCGCCGTGGCCATGGGCGTGGTCACTGCAGTCATGGGAGGCATCATCCGCGACGTGGTTTGCAACGAAATTCCGCTGGTGTTGCGCCAGGACATCTACGCCACCGCCGCGTTTCTGGGTGCACTCGTGTTCGTCACCCTGGTCGGCTTGAATCTGGTCGGCAGCACCAACGCAATGTGGGTAGCGGCAGCTACCTGCTTCATCGTGCGCGGTGCCGCCATCATCTGGCGGTTATCACTGCCCAAGCGCGGGGCGGGGTGAAGTCGGTGGTGCTGATTGGCATGCCCGGTGCCGGCAAGAGCACAGTGGGTGTGCTCCTGGCCAAGGCGCTCGGACTCGACTTCATCGACACGGATCTGGCGATCCAGGTCCGCGAGGGTCGCACCCTGGAAGACATCCTCGATGCCGAGGGCTATCTCACCCTGCGGCGGATCGAAGGCGAGGTCCTGCGCATGCTCGATGGCGCTTCGAAAGTCATCGCGACCGGGGGCAGTGCGGTTTACAGCGATGCGGCCATGCAGCATCTGAAGTCGTTCGGCCCGGCCGTCTTTCTGGACGTACCGCTGCCAGCCCTGGCCGCGCGTATTGGCAAACTGCGCGGCCGCGGCATTGCCGGGCCGCCTGGTTCGACCTTCGAATCACTGGCGAAGGAACGCATCCCGCTGTATCGACACTACGCCGACATCACGGTCGATGCAGACCTGCCGAACCCAGATGCGGTCGTCGAACGCATCCGCAGCCTGTTAACCTTGATTCGACATTAATCCACGTCTCAGACCGCCTGCGGCTCGCGCGAGAACAAGCAAACTACGCACTTGCTCGCTTTTCCTTCGGGTCACATACGGTCGGGTATGCTCCCCTCACGAAAAGCTGCGCGAGCACGCATTTTGCTTGTTCTGGCGCGTCTGAGCTCGCGCATTAATGTCGAATCAAGGTTAACCTCCCCGGTCCAATCGCAGCGGAGATCGTCCACGTGAAAGTAAGAGATAAGGTCGTCGTGGTCACCGGTGGTGCCTCCGGCATCGGACGGGCCATGGCGCGACGGTTCGCCGCGGACGGTGCCGCGCATGTTGCGGTTGCCGACCTGAACGGCGACGGCGCAGCGATCGTCGCCAGGGAAATCGGTGGTTCGAGCCGCGCGGTCAACGTGGCGGACGAGTCGCAGATCATCGCGCTGATCGACGACACCGAGGCGAAATTCGGCCCCATTGATCTGTTCTGCTCGAATGCCGGCATCGGCATTGGTCGCGGGCTCGATGAACCCGATTCCGTGTGGCAGACGATCTGGGACGTGAATCTGATGGCGCACGTCTATGCCGCGCGCAATCTCGTACCGCGCATGGCCAAACGCGGCGGTGGCTATCTGCTCAACACGGCTTCGGCGGCGGGGCTCTTGTCACAGATTGGCTCGGTCACTTATGCCGTCACCAAACACGCAGCCGTTGCGTTGGCCGAATGGATCTCCATCACCCACGGCCACGAAGGCATCAAGGTGTCGGTGTTGTGTCCGCAGGCGGTGCGCACAGCGATGACCGCAGGCAACGAACAGGGTGTCGCGAGCGTCGACGGCATGCTCGAACCCGAACATGTCGCCGAAGCCGTGACCCAGGCGCTGGATGAAGAGCGGTTCCTGGTGTTACCGCACCCGGAAGTTGCGGACTACATGAAACGCAAAGCCGGCGATTACGACCGCTGGCTGAAGGGCATGCGCAGGCTGGCCGAGAGCTACCGAAGCTGAATCAAGAAACAGGGGACGGAAGAAATAGGGGACAGTGATCCTATTTCGTGTCGATGGCCAAGCGACTATCTGTCCGCCCGAAATAGGATCACTGTCCCCTATTTCTTCTGTCCCCTATTCGTTCGGCCGCACCACGACTTTGCCCACCACTTTGCGGTCGATGAGCATGCGCATCGCTTCCACCGACCGGGCGAGCGGAAATGTCGCGCAGACGTGCGGTTGAATCCGGCCCGACTGCGCGAGTTCGAACAGTTCCCGATGCACGCGCGCCCCGGCCGCAGGATCGCGGCGGCCGTATTCTCCGGCGCGCACGCCGATGACGCTGATCTGCTTGATGAGGATGAGATTGACCGGCGCTGACGGCCAGCGACCACTCGTGAAACCGATGCTCAGCAGCCGCCCGCCCCAGTTGATGCAGCGCATCGACTCATCGAACACATCGCCACCCACCGGGTCGTAGATCACGTCGGCACCCGCTCCGTTCGTGAGTGCCTTCACCGCGTCGCGAAAACCGCCGAGCGAACCATCGGCCTGGGTGTAGTTGATGACATGATCCGCACCGCGCGCGCTGACGACCGCGAGTTTCTCGTCGGCACCGCCGGTCGCGATGACCTTCGCGCCCAGCATCTTGCCCACATCCACAGCTGCAAGTCCGACGCCGCCGGTGGCGCCATGCACCAGCAGGGTTTCGCCACGGCGCAGATTACCGCGTTCCTTCAATGCAACGTACGCCGTGAGATACGCGGTCTGAAACGATGCCGCCTGATCGAAACTCATCCCCGCGGGCTTGGGTTCGATGCGCGACACCGGCACATTCACGGCTTCAGCGAATCCACCGACGCGCATGCCGACGACCACGGCGTCGCCTTCCGCTATACCCTCCACACCAGCACCGACCGCAATCACTTCTCCTGCGGCCTCACCACCGGGTGCAAATGGCAGCTCCGGCTTGTGCTGATACTTGCCTTGAATCATGAGGATGTCGGGGAAATTGACGGCGCACGCGAGCAGTCGCACTTGAACCTCGAAAGCCGCCGGTTGCGGCAGGTCGACCGTGTCGAGTGTGACCGTGCCGACGTCATCGGCGATCGCATGACAGCGAACCGTACGAATGCGCATGTGCGTTTTCGAACGCTAGCCGGTGATCAGCGCTGTGATCGCGCGCTTCGCCATCACGCGCACGAGATTGGCGCGGTACTCTGCCGATGCGTGCAGGTCACTGTTGAACCGGTCGTACTCGATTTCGATGTTGTCGACCTGCGCGGGATCGAGCTTTTTCGACAGTGCCGCTTCGAGCGCCCCGATTCTAAAGGCGCAGGGGCCCGCTCCCGTCACACCGACGCGAAACTTGCCGCCGAAGTCGGCGACGAACACACCCACGACCGCGTAGCGCGACGCGGGATTGGGAAACTTGCAATACGCCGCGCGCTTGGGAATCGGGAATTCGATCGATTTGATGAGTTCACTCGCCGCCAACGCTGTCTCGAACAGATCCTTGAAGTAATCATCCGCTGCAATCGATCGTCGATTGGTCTGGATGGTGGCGCCGAGCCCGATCACCGCGGCAGGATAGTCCGCAGACGGATCGCTGTTGGCAACGGAACCACCGAGGGTGCCGCGATTGCGCACCTGCGCATCGCCGATCTCCGAAGCCAGATGCGCGAGCGCCGGAATGGCCTTGGCAACTTCCGCCGACGCGGCGACGTGCGCATGTCGCGTCATCGCGCCGATGATCACTCGGTCCTTCTCTACTTTGATGCCCGTGAGTCCCGGCACGCCGGCAAGGTCGATCACATCCGATGGCGCTGCGAGACGCTGCTTGAGCGTCGGAATCAGTGTCTGCCCGCCGGCGAGATAGATCGCATCCTCCGCTTCAGTGCGCAGCTCGATCGCCGCCTCAATGGAATCGGGTTGGTGATATTCGAAGGTGTACATGAGTTTCTCCGGAACGTTCCGCTATGCGCCGCGCAGCGCGCGCCACACGCGCTCAGGTGTTGCCGGCATGGCCACATCGACGACCCCAAGTGCATGCGTGACCGCATTCATCACCGCGGCCGGTGCGCCGATGGCGCCCGCTTCGCCGCAACCTTTGACGCCGAGCGGATTGTGCGTGCATGGGGTGACGGTCGTATCCACTATGAAACTCGGCATGTCATCGGCGCGCGGCATGCAGTAGTCCATGTAAGAACCCGTGATCAGCTGACCGGTCTCGTCGTAAATCCCGTGTTCGAGCAGCGCCTGACCGATGCCTTGCGCAATACCCCCATGCACTTGACCTTCGACGATCATCGGATTGATCACGTGACCGAAGTCGTCGACCGCAACGAAGCTGAGCACATCGACCACACCGGTTTCCGGGTCCACCTCCACTTCGGCGATGTGCGTGCCCGCGGGGAAGGTGAAGTTCTTCGGATCGTAGAACGCCTTTTCCGACAAGCCAGGTTCGAGATCGGTCGGATAGTTCGACGGCACGTAGGCCGCGAACGCGACCTCACCGAAGGTGAGTTTCTGATTCGAGGTGCGCGCCGAAAACGCCCCCTCGGTGAAGTCGATACTGTCGAGCGGCGCATCCATCATGTGGGCCGCGATGCGCTTGCCCTTCGCGATCACCTTGTCGGTCGCCTTGATCAGCGCACTGCCACCCACCGCGAGCGATCGCGACCCGTACGTACCCAGGCCGAATTCGACGCGTCCGGTGTCACCGTGCACGACTTCGACATTCTCGAAGGGAATGCCGAGCTTGTCCGATACGATCTGGGCGAAGGTCGTCTCATGACCCTGGCCGTGACTGTGTGATCCGGTGAATACCGTGACATTGCCGGTCGGATTGACGCGCACTTCGCCGCTCTCATACAGCCCGACGCCGGCACCCAGTTGGATGGCGAGTTGCGATGGCGCAAGCCCGCACGCTTCGATGTAGCACGACAGGCCGATTCCCCGCTTCTTGCCACGCCGCTCCGATGCGGCCCTGCGATCGGCAAAACTGCTGTACTGCGCCTGGGCAAGTGCCTTGTCGAGGCTCGCGCCATAGTTGCCGGTGTCGTACTCGAGCGCGACCGGTGTCTGATAGGGGAATGCATCCGGAGGAATGAAATTGCGGCGCCGCAGCTCTGCGGGATCGACGCCAAGTTCTCGCGCGGCGGTCTCGACGATTCGCTCGATCACGTAGGTTGCTTCCGGACGACCGGCGCCGCGATAGGCATCGACAGGCGCCGTATTCGTGTACACGCCTTCGACTTCCACATAGATCGCGGGCGTGCGGTACTGCCCGGCAAGCAGCGTGCCGTAGAGAAACGTCGGCACTGACGATGCGAACGTCGAAAGGTATGCACCGAGATTCGCGCGCGTTTTCACACGCAGACCGAGGAACACGCCGTCCTTGTCGAGTGCGAGCTCCGCCTTCGTCAGGTGATCGCGGCCGTGTGCGTCGGTGAGGAATGACTCCGAGCGATCCGCAGTCCACTTCACGGGTCGTCCGATCCGGCGCGCCGCCCAAGCGGCCGTCGTTTCTTCCGGATAGACGAAAATCTTGGATCCGAATCCACCACCTACATCTGGCGCCGTGATGCGCAACTTGTGCTCCGGGGCGAGCTGCACGAAGGCCGACAGAATCAACCGCTCGAGGTGTGGATTCTGTGATGTCGTGATGAGGTTGAACTCTTCCGTGGAAGCGTCGTAGCTAGCCACCGCAGCACGTGGCTCCATGGCATTCGGAATGAGGCGGTTGTTCGAAAATTCCAGCGTGGTCAGGTGCGCGGCGCGTTCAAAGGCCGCATCGGTTGCCGCGGCATCGCCCAGCGCCCAGTCGTAGCAGAGGTTGCGCGGCACGTTGGCGTGGATCTGCGCACTGTCCATGGCGCTCGCGAGGGAGACCGTTGCATCGAGTTCTTCGAACTCGGTGACCACCACTTCGGCACCGTCGCGGGCCGCGGCAAGCGTCTCGGCGATCACTACGCCGTAAGGCTCACCGACGTAGTTGACGACATCGACCGCGAGCGGCGGATGCGGGCCGACTTTCATGTCGCTGCCATCTTTCGATTTCACCAGCCATCCACATGGCAGGTCGCCCAGTTTGTCCGCAGCTAGATCTTTGCCGGTAAACACACCGACTACGCCTTCGACTTCCGCCGCTCCGCTCGGATCTACAGATACGATGCGCGCACGCGGATACGGTGAGCGCAGAAAAACGGCGAAGGTCTGATTCGGCTGGTTGATGTCGTCGGTGTAGCGACCACGGCCGGTGATGAAACGCAGATCCTCGCGACGTTTGACTGACTTGCCAATGCCGGTGTCACTCATGGCGCTACCTCACGTCCGCTCTGGCATGGATTCGGCGACCAAAAGCACCGCCTTGACGATGTTGTGATACCCCGTGCATCGGCAAAGATTGCCTTCCAGACCCTTGCGCACGCTTTGTTCATCGAGCGCCTTGGCGTTGGCCACGAGATCGATCGCGCTCATGATCATGCCGGGTGTGCAGAATCCACACTGCAGCGCGTGACACTCGCGAAACGCGGCCTGCATCGGATGCAGCGCATCCGTCGTACCAATCCCTTCGATGGTCGTCACCTCTGCGCCATCGGCCTGCACCGCAAGCACGGTGCACGATTTCACGGATCGGCCATCCAGATGCACCGTGCACGCGCCGCACTGACTGGTGTCGCAGCCGACGTGCGTGCCTGTGAGCCCGAGCTTGCTCCTGATGAGATCGACCAGCAGAGTATTCGCCGCCACGTCCACGACGCGGTCGCGACCATTGACCGTCAATGAAACCTTCACCCAAGTCCTCCCCGAACTTTTCGAATACCGCCCCGCGTGAGGTCCTACGAAGCGAGCAGGATCGCCAATGCCAGGACGAGAAACACGATCACCCAGATCACGTACCGACCGCTGCTTTCGGTGGCTTCTGCCCCCGCAGGCACCACCTGTTCACTCACGCCCGGCGCCACTTCGTTGCCGAACTTCGAGAAAAAATCGTCTGCCATCTTACGCGTCGCAGCATCGACCAGTCGCTGACCCACCTGCGCAAGCTTACCGCCGATGCTGCCTTCGACCTCGTAGCGCAGAATCGTCTGGTCGCCATCATCCGCGAGATTGACCCGCGCGAGCCCCTTGCCGAAACCAGCGGCACCGCCCTTGACGTTGGCATTGAGCGTATAAGACGTGGGCGCATCGACATCTGTCAGCTTCAGATCAGCGGTGAACGTCGCGCTCACTGGCCCTACCTTCGCCTTCACGGTGGCCACAAACGCGTCGGCGCCATTGCGCGTCATGGACTGGCAGCCTTCGATACAGCGCGCCAGCATGGCAGGATCGTTCAGTGCAGCCCACACCGCAGTGCGAGGCGCGCCGATACGATACTCCCCGGCTTGCTGCATCCGCCCTCCCCAGGGGGCTGCATGATTTGAGCGGCGAAGGTTCGCATGATCCAGACGCCATCGGCAAGCCAGACTGGATATCTCACCGATTCGCGTTGCGAGGGCGTGGAGATGCCGAGCGCAACGTAAGGTTTTTCGCGCGGATCCGCGTCTGCGGTAGTCAATGGGTGTGATATCCAGGCTCGACCGCCAGCCATGGTAGGCTCACGGTCTGCGCGCAATCGAAAAGTCGAACGCCATGGCGCTACCTCTGGAACACATTCGCGTTCTCGATCTCACCCGCGTGAGAGCCGGCCCTACCGCCGTTCGCCAACTAGCCGACTGGGGCGCGGACGTGATCAAGATCGAATTGCCTGGTAACGACGAAGGCACGCTCGGTGAGTCGCGCGACGAGAGCGACTTCCAGAACCTGCACCGCAACAAACGCAGCCTCACTCTGAACCTCAAGAATGCAGCGGGCGTTGCCGTGTTCAAGCGCCTGGTCGAGAGCGCCGACGTGGTGGTGGAGAATTACCGAGCTGACGTGAAGCATCGCCTCGGCATCGACTACGAGTCCTTGCGCGCGATCAATTCGCGGCTGGTCTACGGCAGCATTTCCGGCTTCGGCCAGGACGGCCCGTATGGCCACCTGCCGGGGTTCGATCAGGTGGCGCAAGGCATGGGTGGTCTGATGTCGATCACCGGTCTGCCGGGACAGGGGCCGGTGCGCGCGGGTATCCCGGTGGCCGACCTCACCGCGGGTCTGTACCTCGCCATCGGCATGCTCACCGCACTGGTCGAACGCGATCGCACAGGCGTCGGACGTTGGGTACAGACATCGCTCCTGCAGGCGCAAGTTGCGATGCTCGATTTTCAGGCGGCGCGCTGGCTGGTGAACGGCCAGGTACCCGAGCAGGCAGGCAACAACCACCCCACAGGCATACCGACCGGCGTTTTCAGGACACGCGATGGTCACATCAACATCGCCGCCACCGGTAAGGCAATATACGAGCGGTTCTGCCAAGCGATGGATCGTCCGCAATGGCTGACGGACGAGCGATTTCGCTCACCGGGTCGCCGCTATCACAATCGAGACGCGATGAACGCCGAGATCGAAGCCATCACCGTGACTCGAACGAGCGCGCAGTGGATTGCGCTGTTCAACGACGCGGGCGTGCCAGCGGGCCCGATCAACCGCATCGACGAGGTGTTCGCCGATGCACAGGTCAGACACCTGAAGATGGCTGCCCCCGTTCACCATCCCCGGCTCGGCAACATGCATCTGGTCGCCCAAGGCGTGAGTCTGGCTGGCTGCGGCTTCGAGATTCGAAGTCCGACCCCGGAACTCGGTGCCCACACCGACGAAATTCTGCGCGAAGCGGGCTATACGGATGCACAGATCGCGCAGCTGCGCGCATGCGAGGCGATATGAAACGTTTCGTTGCGATTCTGTTGACCACTGTCAGCGCCGTCGTGGCGGCCGAGCCCTGCCCACCAACCGGCACCGATCGCGCGGATCTCTTGGTCATGAAGGCCAATGGCTTCATACCATCGGCCGGCACGCCCGACACCTGGGCCACTGCGCTCCTGTCATGCCTGGGTGATCCCGATCCCACCATCCGTGACGGCGTAGTGTTCGAAGCGATCAGCCATTGGCTGCGTACCGATGCGCTGGCACCCGCCACCGTCGAACAGTTGAACGCGCGGCTGCAAATCGCGCTGACCGCAGCGGACGCGCTCGGGTTCACGCAGCCATTCGCCGCGCTGATCCTCGCCGAAGTGGCCCGCAGCGACCGCATGAAGCCGGTGTTCAGTCCCGCGGTGCGCGCGGGTCTCGTCGCTGCAGCCGTCGACTATCTCAGCACCGTCACCGACTATCGCGGCTTCGATCCCGTGACCGGTTGGCGTCACGGTGTGGCGCACGGCGCCGACCTCGTGCTGCAACTGGCCGCCAACCCCGCACTCGATGCCAGTCAGATCCAGGCCCTACGCACCGCCGTGACGTCACAAATCGCGCCGGCGGGCGTCTCCTACGTGTTCGGTGAACCGGACCGCCTCGGCCGCGCGGCCTTCTATCTCCATCGTTCGGGTCTGCTCGTCGAAGCAGACTGGGCAGCATGGATCGATGCGCTTGTCGACCCTGCGCCGCTGTCGAGCTGGGCCGACGTGTGGGGTGACGAAGCGAGTCTCGCGCGACGTCACAACACCCGCGCCTTTCTGCTGGGCCTGCTGTTCCTCGCCCGCCTCGGCGACACCGACGCCGATGCGGTCTTCTCTCTGCATCTCACCCGCGCCGTCGAACGCATGATGGCGGACGGCGGCTGACGCGGTCATTCGCCCCGGAGCTGGTATCTAGCCCCGGAGCACTAGCGCATCAGCAGTTCGGTATGCCAAAACGGTCTCCGTGATGCGCTGGTGCTGCGGGGCTAGATACCAGCTCCGGGGCGAATGACCGCGTCAAGCGGGTGCGACGGGAATGCAGATCTCGCACTGCATGACGCCCGTGTCCGGGTGGTAGGTCGCGTCGCTCGCGTAATACTCGAACATGGGCCGGGCATCGAGCTGAAAGCCGCTGCCGGGCAGCCAGTCGCGCAATAGCGCATCCCATACGGGTGCCATCGCCTCGACGGTATCTTCGAACTCGACCACCGCATAGCGGCCACCCGGGATCGTGGCGGTCAGGATGTCACGCGGCAATTTACGGTCCGCAGCGATCTCCACGCAGGCGTCGTATCGACACTGCGCGGGGGCGGTGATGCTTGGATCATCGAGGCTGATGCCGTAGCGCGGCGCGCCGAGCAGGTCGTGCCTCACCATCCACGGATAGACGTCTTCCTGCCAGAAAATCGACAGCCCTTCGCCGTAGGCGCCGGTGCGGCGCAGGTAGGTGACGCGCCGCGGTGTGCGGTCGATGACGGATACGTTCATGGGAATACTGGCCTCGGTGACTGACTCGCGGCCATCTTCCGCGGAACGGATTCGGCGAGCATGACCCAGCTTGCGCAGCACCTGATCGGGATTGCGAATTGCAGCCGCGCGCCACGCCGAGGGGGCGGCGCCAAAGTGCTCCTTGAACGCCCGGGAAAATGCCTCCCCGGAGCTGAACCCCACGGCCATCGCCACCGCAAGCACCGTCGTGTCCGGCTGAGAGCTCAATCGCACCGCCGCCATCTCCAGCCGTCGGCGCCGCAGGTAGTCACCGAGCCGCTCGCCGGCCCAGGCACCGAACAGGCGGTGAAAGTGGAACGATGAATAGCTCGCGACGCCCGCCAACTCCCCAAGATCGAGCGGCCCGTCCAGATGCTGATCGATGTATGCCAGGACGAGGTGCATGCGGCGTTCGTGATCGACACTGCGCGTTCGGGAAGACGATACACCCGTCGCCACGACCTCAGCCGTCCAGCGCCTTCAACATCCGCTTCAACGCGAAGTGGCGATAACTGCCATCCAGCAAGCCCTGCACTTCTTTCCATTCGACGCCAGTCTCGGCATCGAGCGCAATCCAGCCGTTGTGGCCCATGTACGCAGGCACAGTGAAGCGCTCATCGAGGGTCAACATGTCCTGAAGATCCGCACCCACCCAGAACGCGAGTTGCAGCCGGCCCGTATATCGATACGCCTGACAAAACACCTTCTTGCCCACCCGCCACACCGGATTGCCGAATTGCAGACCCGCGCTGGTTTCCGGGAACGCCAGGCACGCCTTTTCGAGTCTGCCGACAACCTTCTTCACATGCGGCGCGCTCATCGGGTCGAAGGCTTCGGGATCGACCGTCGCCGTCGGCGGCACGATTTTGCTCGCCTTCGGCACCGCCTCGGCCAACTGTCGCGGCGCTACCGCAATGTACGCCTCGCGCACGCGATCCGCCACCTTCTGCCAATCGAGCCCCGTATCGAGATTCACCCCAAGCCAGCCTTTCGGGCCAACGTAGGGCGGCACGAAGTAGTGCTTGGGACCGCGCTCGACATGAAACTGCTGCGCGCCGGGCGCCGCGGCCAGCCAGAGCGCAACCCGGCCGTCACCGTGGTGATTGAGCACGTAGGTGGCAAACGTCTTACCACCGACGATACGAAAATCAGGCGAGCCACGTGACATCACTTCATGGGTTTCCGGCAGTGCCAGGCACACTTCTCGCACCGCATCATCAATCGTCTTGCCTGCCTTGAGCTTGCTCTTCGTCATCACGCCTCCTGCGCGCGCGACGGCGCGCTAAAGGTATTTCTCCAACGGCAGCGCGGCAATCATCGCCACCATCATGCGCCGCATCCAGCTCGACTCCGGCTCATGCGTGAACGTTTCACCATCGGCTGACGACCATCGCACACGGTCACCTTCGAGCCGCACGCGCCAGCTGTTGTCGTGCTGTGTGCTTTCGACAATCGCCGTGGCGATGCGCGCGGCGAGCTCGGGACTGTCGATGATCATGCCCGCTTCGGCGTTCAGATATGCCGAGCGCAGATTGAGATTGAATGAACCTACCCAGACTGTGCGGCGGTCGAACACGAAGGACTTTGCGTGCAACCCGAATTCACGCGCGACATCGCAGCCGATCACCACGAGCTTTGCGCAAGCCGGTGCATCCGGGCGCAACTCGTACAGCTCAATGCCGCTGTCGAGAATCGCCTTGCGTCTGCGTGCGTAGGCCGCATGGTTCGCCGTCACGTCGTTGGAGGCGAGTGAATTCGTCTGCGCGACCACGTGCACGCCATCGTCGATCAATGTCTTGATACCGGCCAGGCTGCGGTCATCGAGCACGAGATAGGCCGATTCGATCAGTAGTTCTTCCTTAGTAGCTCGCACCAGCTCGCCGAAAGCCAGCGCGCTGGGTTGCAACTCATCGCCCGCGCGAATGTCGTTGGCATCTGGAGGCGCATCATGAACCAGGCGCACAGGCGCCCACACCGCACGTGCCAGCGAGTCTTTGAACCGCGTCGTGCCGGCCCGCTCGCCAACCGGCAACTGAAATCCAATGTCGGTGAGCGGCTTCGCCATCTCGTTGGCGCCGGCGATCAGTTCATCGATCGCGGTGTCGGACAACCGATCGCTTGCGAGCTGCGACACTGAAAAGGCGAGGTCACTGTTCCAGAATTGATCGAACATTGCGCCGACCGCATCCACGACCGGACCCGTCGTGACGACATCACGATCGCTGAAGTTGAACGTCGTCGATGCATCGAAGTACTCATCGCCAATGTTGCGGCCGCCGACGATGGCCACTGCGCCATCCACCGCGAACGACTTGTTGTGCATGCGCCGGTTCAACCGTGCCCACTCGCGCAGAAAGCCGAGCGTCTTTCTCACACCGCTGCGAGCCGCAAACGGATTGTAGATTCTCAGTTCGATGTTCCGATGGGAATCGAGCGCCGCCAGCACCGCATCACGGCCAGCAACGTTGATGTCGTCGATCAACAGTCGCACGCGCACACCGCGTTCCGCCGCCGCATGAATTCGGGCGGCGAGATAGCGGCCCGTGCGATCGCTGTTCCAGATGTAGTACTGCGCGTCGATGGTGCGCTGGGCCGATTCGATCAACGCAGCGCGCTCGATGAAGGCATCGTAGCCGCCTTCGAGTACGCGCACGCCAGTCAGTCCGGCGCGTTCCCTTGCGGCTTCGATGGCGATTCGACCGAGAGCCGTCTCTTCAGGCTGCGCGAACCGCGTTGACGGTGTCGCGGCTTCGCGCTCCGGCAGCGAAACACAGCTGCCGCACAGGAGCAGCAGGAGCAGCAGGAGTACGGATGCGCTTTGCTTCACACGGGTGAGCCCGGCGGAAACTTCGGCGGGCGCTTCTCCTTGAGCGCGGCCAGGCCCTCGCCCGACTCCGGCCCCATGAAGCCCAGCATCTCCAAGGCGGTGGACGCGTCGTAAATGGGTCCAGCCTGACGCAACCAGTTGTTGAGCGCGTATTTGGTCCACCGAATCGCGCTTGGCGCGCCCGCGGTCAGCTTGGCGGCGACCTCGAACGACTTCGCTTCCAGCTGCGCGTCGTCCACGCACAGCGAAACGAGACCGATGCGTTCGGCTTCCTCGCCGGAAAGCTGGTCGCACGTCATCAGGTAGTATTTGGCCTTGGCCATTCCGCACAGCAGCGGCCAGATGATGGCCGCATGATCGCCCGCCGCAACGCCAAGGCGCGTGTGGCCATCGGTGATGCGAACGGATCGAGCCGCAATCGAGATGTCGCACAGCAGCGCAACCACGAGGCCGGCACCAACCGCGGGACCGTTGATCGCCGAGATGGTCGGCTTGTTGCAGTTGATTACGTTGTAGACGAGGTCTCTCGCCTCCTTCCAGGTCTGCGCAAGCGTGGTGAAGTCACCGCGCATCTTCTCGATCATCTCGAAATCGCCGCCGGCGGAGAACGCCTTGCCGCGGCCGGTGACGATCACGCAGTCGACATCCGGGTCGGCATCGACTTCCTGCCAGACGTAGGTGATCTCCTTGTGTCCCACCGCATCCAGCGCGTTGTAACGCTCCGGGCGATCGAACGTGATGCGCAACACCCGCGGCAGCGGATAGTCGAACGACAGGCGTTGGTAACCTGAGTAACTCATCAAAAGCCTCCTATGAATCGATGCGTTCGCCGGCGGCTCGCGCCCGTTCCAGGCGCGATGCCTCGTCGGCTGGCAGGTAACGCATGGCAAGCAACACGAATGTGACGGCAATGAGAAACGCGCCGAGGCCGACAAGCATACCCAACCGCAGTGCATCACCGCTGTCCATGCCGGCGGCGAACAGCGCATCACTTACCTGGCCGATCGTGTACGGTCCCAGAGCGAGGCCGATGAACGTGACCATCAAGAGATAAAAGGCTGACGCAACGGCGCGCATACGCGGCATCACCAGATCATTGACCGTGCTCGCCGCCGGTCCGATCCACATCGGTGACGCAATGCTGAATACGAAATTACAGCCGTACGCGATCCACAGGTTGTCGGTGTAGAGAAACCAGACGCCCGCCGGCAGCGAGACGATCGGCACACTTGCGGCGACATAAAGTCGGGCATTCGCGCTGACGTGGCGGAAGCGATCGGCCAGCACGCCACCCATGGTGACCCCGATCCATCCACCCAGCGCACTCGACAGCCCAAGGAATGTCGCCGCTGATGCCAGATCCACATTGTGCACGCGCAGCAGAAACGGCGGCGCCCAGAAGCCGACGCCGTAGGTCACGAACGACATGAAGGGAATGCCAACCAGCATGCAGCGCATGGCGCGCGACGAGAACATCATCGAGAATGTCGCGGGGTCGCGCGCGGCGAGGTTTTGCGTCCAGGACACGGCGGCATACACGCCAATCCCCAGCGCAGTCCATTGCACGGGACTGCCGAGCCACTGCGTCAACCCGATCGCGAGCGCAGCGATTCCAATTGCCGCGCCAACGTTGATCAAGAGCGCGCGTTGGCCAAGACGTGCCACCGAGATCAGCGTCAACGGCGGCAGCACCGCCATGAACTCGCGGCCCGCCGCGGCAAACGGTCGCGGTTCACGGGCGACGGTAATGCCTTCGCTCATGCCGCGCCGCGGCTCGCGCAGGGTCGCAACCCAGATCGCCATCAGCAGACCCGGCAGACCGACCACGAAGAACGCAGCCTGCCACGGCCTGATGCCGAAGGGCGCAAGTGCCGGGTCCGGATACGCATCGCGCCACCCTTCAACGACGACGCCGCCGATGAAGAGTCCAATTCCCGCACCGATGTAGATGCCGCTCGAATAGATTGCGAGCGCGGTGGCGCGCAGGCGCGGTGGAAAGTAGTCCGATAGCAGCGAGAATGCCGCCGGCGTTGCGCTCGCCTCGCCAATGCCGACACCGAACCGGTACACCGCGAGCGAAGTGAACGATTTAGCAGTGCCCGACAGCGCCGTCATCGTGCTCCAGAACGCAAGGCCCACGCTGATCAGGCGCCCGCGGTTCCACACGTCGGCGAGCTTGCCGAGCGGAATGCCGAACACGGCGTAGAAGATGGCGAATGCGGTACCGTACAGAAAGCCGATGTCCGCATCCGAGATACCGAGGTCCGCTTTGATCTCTTCGGCAAGAATCGACAGGATCTGGCGATCGATGAAATTGAATACGTACACGATCACCAGTACGCCAAGCACATATTTGGCGTAACGGCCGCCCACATCGCGGTCGTCGGTCACACGCTCCTCCCCTGCGTTAAGATCGACGCCAGACTACCAGACAACACAGCGGAGACACGCATGGGACTGTTCGATTTGAATGGACGGGTCGCCGTCCTCACAGGGGCATCCAAAGGCATGGGGCTGGTGATGGCCAATGCACTGGCCGATCACGGCGCAAAGGTCGTCGTGTCGAGCCGCAAGCTCGATCAATGCGAAGCTGCATGCGAGACGATCAACACACGCGTTGGCGAGCGTCGCGCTATGCCTTTCGCCTGCAACATCGGCTACAAGGAACAGTTGCAGGCGTTGATCGACTTCACCCACACATCGCTTGGGCCTGTCGACATCCTCGTCGGCAACGCAGGCGTCAATCCGTTCTATGGACCGTCGGCCGAGATTCCCGACTCCGCCTTCGACAAGATCATGGCGAGCAACGTGAAATCGAATCACTGGCTCGCGCACATGGTGCTGCCGGATATGGTCGCCAAGAAAAAAGGCTCGATCATGATCACCTCGTCCACTGCGGCGTTCGGTCCATCGGAGGTGCTCGGCACCTACAACATCTCCAAAACCGCCGACCTGGCGCTGGTGCGCAACCTAGCGCTGGAGTACGGCAAGCGCGGCGTGCGCGTCAACGCAATCTGCCCGGGCCTCATCCGCACCGAATTCGCCCGCGCGCTGTGGGACAACGAAGAAGCGGAGAAGCAGTTCAACATGCGAAATCCCCTCGGCCGTATCGGCGAGCCGGAGGAACTCGCCGGGGTCGCCGTGTTTCTTGCTTCCGATGCGAGTTCCTATATCACCGGCCAGGCGATCACCGTGTGCGGTGGATCCGTGATGTGCCGCTGACCATCGAGGGGCATGATCTGGGGAAATGGGATCACTGTCCCCCATTTCCTCACTGACTCACGCCGAGAGTCGGATATAACTTGTCCAGCGTGATGGATCTGCCGTCGGTCTGCACCACACGGCAGTGCGCGCGCCGCAGTCCGCGTGCGCTCGACGCGCCACATGAATGCGCAATCACGCCCACTTCCTTGACCATCGTCTGGGCGTAGCGGCGAACGCGTTCGGCCTTGTCGGTGGGATCCAGGCCCCGCTGCAGGCGCGGATCGTGGGTCGTCACGCCCGTGGGGCACGTGTTCTTGTTGCATCGCAGCGACTGAATACAGCCGAGCGCGAACATGAAGCCGCGCGCGGAGTTCACGAAATCGGCGCCAACACACAAGGCCCACGCGACGTCCGCAGGTGTTACCAGCTTGCCGCTCGCGATCACCCGAATGCGATCGCGCAGCCCGCGTGCAAGCAGCACGTCGACAGTCATGGGCAGACTCTCTCGAATCGGGAGCCCCATGTAGTCGATCAGGCTCATCGGTGCGGCGCCAGAACCACCGTCGGCACTGTCGATGGTGATGAAGTCCGGTGCCGATTCGGCACCGCGCTTGTGAATCTCGTCGCACAACTCGTGCAGCCAAGCGTCGGAACCGATGACGTTCTTGATTCCCACGGGCTTGCCCGTGATACGCCGGATGCGATCGATGACATCGAGCAGATCGGCGCAGGATTCGATCTCCGGATGGCGATTGGGGCTGAGCGAATCCTTGCCGACATCGATCAAGCGGATGCGGGCGATCTCTTCCGTCACCTTGATCGCGGGCAGGATTCCACCCTTGCCGGGCTTGGCACCTTGCGCGAGTTTGAGCTCGAACATCTTCACCTCGGGATGCGCGGCCACTTCGGCCAGACGCTCATCGCTCATGCGACCGTCGCGGTCGCGCACACCGTACTTCGCCGTGCCGATCTGCATGACGATGTCGGCGCCACCTTCCAGATGATGGGGCGACAGCCCGCCTTCGCCGGTGTTCAGCCAGATGCCCGCCGCTTTCGCGCCGCGGGAGAGCGCTTGCACGGCGGGCTTCGAGATCGAACCGAAACTCATCGCCGAAATATTGAAGAACGACTGTGCCAGATACGGTGACGGCACATGCGGGCCTATCATGAGCGGACCCGAGGGCACCGCGTCCGCCTCCAGGGTCGGGAACGCGTAGTTGACGAACAGCAACGTTCCTGGCGGCCGGATGTCGCGGGTCGAGCCGAAGGCGACCGTCGTATCCTCGCCCTTCGCAGCACGGTAGACCCACGAACGCATGGCCCGGTTGAATGGCAGCTCTTCGCGATCCTGTGCGAAAAAGTACTGGCGGAAGAACTCGCCCATCGTCTCGAAGAAGTAGCGGAACCGTCCGATCACCGGATAGTTACGTCGTACTGCATGACGCGTCTGCGTCACATCGATCACGTACATCACCACAATGGCGACCAACGCAACCGCCAGTGCGAGCACAAAGATCTCGGACAGGACCGTAATGACTGCGGCGGTGAAGTCGATCATGGCTGCACCATGTATTTGCGAACAATCGAAATGGGTGGCGCACCGTAGGACAGCAGAGTGTCGTGAAACGACTTCCAAGCCTTCGCACCACCCCGACTCGCTGTCCATTCGTCGCGCAATGCACGAATCTGCAATTTGCCAAGCGTGTACGCCAGATAGTCCGGATCGTAGGCGCCGCGCGCCGCCTGCTGGCGCGCGTTACCCGCGTCTAGATACGCGACCTCCCTGAACTGGCGCTCCGATTCTGCGAGGGTCATCCCCTGAGTGTGCAGGCCCACTGCGCTGCGAAAGCGCACGTTGCGCCACAGCGCGTTCTTCAGCTGCGCGATGTGCACGTCGTGCCGACCGGCCCCAAAGCCCGCTTCCCACATCAGTTCCTCGCTATAGTGAGCCCACCCCTCGCTGAACGTCGTCGCGCGCAGCAGCTGCGCGAGCGGCGAAGCATATGCCTTGGCATGCAGTCCCTGAAGAAAGTGTCCAGGCCAGACTTCGTGAATGGACGTGAACAAGAGACTCGTGTCGCCCTGACGATAGGCGAGTTGCTCGGCGGCCGTCCATGACGGATCCGGTGGCGAGATGTAGTAGATCGACGGTAAGTCCCGCTCCTCGAGCGGACCCGGCCGCTCGATGTACGCGCTGTTGGCGCGCTGGTAAGGCGGTGCCTCGGCCACCTCGGCCCGATCAGGCAACGGCACGCTGACGAGATCGTTGCCGCGTACGAACGCCTCGAGCACCGCGAGCTGATCAGCGGCCGCGGCGACGACGCCACGTTCGGATTTGATCGACTCGACGCGTGCCACGCAGTCCTCGATCGATGCGTCGGGAGCAAACTGGCCGCACACAGCAACGAGGGCATCATGATTGCGGGCGAGATCGCGTTCGTTCGCCGCCGCAATCTCCGGCAACGACTGGTCGATGCGTTCCGAGCGCTCGAGCATGGCAGCGAACAGCGCGGTGCCCATGGCGAAGCCATCGTGCCCATCTTTGCTGCGGGTACGGAACCATGACTCGATCTCACGCAGTTTGGCGACAGCGCGCAAATTGGCTTCCCGAAACGCGCGCTGAGCGTCCGCCGTACCCACACCGTCAAACAGCCGCGGCACTTCAACTTCGAGGTAGGCGGCAAGTCCGCCGAACCGGCCGATTGCGCGATCGATGTAGACGCGCGGCAGGGGCCCCGACAGGTTCTGCCGCATCTGTTCAAGCCCGGTCGGCAGCGCACCCAGCCAACGCGTGAAGCCGGCCAGACGCGCTTCGAGCGGCGCATAATCGCGGGTGATGTAGACGCTCGGCGAGAACGTGCCACCGTAATATTCGGGGTTCAGGTAAGGCCATCGCGCCGTTTCGACCCAGAAGATGCGGCGTCCGCAATACCAGATCAACAGGTCCCTCTCGAATGAGTCCCTGGCCGATAACCCTTTCGTTGGCACGGATTGGGCACGGTCGACGAAGCTGCGCAGCATGGCAACCTTGCGCGCGAGCGCCGCCGGCGACAGATCAGGAATCTGGCCGTCGAATTCGTGCCGCCCCTGGCCGACTGCGAAGACCGGGTCATCCGCGAAGATCGCCTCGATGAAGTCCCGGCGAAGTTCACCCCAGGCGGTGGCCGCATGGCCGTTCATGCACAAAGGCGAGAGAAGCAGGAGGCAAACGAATCGCTGCGGAAGTTTCATGAGGACAGATGAGATGCATTCGGGATCGGCAGTGTAGCGCCTTCGTACCGCGCCATGCCCACTTCGGACGCCACCCGTGCCAGTTCGTCACGTCCGCCAACGTGCTCGCACTGCCTTGTGTAGTCTCCGTCGCACCATCCACGCACCGGAGCCGCCTGTGTACCGCATGCCCGCCTTGTTCTGTCTTGTCGTGATACCACTGACAGCGAGCGCCGCCGCTGAAACCCTCGACGTGCAGATCAGCGACGTGCGCGCGACAACCGGCAACGTCATGATCGCGATCGTGGCCGGTGCCGACGGCTTCGCCGACAAGACACAGCCAATTGCCTCGCTCATCCTGCCGGCGCGCGGCGACACGGTCGCCTTCACGACCAATGCACTGCCCGCCGGCGAATACGCGATCCGCGTCATGCACGACGTCAACGGCAACGGCGAACTCGATGCAAACTTCGTCGGCGTGCCCACCGAACCGTACGGATTCTCCAATGATGCGTCCGGCTCCTTCGGCCCACCCAAGTGGGAGGCGGCGCGTTTCTCGATCGGCGCGGACGGCGCCGTCCAGCGGATCACGCTCAATCACTGAAGCAATCGCCACATGAATCGCAGGAATTTCATTCGGTCCACGGCTGCTGCGGGCATCGTCACCGGCTCGGGACTACACGTACAAGCGAACGGCGCGCCATCCTGGAAAGCCGCGTTCCGCGCAGCGCTCGACAACAAACCATGGCTGCTCGGATTTCTCGGCACCGATGCCCAGCAATTCACCACCGCGAACGCGCGCATCGAGGGTCGACTGCCGGATGCGCTACGCGGCACGCTCTATCGTAACGGCCCGGCGCGTCATGAAATCGGCGACTATCGCTACCATCATTGGTTCGACGGCGATGGCATGGTGCAGGCCTATCGTTTCACCGATGCGGGCGTCAGTCACCATGGCCGCATGATCGGCACGTCGAAGTACGTCGCCGAGTCGCTCGCCGGTCGTCCGTTGTATCCCGGATTCGGATCGATCCCCGACAACACACTCCCCGTCACCGGTCCCGACTCGGTAAACGTCGCCAACATCAGCATGCTGCACCACGGCGGCAAACTGCTTGCCTTGTGGGAGGCGGGCTCACCCCACGAGATCGACCCGGACACACTCGATACCCGCAGCATCCACAGCTATTCCCCACAGATGCGCGGCGTGCCGTTCTCGGCTCATCCACGCGTGGAGCCGGACGGCACGCTATGGAACTTCGGCTACGTCTCCGGCGCTTCACTGATCGTGCTGTGGCACATCGATCCGCAAGGCAATCTCGTCAAGGCCGGCAAAGTACCTGTCAACCCGATCAGCATGCCCCACGACTTCGTCGTCACCGATCGCCATATCGTGATTCTGAATCCGCCGCTGTATTACGAAACGGAGGCTACGACCGACTTCCTCAGCGCCCATGTCTGGCATCCCGAGCGCGCAACCCAGGTGCTGGTGATCGACAAGAACGACTTCGACAACCGCTTCACCTGTGAACTGCCGGCGCAGTGGGTGTTCCATTTCGGCAATGCCTGGGAAGACAAAGCGGGCGTCATCCGTTTCGACGGTGCGCGGGCCGACAGTCCCATGGTCATGCTGACCTCGTTTCGCGACGTGATGCGCGGATTGGAAGTGCGCGACGATGCACCGGCGCGGCATCACAACTACCGCATCGACACCCGCACCCGCACCGCACGCGAAGAAGCGTTGTTGCCGGTCGGGCTGGCGAGCGAATTCCCGGGCATCGATGCGCGCGTTTCCACCAAGCGCCATCACCGCGTGGTCGTGCTGACTTCGCGGCAGGGCAGCAAGGCGCCGCATCCGATGCTCGACGCCGTGACCCTGCTCGACATCGACGGCGGCGGTCAGGACACCTACCGCTATCCCGACACTCAGATCCCAGAGGAGCATCTGTTCGTGCCAGCCCCTGGCAGCGCGCCCGAATCCGATGGCTTCATCGTCGGCACGTTTCTCGATTGGCGGACACAGCGCACCGGCATCAACGTATTCGACGCAACAAACGTTGCATCCGGACCGATCGGCACGGCAACCTTGGACTACGTCGTTCCACTAGGGCTGCACGGCAAGTTCGTTTCGGCATGACATTATCGCAATCGTTCAAGGATCCACGCATTGTCTCGCTGGTGCTGACCACGGCGCTGTGCATCGGTATCGCATGGCTGTTGTCATTCACCGTCAACGGCGCCGGCTTCTACACCAACCTGCAGGTTTCGCTCGCGATCGGCTATTCGATCTACGGCGTAAGCGTCCTCACGATGCCGCTGCTGGAAGGTCGAATGCCCCCGCTGGTAGGCGAGATATTGTCAGTAGCCGTTGGACTCGCACTGGGACTCGCCATCGGCGGATGGGCAGCGACCGGCTCGCCGGCATACTTCTTCGTCGATGACACGGGTACGGTACTGATCGGCATATTCTTCGGCGTGCTCGGCACGGTGGTGTTCACATCGATTCACCGCGTTTCCGACTTGCGTGGCCAGCTCGAGCGCACGGAGCTGGCACGCATGCGCAATGAGAAGCAGTTGATCGAGACCGAGCTCAAGCTGCTGCAGGCGCAGATCGAACCCCACTTCCTGTTCAATACGCTATCGAACGTGGTCGGACTCGTGCGTCGCGATCCTGATGGCGCCACACGGACGCTGGAACATCTCACGACCCTCTTGCGCGCAACACTCGCCCGCACACGCCACCCACAGTCCACCCTGGCTGACGAAGTGGAACTGGTTCGCGCCTACCTCGAGATTCAACGCATCCGCATGGGCAACCGACTGAGCTTCGAGATTCGCGGCGTCGACGACTTTCGCGACCATCTGCTGCCACCGCTGTTGCTGCAGCCACTCGTGGAAAACGCGATCAAGCACGGCATCGACCCCGCGGAAGCGGGTGGACGCATCGTCATCTCTGCCAATCGCGCTGGTAGACACCTTGCGCTGACCGTGGCTGACGATGGTGTGGGCCCGCAGTCCAATGGCGAAGGTGGCACACACACGGGATTGCGCAACGTGCGTGAGCGTCTGCATGGACTGTATGGCGCCGAGGCGAGCCTGAACGTCAGCGAGAACCAGCCGCACGGATTCATCGCGACGATACTGATACCCTGGCCCGCCGGCGCATGACCATCCACGCGGTCATCGCCGACGACGAGCCGCTCCTGCTCGACTATCTCGTCGACTTGTTGACGCAGGTATGGCCCGAACTCGACATCGTCGGCACCGCTCCCAACGGGCGGCGTGCGCTCGCACTGATCGAGCAACAGCGACCTGAGGTCGTCTTCCTCGACATTCACATGCCTGGGATGACGGGGCTCGATGTGGCGCGACGCATACCCGCCGGCACGCTCATCGTGTTCGTCACCGCTTACGATCAGTACGCGGTCGAAGCCTTCGAACGGGCGGCGATCGACTATCTGCTCAAGCCCGTCAACCGCGACCGACTGGCGGTGACCGCTGCGCGCGTAAAGGACAAGCTCGCGCGCCGGGACGTCATCGACATTGAAGCACTGAAGGCGGCGCTCAGCACGCTGCAGCCGCAAGCGCCCAAGCATCTGCACTGGCTGAAGATCGGCAAGAGCGACTCCGTTCAACTCGTTGCCGCGCAAGACGTGCTCTACTTCCAGGCCGATCACAAGTACACGTCCGCGTTCACGGCAACGGAGGAACATCTGATTCGCACGCCACTGAAGGAACTGGAATCACAACTCGATCCGGAGCGCTTCTGGCGTATCCACCGCGGCACCATCGTCAATGTCGATGCGATCGCCGAGGCAAAGCGCGACTTCCGCGGCCGCTACGTGCTCGCGCTCAAGCACCGACGCGAGACGCTGAGCGTGAGCCAGAGCTACGGTGCGCTGTTCAAGCAGATGTAGACGGTGATTCGCCCTGGAGCTGGTAAGTGGCTCCGGGGCGAGTTACCAGCTCCGGGGCCACTTACCAGCTAAGGGGATAGTGTGCGCAGTCGTAGTAGACTTCAGGCACTAGCCCCAAAGGCACCGCGATGCCCAAGAACGTCATCGTCGTACTGCTCGACAGCCTCAACCGCCACATGATCGGCGCATACGGCGGCGCGGAGTTCGACACACCGAATCTCGATCGCTTCGCCAAACGCAGCGTGCAGTTCGACAAACACTTCGTCGGATCGCTGCCCTGCATGCCGGCGCGGCACGACATACTGTGCGGCGCCCTCGACTTCCTGTGGAAGCCCTGGGGTTCCATCGAATTGTGGGAGGAACCGATCACCCAGCCGCTGCGCAAGGCCGGTGTCGCGACCATGCTGGTCACCGATCATCCACACCTGTTCGAAAGTGGCGGCGAGAACTACCACACCGAGTTTCGGGCCTGGGAGTATCTGCGCGGCCACGAGGGCGACCCATGGAAGACACGGGCGGATCCATCCTGGGTCGGTGCGCCAGCGCTGCCTGCGGCCAAGGGCCACGGTCATCCATACGATCTATCGCGCACGTGGTTCAAGGACGAGCTCGATTTCCCAGGGCCGCGTACCATGCACACGGCGGCGCAATGGCTCGAGCACAACGCCCATGCGCACGACCGCTTCATGTTGTTCATCGACGAGTTCGATCCCCATGAGCCATTCGACACGCCGGCGCCATGGGCCAATCGCTACGATTCGACCTGGGATGAAGAACTGATCATCTGGCCGCCGTACTCCGTGCGAACGGTCGAGCGCGGCGTGCTGAGCGAACGCGCAGCCCGTCATGTGCGCGCGAACTACGGCGCCAAGCTGTCGATGATCGATCACTGGTTCGGCAAGCTCATGGCCGTTCTCGACGCGCGCGATCTCTGGCAAGACACCGCCGTCATCGTCTGCACCGACCACGGCCACTTCCTCGGTGAGAAGGACATCTTCGGCAAGCCCGGCGTGCCGCATTACGAGCCGATCGGTCACACGCCACTGATGGTCGCATGGCCAGGCGTGGAGCATCGTCGGGTGGATGCGCTGACCACCAATGTCGACATCTACGCGACGATTGCCGATGCCTTCAGCGTTTCGTCCACGCATCGCACGCACGGCAAGTCGCTCGTCCCACTTCTCACCGGCGAGGCTGATTCGATTCGCAACTGGGCGTTGGCCGGCGTCTATGGACGCTGGGTGCACGTGATCGACGCCGAGCGCAAATACGCCCGCGCACCGGTCACCCAGACCAATCTGCCACTCTCGATGTGGTCCAACCGCTGGAGCACGATGCCCGTCGCCGTACTGCCCGAGTTGAAGCTGCCGCGTCCCAACCGAAATGCATTCCTCGACTACATGCCGGGCAGCGATGTACCCGTCATTCGCCAGCCATTCCGTGAAGGCGACATGCTGCCGTATTGGTCGATCGGGGCCCGTATCGACGAGCATCATTGCTACAATCTGCGCGAAGATCCGAACGAGCTGAGCAACGCACTCGGATCCGCGGACGAACGCCACATGATCGAAGTGTTGCGCAGCGCATTGGTGGACATCGATGCACCCGCCGAACAGATGGAAAGGCTGGGCATCGCTTGATCCAAGACTACACCTGCTCCAACTGTGGAGCGGCGCTCACCGGCAGTTTCTGCGCGCAATGCGGCCAGAACCGCAAGAACTACGTGCGCTCGAGCTGGCGCATCATCGGCGAACTGCTGTCCGAAGTGTTCGAACTCGACTCTCGACTGGTGCGTACGAGCAGCGCGCTGTTGTTCAAACCGGGGTTTCTCAGCCAGGAATTTTCCCGTAACCGGCGCGCAGCCTACGTGCCGCCAGCTCGGCTCTATCTCATCGTCAGTATCGCGTTCTTCACCGTGCTTTCACTGACCGCGGACTTCGCCGCAGCACCGATCGTCATCAACGACGAAGCCAGCGGTGTCGACGCCATCGACGAGGGCCCGGGCGCGGAGAATTCCGCTCAGAGCAATCTCGAACGCTCGATCAACACATGGAGTCGCGACCTCGCGAGTGATCCGGCACGCGCGTACCAGCAGTTCATTTCCCACCTGCCGGTCGCCATGTTCATCATGCTGCCGCTCTACACGTTTTGGTTGAAACTGCTCTATCCGCGTCGATTTCTGGCCGAACATCTCGTGTTCGCGCTACACCTGCATGCGTTTTTGTTCGTCATCGGTACGCTCGTGTTGCTGCTGCCCAACGAGATGCCAACGGGTCGATCTTCCGTGCTCGAGATCATCTATGGCCCGGGTGTGTTTTTGAACGGCGCGCTGCAGATCGCTGGCGGCGTCTACTACCTCGTCGCACTGCGACGCATGTACGAACGAGGCTGGCTCGCGACGACGCTCAAGTTCGCGGTCGTCAACATCGGCCACATCGTATTTCTGGTCTTCGGCGCGGCTGGCGTCGCCGCCGTCATGTTCCTTTTGCGCTGAGCCGGAAGGCCACCACATAGTCACCCAGCGTAGTACCCAGTCCGGCGTGGCCACCGGCAGCGATCACGACGTACTGAACGCCCTCGTGCATATAGGTCATGGGGGTCGCCTGGCCGCCAGCCGGCAGTCGGCCGCGCCACAGTTCCTTGCCAGTTTCGAGGTCGAAGGCGCGCAGATAATCGTCCATCGCGGCACCAATGAAGATCAACCCACCGCCAGTCACGATCGGCCCGCCGATGCCCGGGACACCGAGTGCCAGATTCGGTACCAGCGCGGGTGCGGCGTCCTCGATCGTACCGAGCGGCGCGCGCCACACAATCGCACCGCGCGTCATGTCGACCGCCACGAGTTCGCCCCACGGCGGTGTATTGCACGGAACACCCAGTGGCGAGCGCATGACCTCACGCCGCATGCCGAACGGTGTGCCCGACTGGCGTGCAAACTCGGCATCGGAATCATCCGCGCGGGCGCGCGCCTCGAGCTCATCCCGCGGAATCAGATTGATCAGTGCGACGCCGGTGATGACATTGGTCACGGCAATCTGGCGCGTCGGCTCGAATGCGACGCCGCCCCAGTTGCCACCGCCGGCATACATCGGCGACATCAGCGTACCCTGCACCGTTGGCGGCGTGTAGATGCCATCCGATCGAAACGCTTCGAAGCGTTTCGCACATGCCCGCTCATCGAACCACAACATACCCCATGCATCTGCGCCGGTGATCGGCGCGTGGCTCACGAGCGGCGGTGGCGCAACCGGAAAGGGCTGTGTCGGTGAAAGGTGCTCGCCGGCTTCGCCGCCTTGGGGCACCGGGCGCTCTTCGATGTCGAAGACCGGTGCACCCGTGCGACGGTCGAACGTGAACAGCATGCCGGTCTTAGTGCTTTGAATGACCGCGGGGATGGTCTGGCCATCGCGCACGAGTTCGACCAGGGTCGGTTGCGCGGGCAGATCGTAATCCCAGACATCGTGGTGCACGAGTTGCCGATACCAGCGCACCTTGCCGGTGGTCACCTCGAGCGCCACCAGTGAATTGGCGTACAGATTGTCGCCTTCCCGTTCGCCGCCGAAGAAGTCGGGGCTGGCTGAACCGGTGGGTACGTACACGAGGCCGAGATCGCTATCGGCGGCAAGCGGTGCCCACGCATTCGCCGCGCCTGTGCGTTCGACCTCTTCTGCGCGCCATGTCGCATAGGCGGGGTCGGCCGGGTCGCGCGGAATCGGATCCCATCGCCATCGCTCCACGCCGGTGCGCACATCGATGCCGCGCACGATGCCGAGTTCGAGATCCACGGCGCGGTTGTCGCCGATAGCGGAACCCACTACCAAGGTATCGCCGACTATGACCGGCGGCGACGTCACTGTGTAGTTGATGGACGTGCTCTCGTCGCGCAGGCGCACGTCGACGTTCAACCGCACGGTGCCATCACTGCCGAAGTCCGCACAGGGTTGCCCGGTGGCGCCGTCCAGCGCAATCAACCGCGCATCGAGCGTGCCAACGAAAATACGATGGCGACAGGTCGCCTCAATGGACGCATCCGGATCGATCCAGGAACTGACCCCGCGATTTGCGGTTTCCGATGGCCGCCGCGAACGATCGAACCGACCGTCGAAGCGCCAGATCTCGCTGCCCGTTCCCGGATCGATGGCAACGACGATGGCCGAAGCGGTGGAAACATAGAGTTTGTCTTCGATGATGATCGGATTGGCCTGGAACGAAAGCGTTCGCGGTAGCCCTTCGGACATCTCCCCCGTGCGGTAGCGCCACGCTTCCACCAGGGTGCTGACGTTTTCGCGGTCGATCTGATCGAGCGACGAGTACTGAGTGCCGCGCTCGCTGCCACCGTGGTGATCCCACGCGAGCGCCGACATCGGATTCGAAGCCAGCATGAGACCGATCAGCCATCGGGACATGTTCTATTCCTCTCGTAGGTGCGACTGTGCCACATGCTTAAGAGCACGCCACATCCAGGCGTCAACCAGTGAACTGCAACCCCAATTCGATCGCGCCCGCTGCAGATCGCGCCTTGCCCTTCGCCATCGCAGCGGCTACCTCCGCCTCGCCCAGCAACGCGCGTGCCGCTGACAGTTTCGCGGCGAGCTCAGTCTCGTGGGCGGGACTGCGTGGCGAGCCGATGGCGTCATGGAGTGCATCCGCCGCGCCCAGCAGCTCGAATGCCATCCCCCCATCGGTGCTGCCTGCCGCCAGCACCGCGATGTCCTCCAATAGAAACGTCAGCCCCCACTTGTCATCAAATGCGCGGTACCCCTCGAGGCTCGCAAAATAGTGTGCGCGCGCCGCGGCTTCGTCACCGAGTTCCCGGTGAGCATTGCCCAGGTTATTGTGCACGAGCGCAACCATCCAGGCGTCGCCGACTTCGCGGCATAGATCGATTGCGGCTTCCAGTCTTGTGCGCGCCTCGGCGTAGTCCTTCTGAAGAATCGCGATCAGCCCCAAGTTGTTCTGGGAAATGCCGATGCCCCAGCGGTCGCCGATCTCGGTTCGGATGGCCAGCGCCTGCTCGCAGGCCGCGCGCGCGCCCGCATAATCCGACTGATACTCGGCGATGATCGCGAGATTCGAGTACAGGCTCGCGAGCGCGGCGCGATCATGGCGAATCGTCAGGCTGCGCTCGTACCGCTCACGCGCAACGTCGTAGTCGCCCTGCTGGGCTGCAACCGTACCGGATACGTGCAGCGCGAGGCCAAGGCCTTCCGCATCGTCGATATCGTGAAAAATGTCAGCCGCGCGCGTCAGCCGCGCGATCGCCTCGTCGTAGCGGCCCTGCTTACGGGCCACTTCCGCAAGCGCAGTTTCACAGCGCGCCTCGAGCTGCCGGTCCGTGAGCGCATCGGCGCGTTCGAGCGCCTCGCGCACCACTTCTTCAGCGCGCGACCAGTTGCCGGTGAGCTCGAAGACTTTGCCGAGGTTGAGCAGCGCGTCGACGCGCTGCGCGCCGTCGACCAATGGCACCAGTCGCTCGCCGTAGTCGATCGCGGTCGCGTTCGCGTAGCGGCGGCGCGCAGAGGCTTCCGCGCGCAGCAGATACTCACGTTTCCTGACTTCATCGTCGCCGTGCCAGAAATGATGCGCGAGCAGATCCAGATGGGGATCGAGGTCGGCGCCAGCGCTCGTCTCCAGGAATTCACCGACCCGCCGATGCAGCCCCGCGCGCACGGCAAATGGCATGCTGTTGTAGGACACCTCCTGGGTCACACCATGCCGGAACAGATAGGCGAGATTCTCCGCCTGATCGAGCGCGACGAGATCGGCCTCGCAGAGCAGATCCAACCGGCCGAGCACGTCGTCGAGGCTACCGAGTTCCGGATACACGCCGGGCAGCATCGGCGCCCGGAACAACCGGCCGATGATGCTGGCCACCTTGAGTGTTCGGCGCGGGTTCTCGGCCAGCGAGTCGATACGCGACAGCACGAGACTATGCAGGCTGTCCGGCAACTGGATGTCGCGCACCGCCGCTTCGTCGTCGGGATCCACGCCGCGACCGGCAATGTAGTTCAACAACTCCTCCGCGTAGAACGGGTTGCCTTCGGCCCGGGACGCAATGAGTTCGACCAGCGCCTCGGGTGGTGATGCGAGGCCAAACACCTGTTCGGTCTTGGCCGCGATCACGGCGCGGGTGTCGCCGGCGCCCAGCGCAGTGAGCGAGAGTTCTTCGAACTGCGGTAGCGATGTGAGTCCCAGATCTCCGCCGGGGGCAACCGCCGGCCGATACGCCAGCAGGAACAGCACGCGCCGCGACTCACTCGCGCGCACCAGCGTCTCCAGCAACTCTCGCGACAGTCCGTCGATCCAATGGCAGTCCTCGAGCACGAGCACGATCGGTTCGGCACCCGCGCGGTCGCGCAGGCAGATCGTCAGCAGGTCTTCGAGCGACGACTTGCGCAGTTTGGCATCGAAAGAACGGGTCAGCTCGGAGTCCGGCATCGACACGCCAATGACATCGGCCAACAACGGCGCGCGTGCAACCAACCCTTGATCGATGCGTTGCAGCGCTGCCTCGGCGGCCGCACGCTGCTGTGCCGGGTCATCGTCATCATTCACATCGAGCAGGCGCCGCCAGATCTCGCGCCACACGAAGTAACTGGTGTTGACCCCAAACGCCTGGCACTCGCCAAACGCAACGAAGGTTCCGCGGCGCCGCAAGTCGCGCACGAACTCGGCCACCAGCCGCGATTTGCCGAGCCCCGCTTCGGCGGCGATGCCCAGTGCGCGGCTGCGTCCCGTCGTGGTCGCTGCGAACGCATCATCCATGTGGCCAAGCTCGGCGCTGCGACCCACGATTGGCAGTTCGTAGCGCGTCCGCCGACGCGACATTCCCTCGAGGGATCCGGTGAGCGAGTGAGCAATGACCGGTTGTGCTTTACCTTTCAGCTGCAGCGGTTCGAGTGCCTTCCAGACGAACGAGTCGCCCGCTGCTGCACGCACGGCGTCGCTCGCGTAAACGCCACCTGCGGGTGCCGCCGACATCAGCCGCGCCGACAGGTTTACCGCGTCGCCCAGGCAGACAAAGGTACGCCGCAAGACATGACCGTAGGTGCCGCTGCGCAGCGGTCCATGGGCGATGCCGATCTGTATCTCGCGGGCCGCGGTCATTTGTTCGAGGGACAGCAGCGCAAGCGCTGCAGCTGCGGCACGGGCGCCATCATCTTCATGCGCAATGGGCGATCCGAACACGCCATACAGGTACGCGCCCTTATCGCCGAGTGTCAGCTGCAGCACGTTGCCGCCGTGGCGATCGAAGATCCGCTGCGCGCCGACCACGAATGCATCGAGCTTGTCGAATGCATCATCATCGGCGTCGAAGTCGATACCGCTGAAGCGAACGAACATGGGGTAAGCGGCACGAAGCTCGGCGAGGAACTCGCCGCGTCCAGTGGACAATCGCTCGTAGACCACAGGCAACAGCCACTGCCGCACGACTTCCGACGGCAGCGGCGGCGGCTCTGGCGCAGGCACGTCGGCTACATCGATGGCAAGCCCTGCAACGACGCCGTATGTCCGGCCGACGGACGCTTCGATGCGACGCTGCGACACCTCGATGCGATCAGCGAGGTTCGCGAGCACCGATGCACTCACCACCACTTCGCCTTGGCTCGCCAGCTGTTCCCCGGCCGCCAGTTCGTCCAAGAGGCGACCGGCGAGCACGTCGATTCTCTGAATCTCCGGATCGCCCACCACCGAGCGCCGCGCGCTACCCGCTGCAATCGCGAGTTTCAATTGCAATTCGACCACGGCACCCGATTGAGTCACGATCTGACCAACCTCACCCATGACCTTCTGCATGGCGAGCGCGGCGGCAACCGCGCGCCGCCCATCGTCTTCATCGACCCAGGCCGTGATTGCGTCGCCCGAGAAATAGATGACGTTGCCACCGAAGCGGTCGAGCTGCGCGATCAATGCGTGAAACACCCGATCGAGGTGCGCGGTGAGGGCCTCCGCACCGCGCTGAGGTCCGAGCGCATGGCGCAAAGCCTCCGTGAGCTGCGTGAAACCTGAGATGTCAGCGAACAGCGCGCTGCCGCGCACGCGATCCTGCAGCGCTACACCATCGGCCAAGGCCTGCCGTCGATCACGGGCGATGTAGGCCGCGGGATCATCGATAGCAGCCAGACGCGCCGGTAGCGTCGATTCAGCTGAGGTTCCAGTCATGCCCTCGGTTCTGGCCGTGAGAATGTCCGCAGTGTACGGCGAACGCGAACTTCGCCGGGTCTCCGGTCCCCGGCGAGGTCAACGCCCGAGTCAGTTCTAGTTCTGCTGTGTCGCAGTGCCTCCGACTGTGCCGCTGTTGATCAGAGATCCCGGGCCGCTCTCCGTCGCATTGCGATTGACGATACCCGACGGTGTGATCATGAGGTTGCCGTTACCCTGTTCGGTCGCGTGTCCCTTCACATATGCGTTGATGGTGAAGGTGCCACTCGCTGCGCTGGCGCCGACGACCAGATCGCCGTCATCTCGCTCGGTGACGTTGCCATCCACCAACCCGGGCGGAAGGATTGCGATCCTGCCCGGGCCAGATTCGTCGAGGTTGCCGCCGACGTTGCCGTAGACAGTGATGTCACCGGAGCCGGTTTCGGTGATCTGGCCGCGCACGCGCGCCGACTCGTGGATCACGACGCTGCCCGCGCCGATCTGATCGATCTTCTGATCGATGATGCCGCCCGTGCTGTCCACGGTCGTCCCGGCCGAATCGGTGATCACGGTGCTGCCACCGACGATCAGGGTGCCGTTCGTGATGGTCACCTTGCCATCCACCAGGTGAACGAGATAGCAGAAACCGGTGAAGCTGACTTTGCCCTTGACGTTGGCCCTGGGGCAGTTGGCACCGCCGATCAGCGCAAGTGTCGTCGAGGCGATCGCCGGGTTGTACACCGGATCCGTGAGCGTCACGCCGGTCGGAATGGCGCCGAGGAATTGCGCATCCACTCGATAGTTGTTGGGCGGCAACACCAGATCGCCGAGCCTTGCGACGCCGACGTTGTCGGTGATCACCGGCAGGGTGATGTCGCCGTCCGGCCCGCCATACACCGTGAAGTAGACGGTGCGCTGCGGCAGGCGCGCGCCGGACTGGTCTTCGAGCGTGGCAGTCACGCCTGATGCGACGCTATCCACACCGACCTGTTGAGAGCCTTTCACGAGCCTCAGCACCGTATTCGCCTTCGCGATCGTGAATGGTGACTCGACCGCAGATGGAAGGTGCGTCGCATTGCCCGCAAATGACGCAGTCAGCGTGCGTAAACCGGGCAGCGAATTGAGCGGCAAGGTCACCGATGGGGTCCAACCGCTCGCGCCCGTGTCGACGGTACGCACCGATTCACCCAGCGCGAAACGCACCTTGGCATTGGCAACCGCATCGCCGCTTGCATCAGCGACCCGCGCTTCGACGCCGACGGTGCCGAGATAGTCGCCGCTCGTGGCCAGCGCCGTTCCACCCGCACCACTGAGCGTCAACACACTGACAGCACGATTGAGGGGCATGCCGTCCTGGCCGACCTGGCCCTGAGCGCCCGCGACCTGATAGTACGCGCCATAGTTGTCGTCGAGGCTCACCAGCCCCACGCCATTGGCGGCCTGGATCAGAAAATCGAGGCGATTGAACAGACTGAGGCCGCCCAACAATCGCGCGGTCCACAATGTGGAGTCGGTGACGTCCTGCACGAGATCGAGGGAGCGCCACTGGTACACGCCGCTTGCCGGATTGGGTTCGCCCTCGGTGTAGGTCACCCACACCGTCTGAATACCGGCGGCCGGATGACCCACCACCTTGGCCTTGAAGATGATGTCATTGCCGTCAGTAACTGCTTGGACACCGGTCAACGACGGCGGCGCAGCCAGTGCAGGCTGGATCAGTACGCCGGGGTTGGCAGGGTCGCTGTAGGTCTGGGTGTTGGCCGAGTAGAACAACCGGAAGTCGAGCGCCGAGTATTCGCGCAGGATCGCCGCCGTATCACCGACGTTGACCACTCGATGCTGAGCGGGCGTGACGTGCAGAACGGTTCCGCTCGTGCCCGCAATCGCGCCAAAATAGTTCGGCGTGGCCAGACGCATGGGAAAGTTCACCGTCGAGGAGAACGGCACGTGCACGCCCCGCAGCTCCGTCGTTGGCGCGCCGCTCAAGGGCGCCGCGATCACGCGTT
>JBGSQB010000089.1:0-6246 GCA_041738285.1 Pseudomonadales bacterium | reverse complement strand
ACGGCTCGTCGAGCTGAACCACATCCACGCCCGCCGCAAAGAGGTCCAGCACCTCTTCGTTCACGGCCGCGGCATAGGCCATGGCGAGCTCCACCTCATCACCGTAGTAGTCGTTCTGAGCCTGTTGCGTGAGCGTAAACGGGCCCGGCAACGTGACTTTGATGGGTTTCGATGTGTGCGCCCTGAGGAAGGCAACGAACGGCGCCTCCACTGCGTGGCGGCGCCGGATGGGGCCGACGATGCGCGGTACCGGCACCATTTTCCCGGTGCGATCGAGTGACTCGCCCGGTCGATCCAGGTCGACCCCCTCGAGGGCATTGGCGAAGTGATTCGAGTAGCTCTCGCGGCGCATTTCGCCGTCGGTGACGATGTCGACGTTGGCTTCATGCTGCGCGGTAATGGCGAGCAGCGCTGCATCATGCTGGGCTTCGCCCAATCGCTCGGCATCGACGCGCCACAACTCCTTCGCCCGAACTCTCGGCGGCAGTCGCTCGGACAGTCGCGCGCGGTCGATCAACCAGTCGGGCTGTGCGTAGCTGCCGACCAGGCAAGTGGGCATCAGTACCTTGGGTTTCATGCGAATCGTTCCTCATCGAATGGTGCGTCGGCGCCGGCCGCCCGCAGATTTTCGTGCATGGTCAGCAGCACCCGGCGCGTGGTTTCGAGATCGGCCTTCGAAAGTCCTCGCTCGGCGATCGCATGGACTTCGGCAACGTACGGCAACAGCTGCTTTTCGAGGCGCTTCGCCTTGGGTGTCAGCACGATGCGGAACTTGCGCGCATCGCTGTGATCCTCCTGTCGCACCACGAGGCCACTCTTGACGAGGGATCGGATGGACCGAACTGCGGTGGCCTCGCGAGTCCCAACACGATCGGCGAGTTCGCGCTGGCTGATGTCGTCTTCTTCCCATAGTACGCGCAGGAAGCGCCATTGGCCGGAGGTAACCGCGTGCTTTGCGAAGCGCTGACCGAGGGCGGCCGAGAAGTCGCGAAACGCGAGCCGGGTGAGGTGCCCGAGGCTGCGCATGCGGTTGCTGTAGTCTTCGGTCTTCACGTCTCTCCAATTCACTTTGCAGGCTAAGCATTGACCGTGGCAGAATCGCTGTCAACGTACGTTCGACTTGGGGGATAGCCATGTCTAGTCGATTCGTTTCGATCTGCGCGTCCGCCTTTTCTTTGAGCCTGGCATCAGCGGCGATTGCCGAGGAGTCCAGGCCGGCAACGGTCGAAGAGATCCTCGTCACGGCCCGCTACATCGAGGAGTCCACTCAAGATACACCGCTTGCGATTACCGCCTTCTCCGATGTGACGCTCGACAAGATCGTGGCCCAGGATCTGCGCGACGTCGGCCCGTCCACGCCAAACCTCCACATTCAGCCCGTCGTCACCTTCCAGAATTCGGCTGCGGTGCACATCCGCGGAATGGGTGGCCAGGGCATCGAGTCGACCGAGGAGAACCGTAACGGCATCTCGATCAATGGCGTGTTCATCTCGCGCCCGGTTGCGACATTGATCGATCTGTTCGACGTGCAGACGATCGAAGTGCTGCGGGGCCCGCAGGGCACGACCTTCGGCAAGAACTCCCTGGCCGGTGGTCTCAACATCACGACCAAGCGCCCCGATGGCACCTATGACTGGGCGGGCGAGATCACCGCCGGCAACTACGGCCGTGAGGACTATCGCGGCGCGTTCCAGATGCCACTCATCGAAGATGTGTTGTCTGCGCGGATATCGGTGTTGTCGCAGAACTACGACGGTCACTTCGAGAATCGCGTCAATGGCGACGACCTGAACGGTGAGAGCGTCGATACGGTGCGCGCAACCCTTGCGTTCACGCCCAACGAAGTGTTCGATGCCACGCTCATCTATTCCTGGTTGGATGAAAACAGCACCGCACCGGGTGCGGACAACCGACCGAGCCCCGGTCAGCTTCTGCAGTTCACGGAACCCGACAAGGACCCATTCACCGTCGGTCGTGATGCACTCGACTTTGCCGACACCGATCAGGACGGCGTCACGCTGATCATGAATTGGGACATCGGATCCTTCGTGCTCACGTCCGTTTCAGGGTGGGTGAGCACCGATGACTTCGTCGCCAGCGACTTCGATCAGACGGAAGTTCCGTTCTTTCCGACCTTCCGTGACCAGACCCACGAGCAAGTCAGCTCGGAACTGCGGTTGGCGTCGGACTTCTCGGATCGCGATGGCGTGCTCGGCGATTTGAGCATGGTCTTCGGGCTGTACTACTTCGAACAGAAACATGAACTGGTGCAGTCGTTCCCGACCCTCGGACCGTCCGCCGACTATGCCCGTCAGAATGGCGACAGTGCTGCGATCTTCAGCCAGGCAATCTACGCGCTGAGCGATGTCACGAACCTCACCTTCGGCATCCGCTACACGGATGAGCAAAAGGAGTTCCGGCGCAACTCCGGTGCTTTCATGCCGGGTCTGAGCGCAAGCGACCCGGGCACGCGACCCAGCATCGCGTTCATGTCCCAGTTGCCCAAGAACGTGACAGGTGACCTCGACAGCGACAATACGAGCATCCGTCTGGGTGTCGACCATCGCCTCCGCGACAACGTAATGGCCTACGCGACCTATGCGCAGGGCTTCAAGTCGGGCGAATTCGGCGCGCGCGCCGCGTCGGAGTTCACCGTGGGACCGACCGACGATGAAACGTCGGACTCCTACGAGATCGGCATGAAGTCAGACTGGCTCGACGACACGTTGCGCGTGAACATTGCCGTGTTCTACACGGAGTACCAGGACCTCCAGTTCGGTGTGTTCATCCCGTCGCCGGCCAATCCAACCGGTCAGGAGACCACCAACCAGAACATCGGTGAAGCGACCACCCTCGGGATGGAGATCGAGACGACCTGGCTCGTGACAGAGAACCTCTCGTTCGAGGCGAACGTCGGCCTGCTCGATGCCGAGTACGACGAGTTCTGTGCCGACCTGAACGGACCATCGGCAGCGACGAACCCTGTATCGAACTGCGGCGGCCAGGTGGTGTTGCTGCCCAATGGCACCTACCTGATCGACGAGGACCACACCGACAAGGATCTGTCGCGCGCGCCCGAGTCGCAGATTTACCTGGCGGCCGAATACACCTTGCCGACGGCGATCGGTTCGATCAGTGCCCGTATCGCGACCAACTACGAAGACGAGTACTTTTCGGATGGCGTGCTCAACCATCCGTTTGCGGAGACCGGCGACTTCTGGCTGTGGGATTCGAGCATTACCTGGCTCAGCATCGATGAGTCGTGGCGTGTGCAGGCATGGTGCAAGAACTGCGGTGACAAGGAGTACACGAACGGATTGACCCCGACCGCAAACTTCTTCAACCAGCATTTCTACGGTAATCCCCAGGTCTACGGCCTGACCTTGAGCTACCGGCGCTGAAGGCGCCCACCGCGGCACCGACGATGGAGGCGTCGTCGGCGCCAGGAACTGTGTATGCCTGGTACGTGGTGGCTGTCTTACTGTTGGCCCAGGCGTTTTCGTTTCTCGACCGGATGATCATGGGGCTCCTGGTCGGCCCAATCCGCGAGACCTTTGCAATCAGCGATACGCAGTACAGCCTGCTCGCTGGCCTCGCGTTTGCCGTGTTTTATGCACTGATGGGCATTCCGCTTGCGCGGATCGCCGACCGCGGCAGCCGTCGGCTACTGATTGGAGTCGGTATTGCGGTCTGGAGCGCCATGACCGCGGTCTGCGGGCTCGCGCGGAACTTCGTTGAACTGTTCATCGCCCGCATCGGGGTTGGCGTCGGTGAAGCGAGTTTAGGGCCGGCCGCCTATTCGATGATCACCGACTACTTCCCACGCCATCAGCTGGCGCGCGCGCTGTCCGTATACATGGTGGGCGTGACGGTGGGCTCTGGCCTTGCCTACATGATCGGCGGGATGGTCATTGAGATCGTGAGCGCCATGGGCGAGATTCGGCTGCCCATTGTCGGTGTCGTGCACGGTTGGCAGGTGACGTTCTTTCTAGTGGGCGTGCCTGGGCTGTTGGTTGCGCTGCTCATGGTCACGGTGAAGGAGCCCATCCGTCGCGGTCGGCTCACGGTTACGCCACAGCCTGCCATGCCGGTATCCCGGGTCATGCGATACATGTGGGATCGCAAGCGCGCGTACGGTGCGCACTTCGTCGGCATATCGATCTACATCATGGCGGTTTACGGCCTGAACCTGTGGGGACCAACCTACCTCATTCGCGTGCACGGCTACGCGCCCGCTGCGGCGGGTTGGACGTTCGGTCTCATCATGATGGGGGCCGGCACGGCCGGTTTGTTGCTCGCCGGTGTAATGGCCGATGCGTGGATGAAGCGCGGCCGTCATGATGCCTACATCCGCATCATCCTGATCAGCATGATCGCGATGCTGCCGTTCATCGGCGGGCTCGCCTTTGCGAGTTCCCCGGTTGTCGCGTTGCCGCTGCTGGCGATAGCGGTCTTTTTCTCGGGGTTTCAGGGTGGATTGTCAGCCGGTTCTCTGCAGGTCATGACGCCGAATGAGATGCGCGGACAGGCCACCGCAGTGTTCCTGCTCACGGCGAACCTCGTGGGCTTGGGATTGGGCCCCACCGTGGTGGCTGCGATGACCGACTTTGTTTTCGCGGACGATGCGGCGATCGGCAAGTCACTGGCGCTCACCGGATTGATCGTGTGCCCCTTGGGCGCGGCCATCCTCGTGTCTGGACTCAAAGCCATCAACCGGGAACTCGAGGCGGCGCGCAGCTGGGTGAGTTGAGGAACCTAAGTCTTCGCCTTGAACAGCGACTCGCCGGGACCGGCCACTTCGACGATTCGATCCGGCACGTCGTCGAACTCGAGCTTCAGCGCCCGACAGGCAACGGCGTGCAGGTTGTAACCCAGGCTGTGGTAGGTCACCTCGAGGATGTCTTCGTCCGACAGATGCTTCTTCAGCGCTGCGAACTCCTCATCCGTCACGCGGCCGTTCTGCAGGATCAGTGCGTCGACGTAGGCGAGCAGCGCCCGGTCGCGGGCATCGAACAAATCGGACGAGGTCCAATGCCGCACCGCGTCGATCTGGGCGTCGCTCAGCCCGGCGCGCCGGGCCGCCTTGCAGTGCTGGGAGTAGACGAACTGGCTCTCGCGTAGAAAACCGACGCGAATGATGGCCAGCTCCCGCACCCGCCCATCGAGCTTCGAGACGCTGGAATCGCCGAACATGCCAAACATGCCGAAGTGAGCGGTGGCGTGGTCGAAGATATAGGGGGCGATTGCGAATACCGTCCACCAATTGCCGGGCGTGCCGGTTGCCGTGCCTGGATCCGTCACCGGATCGCGGTCACCGAACAGACGTTTGTAGAACTTCCGGACGTTCTCGGTCGCGTTGGCCTTGGAAACCTGGCGCAGGCGTGGCATCGGCAATCCCCCTTTCGTTGTAGCTAATCGTCCAACCGGCGGCCGTTGGCTTTGATTCCCTGGGCATTTACCGGCAGGTCCACATCGGGCGATCCTTGGTTCACCGTGGCACAGAACTCCAGCATGATGCCGTCGGGATCGAAGAAGTAGAACGAGCGCAACCAGGTCTTCTCGTCCTGGGCTTTGGTCACGCGCTCGTTGCCTTTCTTGGTCTCGACGTCGGCGTGGTTGACGATCTCGGTGCAGTCGACGCCTTTGGCGATGAGCTTCTCACGGTAGGCATCGATCTTGTCGGGGTCGCAGTGCAGCGCTACGTGGTTCATCGAGCCATGCGCCGAGACGATACTGTCCCCACGTAACACCAGATTCGCTGCGGAGGCGACACCCGGTACGGCCGGGGGCGCATCACGAAACCAGAAGAAGGCGAGTTCGTTACCGCCACCCATGTCAAAAAAGAAGTGCTGACCAACTCCACCCCCAAGGTCGAAGCCCTTGGTCAGTCGCATCTCCATGACATTGGTATAGAAGTCGACCGTACGTTGCATGTCGCGGCACACCATCGCCAGATGATGCACGCCGCGGTAGGAGATTGGCTGTTGTGCCGTCGCAGACATGGGTAAGTCTCCGAGAAATGACAGTCGTTCGATGCTAGAACCAGATGGTTAGCATGGCAAGTAATTGGGAGATGGCGGAAAAAGGGGACAGTTGACCTATTTCGCTCGACGACCCGAGACACGGGGTGATGCGTCGGACGAAATAGGTCAACTGTCCCCTATTTCGCCTTTTCGCCGGCCCTCACCGGCAAGTGCGCGAAACCGCGAAAGCGCACACGCCGGCGCAGACTCGGCGCGCCGTCCG
>JBGSQB010000048.1:0-12443 GCA_041738285.1 Pseudomonadales bacterium | reverse complement strand
CGCTCCACGTTGGCCTCGACGGTGCCGAGGTGGCGACGGGCGCCGCGGTGCAGATCCCGGTCGGCACCAGCTATGGTTGGGGCGGCGGCAGCGGCAAGACGATCAATGTCGCATCCACCGGCATCCACACCGTCAACGTGTGGATGCGCGAAGACGGCGCCGTGTTCGACAAGCTGGTGTTGACCAAGGACGCCGCATTCTCACCCGCCGGCGTCGGCCCCAACGAAAGTGCCCGCACGTCGGGCTGCGCCGTGTACCCATCAGTCACCATCACGTCGCCCGTGGCCGGGCACCTGCAAAGCGCCACGACCTTGCAGGTGCAGACGTTGACCTGCTTCCTGTCGGGCTTGCACGACGGCTGGGGGGTGCGGTTCACGCTCGACAGCAGCAACACGATCACCGATTTCAGCGCGCCCTACACCTCAGCGTTCACGGGCGCATCGCTTGCCGAACACACCGTGCAGGCGCGCATCGTCAATGCCGCCGGCGTCCCGGCGTCCGGTACCGGCACCGTGGACACCGAGACCCCCATCGGCATCGGCGGCTACTACGTTGCCATTGGCGACAGCATCACGGCCGGGGTCGGCGACGATACGACGCCTGACGATACCTCGGCGGATGGGCGCAACGTGGGCGGCGGCTACACGCCCATTCTGAACAACCTCCTCACCACCGCGCGCGCCTTCCCGCACACGGTAGAAAACGAAGGCATACCGGGGGTGACCTCCGCGGGCGGCCTGTTGGCATTGCCGGCCGTCATCGCCGCGCATCCGTCGGCCCAGCGCTTTCTCGTGAAGTACGGCATGAACGATGCGAAACCATTTCTGCCGATACCCAGCGGGCTGGGCTTGAACCCTGGTAATCCGGGCTATGCGGGGTCGTTCAAGGCCAACATGCAGACGATCATCAATCTGATCAACGGGGCCGGAAAACAGGCCGTGCTGGCGAAGATCAACATCGCGCTCGGCGATGGCGCGCACACGTCACCGCCCTACGCGAATCCGGATCTCGGCGCCCGCAGCGTGCTGATCAAGCAGTTCAACCTCGTCATCAATGAACTGATCGCGAATCCCGCCAACAACATCACGCTCGCGCCACCGGACTTTTACAGTTACTTTCAGATCAACTATGGGTCGGAGTACGCCGACAACATTCATCCAAACGGATTGGGCTATCAATCCATGGGGAGCATCTGGCTCCAGGTTCTGGTTCCATGAACAGGTCGAAATCGATGATGAATTCAACTAAGCGGGGCATGATCCCCCTCGTCTGCGCCGTCATGCTCGGCGCATGTCCGTTGGCAAACGCCGAATCCGCCGACCGCGTCGTCAATGACCCGGGGCTCGTGAACGAACTGAACGAGCAGACCTTTCTGCCGCTGTTCGATGCCCTGCGGGAGGGCGATCTCGCGGCCCTGAAGCGCTACCTTCGGCCCGACGTCTACGCCGAGTACAAGACGTTGTTCGAGCAGAACACCGAATACGGCCAGTTTCTGCGCGACTACTACGCGGGCACCACCTTCGAACTGGCCCGCGTCCTCGATTCGGGCAATGAATATGTCGGCGAGGTGACGGTGTACTGGCCCGATGGCCGCAGTTCAACGATGGAACTGGGCGTCACCCGCCGGGATGCCCGCGGCAACCGCGCTGTGAGCCCCGCCGAACCCAATTGAGCAGCCCCGGGCGCGGCGACCCTCGCACGTGCTTCGAAATCACTCACAACTACTGACCAAACACCGAGGCGATCTGGTCTAGTCTTGCGCCGCTCATCGAGGATCTCGCGTGACCGCTGACCGACCGTTGGTTTCAATCGTCCTGTGCTGCCACAACCGGCGCCACTACCTCGAGCAGACGATGGCATCGGTGTTTGCCCAGCGCTACACCCCGGTTGAGATCATCGTCATGGACGATGGCTCGACCGATGGCACCGACGCGCTCATGGCCCAGTACGGCGACCGCATCCGCTACCTGCGGCAGCCGTGTCAAGGGATCGCCGCCGCCCGCACCAACGCTTCACGCGTGGCCCGCGGCGAATACATCGCCTACCAGGACGATGACGATCTCATGCCGCCGGACCGCATCGTGCACCTCTACGAGGCGCTGCTCGCCTACCCCACCGCCGTGCTCGCAACCGGCGACTACGCGCTGATCGATGCCGACGGTAACCTCACCGGGAACCGATGGATGCCGGGGCCGCTCGACGAAGTGGGCGCGCCCACGCTGATCGAAGACGGTCAGGCCGCAGTGTTGTGGCCGCGCGTGCCGGCGGTGCCGCACACGACGCTGTTTCGACGCGAACTCGGCGAACGTATCAACTGGTTCGATCTCGACTTCAAGTACGCGTGCTCGGATGCCGACTTCCTCGCCCGACTCGGGCAACTCGGCCCCGTGGTGTATCTGCGCGAAGTGGTGTCGCATTATCGTCGTGGCCACAACGCGATCTGGAACGACGACTTGCGCTCCAGTTGCAGTCAGATTCAGTTGTGGACGAAGCACCTCAAGCTCATCGGCGACGGCCGCCCGGAACTGTCCGCGCGACTGAAAGAACGGATGCGATCGACGCTCGTCCGCATCGCCGGCCACCGGCCGGATCCGCAGGCAGCCGTCCAGTTGCCTGCCGAGCACTACCTGCGCGTCGGTATGGGCGAACTGTCGCTGCCCGATCGGTTATGGGTTCGCTTTCAGACATCGGTCAAGCAGCCCCTTCGTCAACTCGTCAAAGGCGTCATCAAGGCAGAACATGGCACGCGTCCTTAAAGTCGTCAGCGCAGAGTCCGACCGGCGCGCCATCACCGAGATCGACGGCAAGGACATGGCGGTGTACGTCGTGTCGAACTGGGCCGGCGGCGGCAACGATCGGGTGAAGAAGCTGCTGCGCCTGCGTGAGCGCTTTCACAAGCTCGTGCTCGTGACTCCAGGCAAGGCTGCAGTCGACGACGGCGAACGGCTGATGGCGAAGCCGTATCCGAATGCGACCGGTGTGTTGCGTCTGCTGGGTCTGAATCGGTTGAAGCGCACGCTCGACAGCTACCTCTATTTTCCATCGACGGCGACGCTGTTCGTGCGCGCCATCCGCCGCCGCCTGGCAGCCGCGATCGGCCGCGATCTGGCAAGCAACAAGCGCGTTTGCCTGATCACCACCGTACCGCCGCACGCGCTCAACCTGCTCGGCACCTACATCAAGCGGCGCTACCCGGAAGTTCACTGGGTGGCCGATTGGCAGGATCTCTGGAGTCACGACGAGAACTACTATCTGCAGAGCCCGCCGCCGTATCGCGGTCGCGTCAAGCGCATGGAACGCAGAATGCTCGCGACCGCCGACATGAATCTCGCCACCAACGCCCACGCGGCGGCGGTGCTGCGCGATCTGTATGGCGTTCCGGCCGCCAAGGTCGGATACATCAATCATCATTTCTCACGTGAGGATCTCACCGCCACGAACGACAACGGCACCACGGCGCAGCAGCCGAAGCGTGCCGGTGTATTGCGGATCGGTTTTCTGGGCACGTTGTTCAAACCACCCCGCGTGCCGGGCGCGGAGATCGTGACGGCCATTTCACACGTGCGCAACGCCGGGCATGACGTAGAGCTGCACATTCATGGAACGGTTCCTGCCGAGATCGCCAAGGCGCACCGCGCCGATGGGTCGACGGGCATCGTCGTCCACGGGCGTTCGACCCACGAGCTCGCCGTGCGCCAGCTGGCGCAGTACGACCTGTTGTTGCTGCTGCTGGCCGATCTCGAAAACTCGCGCTCGGTGATGAGCATCAAACTGCCGCACTATCTGATGGTCGGCAAACCGATTCTCGCCATCGTGCCCGAACCATCGGCCATCGCCGACATCGTGCACAAGACGGGCGGTGGGATCGTTTTGCCGTCCCAGGACGACTGGCATGCGCAGTTCGAACACATCATCTCGGATCCGGCGCCGCACATCGCGGCGCTGCGCCGCGATCAATTCGCCATCGAGCGCTTTTCGTGGGAACACATCTCCCAGGAGTGGCTCAAGGTGATCCAGGCTGCGCCCGCGCGGCGCGCTGCTTCCGGAGGCTGACATCAAGCGCGTCATCTTCATCATGGGGTCGGGACACTGCGGCTCCACGCTCCTCGACTTGATTCTCGGCAGTCACTCCGATGCGTTTTCGCTCGGCGAGATTCACCGCATCGGCAACTCGATCGACGCGCAGGGCGACGAAGCGAGGATCTGCGGCGTGTGTCCCGGACACTGCGAGTTCTGGAACGATCGTGCGTCGATGCCATGGCTGCGCGCGTTCTATTCCCACCAGAACATCGCGCGCTCGCTCGTGCGGCGCGCCGGACACTACGCATTCAATCCTTACCGTCACCTGATGAAGTGGAGCGGCAAGTCGATTCTGATCGACTCCAGCAAGGCTGCCGGTTGGATCAAAGCGCAGTTGTCGCCGCGCTATCGCTGGACGGGCATCGAACCGCTGCTCATCTATCTGCACCGCGATGGACGCGCAGTGGCGAACGCCTACCTTCGCAAATACCCGGAGCGGGGGTTCGATCAGATCACGCGCTCATGGGCTCGCGGCGCGCAACACATGGAACAGTACTTCTCGACATTTCCCGAGGCGAAGCGCATGCGCGTCAGCTATGAAGCCCTTGCATCGCACCCGGCAGCGACCGTGTCGGCGATCTGCGCGCACTTTGGCATCGAGTTCGAACCGGAAATGCTGCGCTATTGGGCGCACGATCATCACCATGTCTTCGGCAATGGCGGCACGCGCAATCTGATCTACCGCTATCGAGAGCAGTTCAGTCCCGTCACCGCAGAACTCGAGCAGCGCATTCAGTCGGCCAAGCAGCACTACCCGCACGAGTACTACGACCAGGTCGATATCGCCATTCGGCTGGACGAGCGCTGGCGAAACGAACTCACGCCCGACCAGCTCGAATCCTTCGACACCATCGCGGGCAGCGTCAACGACGCGTACGCATACGATGAAACCGCGTAAGCCGCCGCGCGCAGATCGACACAGGAGACAGCACTGGCAATGAGAACTCCCGTCAACGCTGATTCCTGCCGCGCGAAGAGCATGTCGCGAAGCCTCCTGCTCACCGCGCTCCTGACGCTGCTGGCGGCACCCTGCGCGCGCGCCCACAGCCCTCACGATGTGATCACGGCCGTTGCGACGACATCGCGCAGCGTCTTCGCGATCATCGACTCCAATATATTGATTCGGTCCCCCGACGCCGGCGCGTCATGGGCCGAACTCGCCTACGGCTTCGACAACCGTCATCCGATCACGGCTATCGACGCCATCGAGCATGGCGAGGCAACGTGGGTGGTTGCGGGCACCGATGGCGACGGCGTATTCGCGTCGGTGGATGGCGGCGATACGTGGCAACGGCTACCGGCCGTGCCTGGCAGCGGTCGCATCAAATCGACGCTACTCGCCGATGCGGGATACCTGGCGGTGATCACCTACGAAGGCAAACTCTACGACAGCACCGACTTCGGCACGCACTGGCGCCTGACTGACGCGGGCGATGCGCACATTACCGCCGCAGCCCTCGTGTCACCGCGTCGTTTGGCGGTAGGCACCGACGACGGCCGGATCCTCACAACGGCGCTGGATGAAACGCAGTGGTCCTCCGCCACCGTCCCCGCCGAGCTGGGCGCCATCAACGATCTGATCGCGACGAGCGGTGATGAACCGGTGGTACTCGCCGCGACCGCTGCGGCCGGTGTCGTTCGAAGCACCGACGGCGGCGCTACCTTCGAGGCCGCCGCCACGGGACCGACGGACCCGCATGCGCGCGCGCTCGCGACAGACCCGATTACCGCGACGACACTTGCGGTGACCTGGCACGACGGCGGCTATCGCTCCGATGACGCAGGCAAGACCTGGCGAGCGATGGCGGCGGGACTCACGACCGACACGCAGGCCGACGACCCGGTGCATCTGTCGCCCCATTTCATCGACGTGGATGTGGCGGCCGCCCCAGGCGGCTCGATCTGGTTCGTCGGTGCGTTCGACGGCATCTTCCACTCGCGGTCGCAGGATGCGCAGTGGCTCGAAATCCAGACGCTGCTGCCCGGTCGCATCATGGACCTTGCAGTCTCACCACAGGGGCCGCAGGGGCACTGCGTCGCACTGTCGACTTACGGCGGCGGTGCTTACCGGCGCTGTTCGGATACGGGCCGATGGCAGGTACTCAACAGGGGTCTGACCAACACGCGGCTGACGGGAATGACCTTTGCGCAAACCGCAACTGATGCGAGCGTGCTGTTCGCCGGTGCGCCGGGTCAGCTGCTGTCATTCTCGGACGACAACGGCGGCGGTTGGCACACCACACCCTTGAACCGCGGCATGTGGAATGAACTGCTGCTGCGCGGCACTCGGTTCCTGAACAACCGGCTCGGACTACCCGCGTCCTGGACCATCGATCTGCTCGGCAAGGACGTGCAGCAGCCGCCGTTCCCGGAAGCTCTGAGCGCCGCGGCAACCTTCAAGAGCGATGGCGACATCTACTTCAGCACGCGACGCCATGGCCTGATGCGGGCGTCGGCCGAATCCGGCGAAACGACCGTGCTGCGCGCAAGCGAACGCCTGCTCGGCGCCGTGCTCATGTCGCCGGACTTTGCCGCCGACCGCACGTTGTTCGTGTCCGCCCGCCATGAAGGCGTGCTGGTGAGTCGCGATGGCGGCGAGCGCTGGTCCAGCGCAAATGAAGGGCTCGACTTCCTCGATGCCTGGCACGCCATGGCCGATGAACCCGGGCGGCATCACGAAGTGGAGCGATCCAAGGCGTTTCAGATCGAGCTCGCATCTTCCCCCGAATTCGCGCGTGACGGCACGCTGTTCGCGGCGACGTCGCTGGGGCTGTACCGCAGCACCGATCGTGGCGAGACCTGGGTCGAGTCGAGCAACGGTCTGCCGGGAACGACCCCATACACTGCGAGCGTCGCCGTATCGCCGAACTACGAGCAGGACAGAACGGTGCTGGTCGCGGTGACCGGACACGGAATCTTCCGCAGCCGGAATGCGGCGGACACGTTCGAGCCGCTCTTTACCGACGCGCGATTCGCGCGCATTCACCGCCTGCAGTTTTCGCCGGATTTCGCCACGGATCGCACTGTCTACGCGGCGTCGCCCCTCGATGCATTCGAAAGCCACGACGGCGGCGCAACCTGGCGGTCATCGGATCGGCCCGTGCGCGACGAGGGCACGCGCGGCGTCATCGTCTTCGAGGGTGATTGGAAACAGCGGTCGAATCCGCGCCTGAGTGCCTCCAACGCCTGGACCGCTTCGGCATCCGGCAGCGCGCTCGAGCTTTCGTTCGTTGGCACTGGACTCGATGTGCTCGGCAAGCTCGCCCCCGGCGCACGCCTCACAGTCCACCTCGACGATGCGCCCCTCGACGATGTCGTGGGCGGCGCGGATGCTGACGGTCCGATATCGATTGTCGCAGCGACACGCGAACTACCCTGTGCACGCCACGTGCTGCGCGTGCACCTCGACGATGTCGGCAGCGCCGAAACGGGCAGCGCGTTTCTATTCGATGCCATCGATCTGTGGGGTACCGGATGCGCGCTATGAACGCGACTTGCACGAACTCGATCGTGTCGAATGCATTACTGGCTTTGGCCGCAGTTGCATGCCTCATGACATCGCCCGCGTTCGCGTCGGAAACGGCAGCAGCCGCTGCGTCCCCGCAACGACCCCATATCGTCTTCGTTCTGCTCGATGATCTGGACACCGCGGATGTGGGTGTGTATGCGAGCAGCGACATCCGCACGCCTTCGATCGACGCACTGGCGCGATCCGGACTGCGATTCGATCGCTACTACGCAGGTGCGCCGGTGTGCTCGCCGACCCGTGTCGCACTGCTGACGGGGGTACATCCGGCATCGATGGGATTTCTGCGCGCCGTGCTGCCCACTTCGCTGCGGGGCATCGCGAGCACCATTCCGACCCTCGCGCAGGTGCTGCAAAGCAGCGGCTACCGGACCGTGCACCTTGGCAAGTGGCACGTTGGATCCGGGCGCGAGGTCTACCTGCCGACCCGCAAAGGTTTCGAGCGCAGCTATCGCTTCGAGGGGCGCGGCTACTTCGACCAGTCGCTGATCGTCGACGATGCCGCCGAACAGCCGATTCCGACGGACGTCCACCTGACGACCGCACTGACTGATCTTGCAATCGAGGAACTGCGCAGCTCGATCGCGTCCGACCCGGCGCGGCCGGTATTCATCAACCTGTGGCATTTCGCCCCCCACGAACCGATCGAACCGCCACGCAACTTCGACAACAGCGAGACTGGTTACTGTCTCGACGCGACTGCTGGTTGCGACATCAGCAGAGGCGAATACGCAGCCCTGGTCACCCATGTGGATCAGGAACTCGGCAGGCTGATGGATGCGCTCGATGCATTGGGAATCGCCGACAACACCCTCGTGATCGTCGCCAGCGACAATGGGGGCACCCCCGGCAACCATGCTCGGCGCACCATTCCTGAGCGCACGCTCTCGGGCTACAAGGGCACGATGAGTGAAGGCGCCATTCGCGTGCCGATGGTGGTGCGTTGGCCCGGCACGGTCGCACCGAATTCCAACACCACCGCCACGGTGACGAGCGTCGATCTGTTGCCGACACTTGCGGCGATCGCCGGCGCAACGCTGGATGCCGGCACGCAGTTGGACGGTCGCAGCTTTCTCGATGTGTTGCAGGGTCAGGCCCGGGTCGACTCGGACGACGCGCTGATCTGGGAGAACAAACCGGCGAACAACGCTGCCCTCGACTTCACGCGCATCACCAACACATTCGCGGTGCGAAAAGGACCGTGGAAGCTCCTCTACCATCCGGCGATGAATCCGCTGGCCTCCGACCGGCGCGAGCTGTTCAACGTCGCCACCGACCCGGGCGAGCGACACAATCTGCTGGCGGCGAAGCCGTATTTCTCATTCGGGCCCTACGGCAGATGGGACCTGCGCATACCCCAAGTGAGCATCTATCGCGGCGGCGATGCGGACCCGGCGGAGACCTACCGCGTCATCGCCAACGATCTCGAACACGAATACTGGCAGTGGCGTTTCAGCCGGGGCGAGATTCCGTACGTGACGGCCTCGGCGCGCGACGCGCGTTCGCCAGCGACGCTGAATTTCGACGAGCGGCTCGACTTCAACGATGGCGACTTCACCTTCCTGACCGGGGTCGATGTGGCCACCGGTGCACCCGAAACCGCCACTGGCGTCATCGCGGAGCGCCCGGGCAGCTGGCGCTTGTCACTGCAGGAGGGACGCGTTCACCTGCATGTTCGCGGCGCGCATTCCGTGGGCGTCAAGGTCGACGTTGCCGACGAGGCGCAACTTTCATCCACGACGCGGCTCAAGCCAGGTGCACACCACGTCGCCTTCACGGCATACGGCTTCCGCGACGCCGCCACCGTGCTGCATCTGTTCATCGACGGGGTTGCCGTGGCGTCCTCCGGCGGGGGCAATACGATCGCTGCAGCTGCCGGCGGCACCACCGAGGCGCCGTATACGCTGGTGATTGGCAACGATGCAGAGGCCAACGAGCCGTTCCCGGGCGAGGTGGAACTGCCCAAGGCTTACACCCGTAGCTTCTATGCCGCGGAAGTGATGGGTGCCTATGCACGGTGGCTCACCCAGCAGGGTTTGTAAGCACCTTGAGGCGTTGATCTAAACATGTCGGCCCAAACTTACCTGTTCATTCTGTGCCCGCCGTACTCCGGTTCTTCGGTGCTGTGGCAGCTGCTTGCGAAATCGGATTTGGTGTCGAGCCTGCCGCGCGAAGGGCAGATGCTGCCGGACGTGGTGCCGCTCATGCGCGGCAATGCGTGGAGCGCTGACAAGGAGATACCGTGGCAGCAGGTCAAGGAGATCTGGCGCAGCCAATGGAACCTCGACCGCCCGCTGCTGCTGGAAAAGAGTCCGCCCAACCTGATGCGCGCCGCGGAGATCGAAGCGGTGTTCCGTCCGGCCCGTTTCGTGGCCATGATCAGGAATCCCTATGCCTTCTGCGAGGGCAGAGCGCGGCGCCACAACTCGACCCTCGAGGAGGCCGCCACGTTCTGGGTGCGGTGCGCCGAGCAGCAGATACGCAACATCGAGCAGCTCGAGCACATCGTCTGGTTTACCTACGAACAATTCGTCGAGCAGACGCACGATTCGCTGGCAAAGGTCGAGTCGCTGTTCGATGGCCTGCGATTGAACAACTACGACATCGACGCCAAGGCAGCGCCAATGGGCCGCGTCCGTAGCGGCGCACTCAGGAACCTCAACGCCGAGAAGATCGACCTGCTCAGCAACGGCCAGGTCGATCAAATCAATGCCGTGCTTCGAACGGCCCCCGACGTGATGCGCTTCTTTGGTTACGACTACCTCACCCCTGAACCGGGGCGTCAGTTGCGGCACTACAAGGCCGTGATTCGGGGCTTTAGCAGGCCGCTGGAGCGCGTCGTCGAGCGTGCCCTGTCGAAGGGCAGGTAAACCGGCGGGACCACGCCATGTGCAGACGCACTTGCAAACTTCCCACCATTGACGGGGCCTGCCGGCTGTAAAATATCAACCCTCCGCTGGTCACGTTGATCGTGCCAGACTTCGAACGGGCGCTGACGCCGAGGAAATCAAGGATGCAGGACGATATCGCAATCAAGGTCGAGGGCCTGAGCAAGCGTTTTCGCATTGGCGAGCGCGACGAAGACTCGGACAGCCTCGCCGCCACCATCATCAGCGCGATCAAGAGCCCGTTCACGAACTATCGCAAGTACCGCTCGTTGTACAACTTCGACGACGTGGACCGCAGCGCGGCCGACTCGACCGAGTCATCCTCGGATCTGATCTGGGCGCTGCGCGACATCAGTTTCGAAGTACCGCGCGGTCAGGTGCTCGGCGTCATCGGCTCGAACGGGGCCGGCAAGTCGACGTTGCTGAAAGTGCTGTCGAGCATCACACCCCCCACCCACGGCCGCGTCACGATCCGCGGCCGCGTGAGCAGCCTGCTCGAGGTCGGCACCGGCTTTCACCAGGAGCTGACCGGACGCGAGAACGTCTACCTCAACGGCACGATCATGGGTATGACCAAGAAAGAGGTGGACGCGAAGTTCGACGAGATTATCGATTTCTCCGGCGTCGAGAAGTTTCTCGACACGCCGGTCAAGCGCTACTCGAGCGGCATGCGCGTGCGGCTCGCGTTCGCGGTGGCGGCGCATCTTGAACCCGAAGTGCTGATCGTCGATGAAGTGCTTGCCGTTGGCGACGCGGCCTTTCAGCGCAAGAGCCTCGACAAGATGGAAGACGTCAGCCAGCACGGACGCACCGTGCTGTTCGTGTCGCACAACATGCCTGCCATTACGCGACTGTGTTCCCGAGCGATTCTGCTCAAGGAAGGCGGCCTGGTGATGGACGGCGATGCAACCGACGTGGTCTCGGCCTATCTCGACGGCGGCCACGGTATGTCGGGGGCCTATGAGTGGCCGGACGCGAGCACGGCGCCCGGCGATGACGTGGTGCGGCTGCGCAGCATCCGCATCAAGGACGCGCGCGGCAATACGTCCACGTCGATCGACATCCGCGAACCGGTCGGACTCGAGATGGAATACGAAGTGCTGGAAGGCGGACGCCTGCTGCTGCCCCACTTCGTGGCATGGAACGACGCCGGCATGAAACTGTTCATCGCCATGGAAACGGATCCTGCCTGGCTCAAGCGCCGCCGGCCCACGGGTCGCTACGTGACCACTGCGTGGGTTCCGGGCAATCTGCTCAACGAGGGCATGATCTACATCAGCGCGCAGATGAAGACGGTCGAGCCGGCGCAGCGCCACTTCAAGGCACACCAGCAGATCGCGTTCCATGTCGTTGACACGATGGAAGGCGACTCCGCACGCGGCAATTGGGTGGGTGGCATCGACTCCGCATTCCGCCCGAAACTCGACTGGCAGACCGAAGTCGTATCCGAAGCAGTTCGAAAAGCTTCGGCCGCGGGGCCGTGAGCGCAGCCGGCGGCAAGCTCGTCATCATCGGCGGCATGCCTCGAAGCGGAACGAACCTGGTTCGACGCATCATCGGCTCGCACTCCCAGATTGCGATCCCGCACGCCGAATTCGTGTTCTTCCGCAAGCACTGCGAAGGGCGGAGCCTCGCGGAGATATTCGCCAACCCACGCCTGAAGTTCTGGAAGCTCGACTTTAGCGATCTGTTGGCGCTGTCGCCGCGGGACGCGTACGTGACCGCGCTCACCCGCTACGCCGACTCGGTATCGAAACCGATCTGTGGCGAGAAGACTCCGCTCAACGAGTTCTATCTCGACCTGATCGATGCGTGGCTGACCGACTTCGACGTGCGCTTCGTCCACATGATTCGTGACCCGTTGGAAGTGGTGTCGAGTTACAAGCGTCTGCCGTTCTATGTCGACCGGATTGGTGATTCCCCCGAGTTCGCAGCGAGCGTCGCCCGCA
>JBGSQB010000037.1:0-9802 GCA_041738285.1 Pseudomonadales bacterium | reverse complement strand
TATCCGAGCAAGGCCTGGCCGCTGTGGTATGCGAGCTTTGCGTTCGTCTACGCGCGCAGCTTTGGCGCCCTGCTGGCCACCGGGCTGCTCATCGGCTGGGCACTGACAGTCTGACGCGCTTCGCGCACAATGATTGCCATGAGAATGTGGATGAAGTCGGTGTGGTTCGTGCTGCTCGCGATGCTCGCAACTGCGATCATCTGGGTGGCACTCGTTCTAACGGCCACGCTCGAAGGCTGGGGTCGTACACCACTGGCCCCCGCTGGCGACACGGCGGCATTTCTGGCGGCGGCTCGCGAGCGCATCGACGCCGCGCGTCCCGGCAATCTCGTGCTGCGCCTGATCGAGTCGGGCATCGTCGAGGCCGAGTACGCGATGTCGATCGGCACTCCGGTCGACGCCGAATCGGTCTTTCAGGTGGCGTCCCTGAGCAAGTGGATCACCGCGGTTGCGGTTATGAACCTGGTCGAAGCGGGACGCATCGAACTCGATGCGCCGGTTTCGCAATATCTGACGCGATGGCAGTTACCCGAATCCGAGTTCGACAACAGCGGCGTCACGGTGCGGCGTTTGCTGAGCCACACCGCTGGCCTCACCGACGGACTCGGCTATGGCGGCTTCGCCCCGGGCGAGCCCGTACAACCATTGACTGCGTCACTGACTCACGCCGTCGACGCATCCCCCGGCGCCGATGGACGCGTCCGCGTCGGCCGACCACCGGGCAGCCAATGGCAGTATTCCGGCGGCGGCTACGCGCTCCTGACGCTGCTGATCGAAGAGGTCACCGGCGGGACATTCGAAGACTACGTCCGCAAGACCGTGTTCGATCCGTTGGGCATGCGCCGATCGAGTTTCGATAGCGACATCGCGGCGCAATGGGGTGTCGTCGACTTCTACGACACCAGCGGCAGCCCGGCCATCCACTACCGGTTCGCTGCGCCAGCCGCCGCCGGGCTATACACCACGGTCGCCGACATGACGGCGTTTCTGGCGCTGTTCGACTCGCAACGACGATCGGACGCCGCCTCTACCGTATTGAGCGAGACGACCATCGCCGCGATGCAGGCCCCGCAGGCTCACCAATTCGGCGCCGCGATCTGGGGGCTGGGAACGATTCTCTATGCGCCGAACAACGCCGGTGGATTCGTCATCGGCCATGACGGCAGCAACACGCCCGCCATCAACACGGCCGTGCGCTTCAATCCGGCCAACGGCGACGCCATCATCGTGCTCGAAACAGGGTCACCATTGATCGCGACGCAGCTGGCGAGCGAGTGGGTGTTCTGGCAGACCGGCAACGTCGATCTGTTCGATGTCATCACGGCCACTGAACACATGCTGCTGCTCACGGCTGCGGGGCTGATCGTCATCCTGGTCGCAGGGCTCGTTGCGTTGTGGCGCGTGTGGCGGCTCAAGCATCGAGCGTCCTAGATTCGATAACTGGTCTTGGTCATGGCCGCCGACACCATCGTCATCGCCGCCTTGAGCGGTTCAGGAAACGGCGTGCCACCGCCTTCGAGTGCATTGGCACGATGGCGCGCCTCGTCGGCGTGCATCTGCTCGACCACGGCGCGGCTGCGGTTGTCTTCGCCGGGCAACGATTCGAGATGCCGCTCCAGGTGCGCGCACACCTGTTCTTCGGTCGCCGCTACGAAACCCAGACTGACGCGGTCACCCAAAAGCCCAGTCGCTGCGCCGAGGGCGTAGGACACGCCATACCAGAGCGGATTGAGCACGCTGGGGCGGCTGTGCAGTTCCGTCAGGCGTTCGCTGCACCAGGCCAGATGATCTTCTTCTTCCTGCGCCGCCTGCAGCAGGCCCGCACGCACACCTTCATCTCGAGCAACCAGCGCCTGCCCTTCGTACAAGGCCTGCGCGCAGACCTCACCGGCATGATTCACGCGCATGAGGCCTGCGGCGTGTTTGCGCTGCGCATCCGACAGGTTCGCTTCATCGATACCAGCGCCAGGAGACGCGCGTTCGGGACTGTGACGCCCGGCCAGAGTCCGCAGGAAGCGGTCCGCGCCCAACACCAGCACATCCAAGGCACTCGATTGCCGCATCAACCGAGCCCTCGCAGTTGTCGACCGCCGAGCAGGTGCAGATGCAGGTGATAGACCGTCTGGCCGCCCTCGGCATTGCAGTTCAAGATGAGGCGATAGCCGGCATCATCGATGCCGCGTGCCTTGGCCAGCGCCTGGGCGCGCAGGACCAGCGTACCAACAAGGTGCCCATCGGCTTCTGATACCTCGTTCACGGTGGCGATGTGCTTTTTGGGAATAATCAGCATGTGGACCGGCGCCTGCGGGCTGATGTCGTTGAACGCAAGCACCTCATCGTCCTCGTAAACGATGTCGCCGGCGATCTGGCGATCGACGATCTTGCAGAAGATGCAGTTGCCGCTCATGTGCCTCAGAACTGTATGGATGCCGGGCGACCACTGTAACGAAACACCTCCCGCCATTGAAGCGGGTACGCACAAGCACGGAGGCTATGCATGGGTGACACCCGCGATCTGTCGCTGATTCTGGACTCGCGCATCCCTCTCATTGCCATCGAGTCGCCGGACGAGCGGCGGGTGCTGTCGCTGCTCTTGCAGTTCGCCATGCAGCGCGGCCTGGCGCTGCACGAGTGGTCGGCCACGCGTGGACTGCGCCGCGGCGGCATTGTCGCAACCTTCGACAATGGCGCCAATCTGACCGACCCCGAGGAGATGCTCAAACACGTCGCCGCTGCCGAAGGACCCGCGCTGTATGCCCTGTGCGACATCCATCCGTTCCTGTCCGACTCACCGCGCATCATCCGGCATCTGAAAGACATCGCGCTCGAATACGATCGGCTCGGCAACACCGTGGTGCTGGTCAGTCACGCACTGAAAGTGCCGCCCGAACTCGGTCGCCTCACCGCTTCGTTCAAGCTGCGCTTACCGAGCGACGAAGAGCTGCTCGCCATGGTACGCAGCCAGGCCCAGGCCTGGGGCAAGATCAATGCGGGCAAGAAGGTGAAGACCGACACCGCCACCCTCGACAAACTGATCGCCAATCTGCGCGGCGTCACCCACGCGGATGCCATGGTCCTCATCCGCCATGCGGTGTTCGCCGATGGCGTGATCGGTGAAAGCGATATCCCGGAGATCAACCGGCTCAAGTTCGACCTGCTCGATAGCGAAGGTGTGCTGCACTACGAACACGACACCGAGTCATTCGCAAACGTCGCGGGACTCGACAACCTGCGGTCGTGGTTGAAGCTGCGCGAGGATGCCTTCCTGCGCAGCCGCGACACTGATCGCCCGCGCGGCATGTTGCTCCTCGGTGTACAGGGCAGCGGTAAGAGCCTTGCCGCCAAGGCCGTGGCCGGCATGTTCGGCGTACCGCTCCTGCGCCTTGACTTCGGCGCGCTCTACAACAAGTATCACGGCGAAACCGAACGCAACCTGCGCAACTCGCTCAAGCAGGCAGAGCTGATGGCGCCTTGCGTACTGTGGATGGACGAGATTGAAAAGGGTATCGCCACCGGCGACTCGGATAACGCCACCAGCAAACGCGTGCTTGCAACGCTGCTCACCTGGATGGCGGAGAACAAGCAGCCGGTGTTCCTGGTCGCAACCGCCAACGACATCGCGCAGCTGCCACCAGAGCTGATGCGCAAAGGGCGCATCGATGAGGTGTTCTTCGTCGATCTGCCGGACCTTGCGACTCGCAAGGACATCTTTCGCATTCATCTGCGTAAGCGCAGCCTCGACGTCGATGCGTTCGACCTCGATGCGCTGGCCGCCGTGAGCGACGGCTATACGGGCGCAGAAATCGAGGAAGCCGTCGTATCGGCGCGCTATCTATGCGCAGCCAAGGAGTCGGCCATCGCGACCTTGGACGTGATCGATGCAATCAACCGCACCTACCCGTTGTCGGTGCTGCGCGCCGACGCCATCGACAGTCTGCGCGCCTGGGCCAAGGGCAGGACCGTTCCGGCCTGACTGTCGTCCGCGAGCGCGAATGCAGGTACGCCACGGCGCGCCGCGAGGAATGTCCACAGCGCGCGTGTGCCGCGATCGGCTCCAGTCAACACCATCGGCAGCACGCTGCGTCGATCCAATACGTCGCGGGGCTCACCGACTGCCTCGATGACGACGTGCTGACTCGTCAGATGTGCCGCATCGATCCAGCGCACGAGTGGAGTCGCGATGAATCGGTCGAACCTCTGACCATCGAGTGTCATCAGCTCTGCATCCGCCGTCATGCGCACAGTCGCATTGCGCCGACGGCCTGACAGCAGCGCATCCTCGCCAAAGGTGTCACCCGTCTGGAGTCGCGCCAGCAACCGACCGCTGCGCCACACGGCGGCGCTACCACGTGCGATCACGAAGAACGTATCGGCCGCAGCGCCCTCCTCGAATGCCGTTTCACCTGCGCGCGCAATCCGTGGTGTGAGCGCGTCGAATAGTGCCTTCAATGTCCGAGGCGCAATTCTGCCTAGCCCGCCGGCAATGAGCCGCTCGCGCCAGTCGTGGTGCTGCGCGGACTCGCACAGGTAGTCCACGCGATAGCCGGCAAGTGGTGCCTCATCGAGCAGAAAGTCGACCGGCGCGGAATCGACCCAGAGCAGCGCGCACTGGGTGAGGGTGACGATCTCGATGTGACTTCGCTCCGGCTCATTCGCGGGCAAGCCCGCTCCCACCAGCGGCCAACGCGCACGCTCGGTGTCCGCCACAATCTCGCAGAGCGTGCCGTCATGACAACGCGCGCGCACTTTGCCCTGACACAGATAGTAGCGGCCGCGCGCCAAGCGCTCAGCGGCCAGGCGCCGCCCCGGCGCGACGCGTACCAGTCGCGCATGCCGGGCAAGGGTCGCAAGCGATGCCCAATCCAGTTGCGCGAAGGGTTCGAAGCCGTGGAGTACGCGATCGAGCATGCGCCAACACTATCGCGTCGATCGCGCTGCGCACGTGCGACATTGGCGACTACAAGCGGCGGCCGATGGCCCGATAGCCGATGTCGCGACGGTAGTAGACGTGATCCCAATCGATGGCCGCGACGCCTTGGTAGGCGCGCTGCTGCGCCGCGGCCACATCGTTTCCGAGACCGACGACCGTCAACACGCGTCCACCGTTGGTCACCACCTGGTCGCCGCGCTGCGCGGTGCCGGCATGAAACACCTTGAGGTCAGAAGCGTTGACCGCATCCAAGCCGGAAATCGGATCGCCTTTGCCGTACTCACCCGGGTAGCCGCCGGCCGCCATGACGACGCCAAGCGCCGCGCGGTCGTCCCAGTCCATCGCCACGCGATCCAGGCGCGCATCGAGTGCGGCGAGGCACAGGTCGACGAGATCCGAGCGCAGCCGCATCAGTACCGGTTGACACTCGGGATCACCGAAGCGGCAGTTGAACTCGATGACCTTCACCGCACCATCCGGTGCAATGATGACACCGGCATAGAGAAACCCTACATAAGGGGCGCCATCAGCCGCCATGCCGGCGACGGTCGGGTCGATCACTTCGCGCATGATGCGCGCGTGTATCGCCGGACTCACGACAGGCGCAGGCGAATAGGCTCCGAGGCCGCCGGTGTTGGGACCGCGATCGCCGTCGTCCCTGGCCTTGTGATCCTGGGAGCTGGCAAAGGGAATCGCACGCTTGCCATCGGCGATGCAGATGAAGCTCGCTTCTTCTCCAACCAGAAACTCTTCCACCACCACGCGTCGTCCCGATTCGCCGAATGCATCACCCGACAGCATGTCGCGCAGCGCCGTGAGCGCTTCATCGAGCGTCGTTGCCACTACAACACCCTTACCGGCGGCAAGGCCGTCGGCTTTGATTACAATCGGCGCGCCGCATGCCCGTACGTACGCTTCCGCTGCCGACAGATCTGTGAAGGCGCGATACGCCGCCGTTGGAATGCCGTGACGCACCATGAACGCCTTGGTGAAGGCCTTGGACCCTTCCAGTTGCGCAGCTGCGCGCGAAGGCCCGAAACATCGCAGCCCTTTCGCATCGAAGGCGTCGCGTATGCCGGCCACCAGCGGCACCTCGGGTCCTACGATGGTCAGACCCACGTCGCTCGTGCGGGCAAAGGCAATCAGCGCATCGAAGTCGAGTGGATCGATGGCCACGTTCGTGACCTTGGGTTCTTTGGCCGTGCCCGGATTGCCGGGCGCCACGAACACATGATCGACCGATGCGCTCTGCGCTGTCTTCCAGGCAAGCGCGTGTTCACGGCCGCCCGCACCGATGACCAGTACTTTCACGCTGTCCTCGCTTGTCAGTGACGGAAGTGACGAGTGCCGGTGAACAGCATCGCCATGTCGTGCTCGTCCGCGGCCGCGATGACCTCGGCATCACGCATCGAACCGCCGGGCTGAATCACCGCACGAATGCCTGCTTCGGCCGCGGCGTCGATACCATCTCGAAACGGAAAGAAGGCATCGGACGCCATCACCGCACCCTTGACGATGAGCCCCTCCTCGGCCGCTTTGAGCGCAGCGATCCTGGCGCTCACCACGCGGCTCATTTGACCGGCGCCGATACCGACCGTGCATTGATCCTTTGCGTACACGATGGCATTGGACTTCACGAACCACGCAACCTGCCATGCAAAGAGCAGATCGGCGCGCTCAGCGTCCGTTGGCGATCGCCGGGACACAACCTCGAGTCGATCGCCCACGATCGGCGTCTCATCTGCGCTCTGCACCAGCAGGCCACCGCCGACACGCTTGAGTTCCCAGCCACGCGCATGATCCCCAAACGCGCCGCACGCGAGCAGCCGCACGTTCTTCTTACGCACCGCGACCGCGATCGCAGCGTCATCCACCTCCGGTGCGATCACGACCTCGACGAACTGCTGCGTGAGCACGGCTTCCAGCGTTGCCGCGTCGAGGCGTCTGTTGAAGGCAACGATGCCGCCGAACGCCGACGTCGGATCCGTCGCATACGCGCGCGCATAGGCAGAGAGCGCGTCAGCCGCAACTGCGACGCCGCACGGATTGGCATGCTTGACGATGACGCACGCTGGCGCATCGAACACCTTGACGCACTCGAGCGCAGCATCGGTGTCGGCAATGTTGTTGTACGACAGTTCCTTGCCCTGCAGCTGACGAGCGCCGGTGACAGTGCCTGCGGGTGCACCGGTGGCTTGCGCATACAGCGCCGCACGCTGGTGCGGATTTTCGCCATAGCGCAGCGCGCTGACGCGATCGAACGCCGCCGTAAACTGGGCGGGCGGTTCGTCGCCGTCGCGGCCGAGATACTCGGCAACCGCCGCGTCATAGCGTGCCGTGTGCGCAAATGCCTTGGCTGCGAACCGAGCCCGAAACTCGAGCGCAGTTGCGCCGCCGCCCATCTCAACGTGAGCAAGCACAGCGTCATAGTCTGCCGGGTCGACCACCACCAGCACATCCGCGTGGTTCTTGGCGGCCGAGCGCACCATGGCCGGCCCACCAATGTCGATGTTCTCGATCGCATCGGCGCGAGTCGCATCAGAGCGAGCAACGGTCGCTGCAAAGGGATAGAGATTGATAACGACGAGATCGATGGGATCGATACCGTGCGCGACCATGACCGCATCGTCCGTACCGCGCCGACCGAGCAGGCCGCCATGCACGCGCGGATGCAGCGTCTTGACGCGACCGTCCATCATTTCCGGAAAGCCCGTGTAATCGGCGACCTCGCGCACGGTGAGACCGGCCTCGGTGAGCGCCCGATGCGTCCCGCCGGTGGACAAGAGCGCCACACCGCGGGCGGCCAGCGCACGGGCGAACGGCACGAGGCCTTGCTTATCGGAAACGGAGAGCAGCGCCCGGCGTATGGGGCGCAAATGGGTGTCGGTCATGTTCAATCAGCCGTCCAGCAGACCGTGGAGTTGCAGCTTGCGGCGCAGCGTGCCGCGATTGACACCGAGCATGTCGGCTGCGCGGGTCTGATTGTCGTCGACGTAGCGCATCACGCTTTCGAGCAACGGGCGTTCGACTTCCGCGATGACGAGATCGTACAAGCCATGAGTCGTGGCGCCATCGAGTGTGTCGAAGTACCGGTCGAGCGCGCTGCTGACGCATCGGTGCAGCGGTCGCTGATCGATGTCTGCAAACGCAACACCACCGTTTGCGGTCGCCTTGTTCACGTCCTTCGGCCTACGTCCTTTACGCGTCCGCGTCTTCGTCATGCCGCCAATGCCCCCCGAGGCTGCGGATCGAGCTGCGCCAGGAACGTGCGTTGCGCTCTGGCTGTCTCGATTTGGTTGAATGCATGCCAACTGTCACGAGCAATACCGAGCTGCTCCATGTATCGCTTGACGTGTTTGCAGACGATGCCCACCGCACGGTCTTCCCCATAGAACTCGTGCATGCGCGCCACGTGGCGCGAAACGATCTTCAAGAGCTCGGTATATGAGCGCGGTGCCACTTCAACGCCGCTGGTAAGTCCGCGCGCGATATCGCCGGGCAACCAGGGCGCGCCGAGCGCCGCTCTCCCGATCAGAATGCCATCTGCCGCCGTATGCGCGAGCACTGCACGCGCACTGTGCAGGTCGACGATGTCACCGTTGGCGAACACGGGTATCGAAACGGCAGCCTTGATGGCGGCGATGGTGTCGTACTCGACTGCGCCCACGAAGCGACAAGCCCGCGTGCGCCCATGAACTGCGATGCTCACGACGCCTGCCTGTTCGGCGATGCGCGCGATGCGCACGCCATTTCGCATGTCCGGCGACCATCCGGTACGAATCTTGACGGTAACCGGCACCTGCACAGCCGCAACGGCCGCTTCCAGGATTTCTGCCACGAGCGCTTCGTCTTTGAGCAGCGATGACCCGGCTGCCTTGTCGCACACTTTCTTGGCCGGACAGCCCATGTTGATGTCGATGATGTCGGCGCCAGCCGCCTCTTCTCGCTGCGCGGCCAGCGCGAGGTGTGCGGCGTCGCCGCCGGCGATCTGCACTGCCCGCGGCCCCATGCCATCGGTGTACGTACGCCGACGCACGGATAAACGCGTGTGCCAGAGGTTCGGATTGGCACTGGTCATTTCGCCAACCACCAAACCCGCGCCCAACTCCCAGGCAAGCTCTCTGAACGGCAGGTCGGTGACACCCGCCATCGGCGCCAGCACGATCGAATTGCGTAACGTGATTGGACCGATAGAAACCAAGCGCCGGTGTCCTGCTCGTGAGTGCTGTGCGAAGGGGGCAGCAATGATACCGCCGTATTTGGACCTTGCAACCGCAACCGACTGCGACCTATCGATAGCGTGACGTGACGCCACCGTTGTGAGCGCTTGATCGCCCCTCTGTCAAATTGTTGGTCAGTGAGCGCTAACGAAACACCATCACATAGTTGACGGCGTCGGTGCCGGGGTCTTCGATCTCGAGTGAAATGTGAACAGGCGTGTTCGGCACCATCATGGTGCTGCCGGCGAGTTCTCCGGCGAGATACTCGGCGGGCTCGAATCTGCGGCCGGCGACCAGGGCGCCGGCCATCGACGAAAAGCGCAGCTCCACCAGCGGGAACGGTTGTGGGTAGGGTGCTTCATTCACGAGTAGCGCATCGACAATGAGTGCGCCGGGCGTCTCCGGGTGCGAACGCACCACCAGGTTGCGTGACTGGATGGAGGCGAGCGCGCGCATCTGCTGCAACGTGCAACCGACGTAAGGGCAGATCAGCTCGTAGATCGGTCGATAGCGCAGATCCTTCGACCAGAGGTCGAACTGAAACCAGAGCACCTGGCCGGTCAACGCCAGCGCTGCCGCCAGCGTCGCCGGCAACAACCACCAGCGACGACGCCGCGGCGGTGGCACCTCGAAGTCGAGTTCGGCCGGGAGG
>JBGSQB010000241.1:0-4367 GCA_041738285.1 Pseudomonadales bacterium | reverse complement strand
CGCGGAAGGCAACCTGCATGGCGGCGTTAATACCCGCATGGGCGGCTTGAGCGGTACGCACGTTCGCGCGCACCGAGATGTTCATGCCGATGTAGCCGGTGAGGCCCGACAGCACCGCGCCGAGCACAAAGCCGATCGCGGTGGCCGTGCCGAGTGCGAAGAAGAGCACCACGGACAGGGCAACTCCGACGATCGAGATGGTGGTGTACTGGCGGTTCAGATACGCCTTCGCACCCGCCTGGATGGCCGCAGCGATGCCTTGCATGCGCTCGTTGCCGGCGTCCTGCGCCAGAATCCAGCGGATGGAAACCAGGCCGTAGGCGAGCGCGAGTACTGCGCTGCCCAAGGCGATGATCAGTTCAGTCGACATGAATCCCCCTGAGGTTCTTGTTCAGTTAGACAAAGGAAGGCGCCGCAGCTGGCGGGAAAAACTCCCCGAAACCACCGAAATCCGGCCGGCCCCCGACGCAAGGCCGGCGATTCTACAACAAACGGGGGCGATTTCACGTACATCGCCGAGGTTCGCGGGCAAGCCCGCTCCCACTAGCCCTGGGACAACAGCGCCCGCAGGTCGATGATCCCGGCGTTGGCGCGGGCGATGTGGGAGGCCATGACCAGTGAATGGTTGGCGAGCGGACCGAAGCCGCTGCCGTTCAGCACCATCGGGCTCCACAGGGGATCCTGGGTCGGTTCGAGTTCGCGGATGATCTGTTGGAGACTGACCCGCGCATTCTTGCCATCGAGCACGTCGGCGAAATCGTGGTCGATCGCCCGCAGCAACTGGATCAGCGCCCAGGTGTGCCCGCGGGCCTCGTAAAACACGTCGTCGATCTCGAGCCAGGGCGTCTTCACCTCGGACTCGCTCGGTGCGGCAGTTGCCTGGGTTGCGGCGGTATCTCCGGCCAGATCGATGTTGAGCTGGCGCTTGCCGCGGGCGGCGCTCAAGCGCTGGCTGAGACTGCCGAGCCGGGTTTCGACCCCGGCCAGCCAGTTGCGCAGGTTGTCGGCCCGGGCATAGAACTGCGCATTGGGCTGATTGGGGTCGGCCAGGCGCGCGAGGTATCGCTCCAGCAGCTTGATGCCGTCGCGATACTCACTCTCCGAAGGTGGGAACGCCCAACTCGAGTTGTCGAAGAAGAACTTGCCTTCTGCTTCGGACAGGTCCGGATCTTCCGCGGACTGACTCTGGGAGCGGCTGAGATCGATGCGTGCGGCCCGCGCCGCGTCGCGCACCTGCACCAGCACGCCGAATTCCCAGTTGGGCACGTTGTCCATCCACACCCCGGGCGGAAACACATCGTTCGACAGGAATCCGCCGCGCTTGTCGAGCAGGGTGGAGACCAGACGAATGAGGGTCGTGGTCGTCGTGCTGCCCGTCACCACGCGCTGCCCACGCGCCGCGGCCATTTCCTGGGCATTTGCTACCACGTCGAATTCGTCGGGCTCGACGTCCCACCAGAACGCCAGCGCCAGACACACGAGCAGGTAACCGGCGATGGTGCCGCCCACGATGCGGCCGATGAGCGTCGCCCGTGACGCGGGGCCCGATCCCATGGCCGATGTGGCCGGTGCGCGCTGCCAGAACTTCCAGTTCATCTGTCGTCTCCTCGCGGTTGCACCGCGAACTCTACCGAACGGCGATCACCGCTGCCGAATTGCAGCGTGATCGTGACGCTGCCGCGTTCAGGGCCGGCGTACCCGAACAGCATCAGGTGATGGCCGCCCGGTGCGAACTCAACGGTTGATCCACGCGGCACCGCGACGGTTTCCAGTCTACGCATGCGCAGCATCTCACCGTCGTGGATGTGGGTGTGAATCTCGATCGCGCGCACGTCCGGGCTGGTGGCGCCGGTCAGCTCGACGGCGGTATCCGTTGTGTTGCGTAACTGGAAATATGCGACCGCGACATCGCGGCCGGGCACCGGCGGTCGGACGTAGGGATCATCGATGTGAACTGCAGGTGGCGGGCTGCACGCCGCAAGCAGACCGCAGAGCGCCAACAGTGACGCGACTCTCATGGTGCGGCTTCGGTCAGCGACACGAATTCGATGCGGGGTGGGCCGCCCAGCACCAGTTCCGCGCGGATGCGGCGCTCACCGGGCGCTTTGCGCAGTTGTTGGTACATCCAGCGGCCTTCTTCGTCGTTGCGGGCAACGATGCGAACCCAAGTACCTTCTGCCTTGGCGCGCACGCCGAGGGCTTCGAGCTTTGCTGCTACGTCTGCCGAGCGCGACCCCAATGCCGAGCCGTCGAGAGTCACCTGGGTGCGCGTGGCGCCGCCAAACAGCTCGAGTTGGGTCTCGGCCATGGCAATGGCCGGATGCTTCGCATTGATGTACTTCGCCCGCTCGAGGATGTTGAGGGCGCGGTCGCGCTGACCGCGCTGCGCGGCCTCGCTCGCCAGCGCAACGTAGCGGTCGACGATGCGGTCCAACCCTTCTCGAGGTGCCGGATGGTCCGGGGCGACCTTCTGGGCAGCGACATAGTAGTCAAACGCACAGTCGTCGATCGGGGTCAGCAGGCGGTCATCTTTCAGCGCGTCATCGCCCTTGATGAGGAGCTCATCGAGTCGGTCCCAATCGATCGTGGGTGCCGGCGCTGGCACCGGTTCCGCCACGGCGGTGATCACAGGTTTCGGTGCGGCGGGTGCGGTCTGTGGGGGTGGCGGAGTGACCACACAGGCGGCCAGCGAAAGGCACAATACAGTCGTAAGCCACGTGATTGAGCGGTGCGTCACGACGCGTACGTTCTGAGTCGACATTCCCGAAGTCGCAGACACACAGGGTTGGAGGGCGCACCTTATAGTGGCCGCTTGACCGGTACAATGTGCGGAACGCCGTGCCGCGGCGTGGGTCGGATACGGAAAGCCAGGGAAGACGACCAGATGGCAAGATTCATAGCGCGACTTTTCTGCGCAGCGCTTCTGTGGGCCCCGCTCGCGCATGCCGCCGACCCCAAGAGCGACTTCGCTCATTTGTCGCTCGACGAACCCGAATTCCTGCCCGTTGAAGAAGCGTTTCGTGTCGCTGCGGATATGGCCGATGACGGTAGCGTGCTCGTGCAGTTCACGATGCCGGACGGCTACTACCTGTATCGCCACCGCTTCAACTTCAAGGTCCGTGACGGCAGCCCCTACACGCTCGGCGACGCCGAGATTCCCCCGGGCAAGAAGAAAGTCGACGACTACTTCGGCGAAGTCGAGGTGTACTACCACGAGGCGCGCATCCGCGTGCCCGTCACTGCGAGCGCGAGCGCCCCCGATCGCTTCGAAGTCGGCGTCGGTTATCAGGGCTGCGCCGATGCGGGCCTGTGTTATCCACCCGAGCTGACGTGGATTACATTGACGGGCGGCTCGGCGGTGGCTGGAACGTTGGCGACGCCCACTGCCGCCGCCGCGTCGGCGGCCCCCGTTACCCAGGAGCAGCAACTGGCGAAGCTGCTGAGCGGCGACAGTCTGCTCACCGCGATTCTGCTGTTCTTCATTGCGGGCGTCGGGCTTGCATTCACGCCGTGCGTGCTGCCGATGGTGCCGATCCTGTCGAGCATCATCGTCGGTCAAGGCGAGGCGGTGACCCGGATGCGCGCCTTCACACTCTCCTTCGCCTATGTCATGGGCATGGCCGTCACCTACGCGCTGCTCGGCGTACTGGTCGGGCTGTTCGGCGCAAGTCTGAATTTGCAGGCGGCACTGCAATCGCCGCCCGTGCTGGTCGGCTTCGCCATCGTCTTCGTTGCATTGTCGTTCTCGATGTTCGGCTTCTATGAACTGCAGTTGCCGGCGGCGCTGCGTGATCGATTGAATGCGGCGTCCAGTGGTCAGCGCGGCGGTCGGCACGGCAGCGTGGTGGTGATGGGTGCGCTGTCATCGCTCGTCGTCTCGCCCTGCGTATCGGCGCCCCTTGCCGGTGCAGTGATCTATTTGAGTGCCACGGGTGATGCCGTACTTGGCGGGGCTGCGCTGTTGGCGCTCGGTCTCGGCATGGGTACTCCGTTGGTGCTGATCGGCGCGAGCGGCGGTCATCTGTTACCGCGTGCGGGGGGCTGGATGGACACGGTGAAGGCCGTGTTCGGCGTGATGCTGCTGGCTGTTGCAGTGTGGATGCTCGAACGGGTGGTGCCCGCAAGTGCGGCGCTCGTATTGTGGGCAGCCCTTGCGATCGGCGCTGGCGTATACCTTGGCGCCCTCGACTTTTCGCCGCGTACCGGCTGGGGCCAGCTGTGGAAGGCGAGCGGTGCGCTTGCATTCATCTACGGCGTGCTGCTGCTGATCGGTGCCGCGAGCGGCGCCAAAGATCCCCTTGCGCCGTTGGCCGAATTCGCGGCACGTTCGAACGCACCGGCGGGTCAGACGATAACGGCGGCGCATG
>JBGSQB010000218.1:0-8066 GCA_041738285.1 Pseudomonadales bacterium | reverse complement strand
CCCAGGCGGCGCAGATCGCGGGGGCCACGGGTCGCACCAGCGTCTTCCTCATGGACGATGTGGGCGCGGAGCTGGATGCGCCCCATGGCGAGCGGTTCTTTGCCGCGCTCGGGGCGTTGGGGTGCCAGGTGCTGGCAACGGGCACCGTGGCGGCGGACTTTGCACGCCATTTTCCGGCCGGACAACAATTGTTCCACGTGGAACATGGGCAATGTGAGTCGGCGGTGGGTGCCGCCCCACCGACTCGACGGCGTGATCACTAAAGGAGAAACGATGGCCGACGACAAGTACGACTCCGGGAGCATCAAGGTCTTGAAGGGCCTGGATGCGGTGCGCAAACGGCCCGGCATGTACATCGGCGATACGGATGACGGCACTGGCCTGCACCATATGGTGCAGGAGCTCGTCGACAATGCCATTGACGAGGCGCTGGCGGGTCACTGCGATGACATCGAGGTCGTCATTCACCCGGGCGAGGGGGTGACCGTGCGGGACAACGGCCGGGGTATTCCTGTCGATATCCATGCGGAGGAGGGTGTTTCCGCTGCCGAGGTGATCCTGACCACGCTCCACTCCGGCGGTAAGTTCGATGCCAACAGCTACAAGGTGTCCGGCGGCTTGCACGGGGTCGGCGTGTCCGTGGTCAATGCCCTGTCCGAAGAGTTCCGGCTGACCGTACGGCGCGATGGTCAGGTGTTTCAGCAGACCTATCACCATGGGGTGCCCGAGGCACCGCTGAGGGCGGTGGGCGAGACCGAGCGGCGAGGCACCGAGTGCTTCTTCAGGCCGTCACCGGCGACCTTTCGCAACATCGAGTTTCACTATGACATCCTTGCCAAACGCCTGCGGGAACTCGCTTTCTTGAACTCCGGCGTGAAAATTCACCTGGCTGATGAGCGGACCGGCAAGGAGGATCTCTTTGTCTACGAGGGCGGCCTCAGAGCGTTCGTTAAGTATCTGAATAATAAGAAAAATGCACTCAACGAGGTGTTCCATTTCGCAGCCGATCGGGAAGACGGCATCGGCGTCGAGGTGGCGATGCAGTGGAACGATTCGTTCCAGGAACAGGTGTTCACCTATACCAACAACATCCCCCAGGGGGATGGGGGTACCCACCTCGCCGGTTTTCGCAGCGCCCTGACCCGCACCCTGAACAACTACATCGAGCGCGAGGGTCTGCTGAAAAAGATCAACGTCAGCCCCGTTGGCGATGATGCCCGTGAGGGGCTGACCGCTGTGGTGTCGGTGAAGGTGCCGGATCCAAAGTTCTCGTCCCAGACCAAGGACAAGCTCGTGTCGAGCGAGGTCAAGCCCGCGGTCGAGCAGGAGCTGGCCAAGTACTTCACGCGCTACCTGGATGAAAACCCAACCGACGCGCGCAACCTGGTGACGAAAATGATCGAAGCTGCGCGGGCCCGGGAAGCGGCTCGCAAGGCACGGGAGATGACCCGCCGCAAGGGCGCGCTCGATATCGCGGGCTTACCCGGTAAGCTTGCGGACTGTCAGGAAAAGGATCCGGCGCTGTCCGAGTTGTACCTGGTGGAAGGCGACTCTGCCGGTGGCTCTGCCAAACAAGGGCGCGATCGTCGCACGCAGGCGATTCTGCCGCTGCGCGGCAAGATCCTTAACGTCGAGAAGGCGCGCTTCGACAAGATGCTGTCCTCCACCGAGGTGGGCAATCTGGTCACAGCCCTCGGCTGCGGCATCGGGCGGACGGAGTTCGATCCCGGCAAGCTCCGCTACCATCACGTCATCATCATGACCGACGCCGATGTCGACGGCTCCCACATCCGCACGTTGCTGCTGACCTTTTTTTTCCGCCAGATGCCGGAGCTGATCGAGCGCGGCCACATCTTTATTGCCCAACCGCCGCTGTACAAGGTGAAGCGCGGTAAGCAGGAGCAGTACGTCAAGGACGATGGCGAGCTCGACACGCATTTCCTCCAGCTGGCGTTGGAGGGCGCGGCGCTGCATGTCAATGCGGACGCGCCACCGATCAGCGGTGAGCCGCTCGCCACGTTGATCACCGATTTTCGCGCAGTCACCGCTCGCCTCGAGGGTTTGTCCCGGGTGTATCCGCCACGGGTGACCCGAGCGCTGCTGGAAGTGCCGGTGCTGACCGTCGAAGCATTGGCCAACGAAGGCGCTGTCAGTGCGTGGAGCGCGGCGCTGGCCGAGCGACTGCAGTCGACCTCCGGCGAGGACTTTGCGCTGGGGGTGCAGTTCGATCCCGAGCACCGCTGTCATGTGCCCTGGGTCGAGATCCGCACCCGAGGCGTGTCGACCAAAGTCGTGCTGGGGCAGGACTTTTTCCGCTCGGCGGACTATCGGGCCATCGCGCGGATGAGCACACGGCTGTCGGATCTGCTCGAGCCGGGTGCGTATCTGCGGCGCGGTGAGCAGCGCATGGAAATCCGTCGCTTCAGCGACGCACTCGACTGGTTGCTGGCCCAAGCCCGGCGCGGCACCGATATCCAGCGTTACAAGGGATTGGGGGAGATGAATCCGGGCCAGCTGTGGGAGACCACCATGGATCCCCAGGTGCGGCGCATGCTTCGGGTCACGGTGGATGACGCGATCGCGGCCGATCAGATGTTCACTACGCTCATGGGTGATCAGGTCGAGCCGAGACGTCAGTTCATCGAGGCCAATGCGTTGTCGGTGGTCAACCTCGACGTCTGACCGCGACCGAGCTGGACCATGGCGTCGGCGAGCCAGGCCTCCGCTAACGCATTGATTTCTTTAGCTTTTTTACCCTCGGTTGCAATCGGGGGCGAGATCTTGACGCGGATCACGCCGGGCCGCTTGCGCAGTGCGTGGGCGGGCCAATGGTCGGCGGCGTTGTGAGCGATCACCAGCACCGGCGCGCCGCTTGCCTGGGCGAGGGCGGCGCCACCGGCCTGAAACGCTCGGGTACTGCCGATCGGAACCCGGGTACCTTCGGGAAACAGCACCACCCAGATGTTCTGATCGATCCGGTCTTTGCCGGCGCGGATCAGGTGTCGCAGGGCTGCTCGCGCATCACCCCGATCGATGGCAATGGGTTTGAGCAGACCGAACGCCCAGCCGAAGAATGGAATGCGCAAGAGTTCGCGTTTGATCAGGGTTGCCTGGGGCGCAAACAGACGCTGAATGAACGCAGTCTCCCAGGTGCTTTCGTGTTTGACGAACACCACGCAGGCGCGCTTGGGAATGTGTTCGAGCCCTTCCACGGCATGACTGATGCCGCAGGTGATACGCAGCCAGCCGAGTACCATTCGCGTCCATGCGCCAATGATGAAATGGAATCGTGCGCGGTACGGGATCGCCCAGGCGATGAGCATCGACAGGGTGCCCCATACCACGGTGATCAGCGTGTAGCCGATGTAGAACAGCAGCGCCCGCAGACTATCGAACAGCGTGGTCAGCATGGGCGGATGAGCGCCGCAGCGGCGCCGCGAAGGTCATCGAATACGGCATCCACGCCCAATGCGCGCACCGCAGCTTCGTCGTGCGTCCCGTGACCGGTACGAACCAGCATGACCGCGCACGCGGCCGCGAGCCCAGCCTGCATGTCGCGCAGTGAATCACCGACCATCGTCGTCTCCTGGGGTGCAAACCCGAGCTCGCGCATGGCTGCGTGCAACAGTCCGGGTTCCGGCTTGCGGCACGCACAACGCGCATCCGGTGCGTGCGGGCAGACGTATATCCCGTCGAGTCGGCCCCCAAGGGCCCCGAGCGCTTCGATCATGCGTGAGTGAATCTCCATCAGCGTCGCGCGGTCGATGTAACCGCGGCCCACCGCGGACTGATTCGTGCACACCGCCACGGTGAACCCGGCGCCGTTGAGCGCGACGATCGACTCCAGGCTACCGGGCAACGGCCGCCACTCATGCGCGGTCCGTATGTAGTCGGTGGAATCATGATTGATGACTCCGTCGCGATCGAGCAGGACGAGCGGCATGAGTGAGGGTCGACTAGAATCGGCGCAATCTTCCGGTAAATCCGATTCATGGTCAAAGCGCGTTGTAGCTGGTGCGGTACGGATCCGCTGTACGTGCGCTATCACGATCGTGAATGGGGGATTCCCTGCCGCGATTCACGGGACTTGTTCGAGCTGCTGATGGTCGAGGGAATGCAGGCGGGTCTCAGCTGGATCACTGTGCTCCGCAAGCGTGGCCACATGCATACGGTGTTCGACGACTTTGTGCCTGAGCGTCTCGCGCGCTGGGGCGCGCGCGAAGTGGAGCACGCTCTTCAAGACCCGGGCATCATCCGACATCGCGGCAAGATCGAGGCGGTCGTCGACAATGCGCGCGCGTTCCTCGAACTGGAAACAAGGGAACCCGAGTTCTTCTGGTCGTTCGTCGACGGCGCCCCCGTTCAGAACCGTTGGGATCGGCATAGCCAGATCCCCGCATCGACTCCAACGGCGCAATCCATGTCCAAGGAATTGAAGCGCCGTGGGTTCAGGTTCGTTGGCCCGACCATCTGTTATGCATTCATGCAGGCCGGCGGTCTCGTAAACGATCACCTCACGAGTTGCTTCAGGCATACGAGCGCGCGTCGAGCGAGACGGTGCTTGATCGTCTGACGGCAGCTGCGTTGCAGCTGGCCGTCGCGCTGATTGCATTGATGCCACTGCCATTGAGCCGACGACTCGGCAGCGCCGTCGCGTGGCTGTTCCTCGTGACGCGATCGCGCGCTGCGTGCGCGACGCAGAGCAATATTGACGTGTGCTTCGCGGACGCATCCACCACTGAGCGCAAAGCGCTGGTGCGAACGAGCCTTCGCGCCACGGGTGCGCTGGTCGCGGAAACGGGGATGCTCTGGCATTGGCCCAAGGCGCGCTGGCAACGCACCATCGAATCGGTCCGGGGCGATGATCTCATCGCGTCGGCGATCTCGGTCGGTGCTGGTGTGCTGCTGCTGGCACCGCACTATGGCAACTGGGAGTTGCTCAATCTCTACCTGGGCGAGCGCTTCGGCTTGGTCGCGATGTATGACCCGCCGCGGATCGCAGCGCTGGATCGGCTGCTTCGCACCCAGCGCGCGCGCGCCGGCAGCACGCTCGTGCCGGCAACGACAGCAGGAGTCCGCGCACTGTTGCGGGCATTGGCAGATGGGCAACTGGTCGGCGTGCTGCCGGATCAGGTGCCGGACCAAGGGACCGGCGTGTACGCACCGTTCTTCGCGCGCCCCGCGTTGACGATGACGCTGCCCCAGCGTCTGGTGCAACGTACCAACGTGCTGGCAGTGGTCGGCTACGCGCATCGCACCGCGCGCGGTGGCTTCGAGATCGTTGTCGAGGTGATTCCACCATCGGTCTTTGCCGAGGATCCGGTGCGCTGCGCGACCGCGATCAATGCTCATATCGAAGCCATCGTGCGGTCGGACCCGGCCCAGTATCAGTGGCAGTACAAGCGCTTCAAGCACGGACCGCCCGGGCTGCCCGCCATGTACTGATGCTCGTCAGGCAACGTGGGTTGCTTGGCCTGCGACCACGACCCAGCCAATGAACAGGGCATTGATGAATGCGCCCGTGTAAACCGTGCCCGTGGCGCGATGAAACACCGCGATGATGACGCCTACGATCGCGAGCAGTACCACAAACTGAAGGGCGACGATCGTCATCAGCGGCTGACCGAGCACGAGCGTGCCGCCTGCCAGCAGCGGAACGTATTGCATCAACAGCAGCACAACGAAGCCCCCAGACAGCACGCTTGCGATGCGTGCTGCGTTGCGACTCGTCGAGCCCGCATCGATGAGCGGCGCTGCGGCGCTGCCAAGCAGCACGAAGAACACGACAAGCACCGGCAGATACGCGAGCAGCGCAGTGACATGCCAGGGTGCGAGCAACTTGACTGCGACCACCCAGAAGCGAAAGTCCACGGTGAAGAGATCGTGCATCAAAGCAAGCAGTGCATAGCCAGACGCAACTGCCGCGCAGGCGACGAGCAGCGACCCGCCCATTCGAGTCTTGCCGTCGACATGAATGAGCCCCGCTCGACGGGCGTCGAAACCGGACGAGGCCAAGCCGATGGCGGTGATTGCGCCGTTGACGAGCAACCAGATCATGAGTCCATTGGTGATCTGCTGTGGCCAGACTGCAGTCGGTGGCAACCAACGCTCTGCCAACAGAAACGCCGGGAAGTAGGTCACGACCGGAACTACGCTCAACTGCGCGATGATCATCCGGCGTTGCCGCGATGGTACGCGTGTGGACCCACCATCGGTCGCAGGTATTCGATGCGTGTACGTCGTCAGCATCCGACCGATCGTCAGCAGGGTCACGATGAGGCCGCACAACGCGATCAGGGTGCCGAACTCCTTCCACATCCACACTTGGCCGGTAACCGAGTGCCCACCCGTCAGTGTCCGCTCGAACCAGTCGATGGCATCGGCCACCGCTTCGGTCGAAAGGTGGTCCCCAGGATGTGTCGTTGTGGGCATCCGCAGAATCCTGCCCGTTCCGGCGTCGATGTCGCCGTACACTCGCCCCTCTGTAACAACGTCAGCGGTGCCGAACAGCGCCTTCAGTTTAGGGGCATGCGGGATATCGGCGCCCCGGGGCACCGCCCACATGAGCTGCGCGAACTCATCCCAGATACTGAACACCACGGCGACATTGCGCGGCCAGGTCGGGGAGCCTTCAGCGGTGCCGAACAGGCCCGTGGTCGAACCCGCCAGCACGATGGCGCGATAGTCACTTTCGGCGCCTGTCGCGGCACTGAGCACCGCCCACCCCCCCATCGAGTGACCCTCGAGGCCGATGTTGTCGCGATCGACGAACGGCAGGCTCGCCAGATACGCAAGCCCCGCAGGGCCGCCGAACCCGGCGCTGAAAGCCGGTGGCGCGCTGAAGCCGTGCCCGGTCTGGTCGAGGGCGAGGACGACGTAGCCACGACGCGCCAACTCGATGGCGAATGGCGCCTGGGTCTCGCGGGAATTGATGTAGCCGTGCACCGCAAGGATGCCCGGCGCAGGGGTGTGCTGCGTCGCTCCGTCCGGGACATACAGCAGCGCACTCATCGGTTTGCCGCTTGCGTCGACGAACCGTACATCGGTGAGTCGGACATCGCCGCCGGTTTGTACCGAATGGGCAAGCAGAACGCCGCCAAGGATCAAGGCAATGCCGATGGCCAGGCGTGCGCCCATGCGCGTCGACTACTGCTTCGGTGTGAGCTGCGCGCGCAGTTCCTGCAGGTTCTGTTCGAACCGCTTTCGCACGACTTCGGCGGCCTCGGATTGCGAGCGGGTCGCCATCTCGGCCAGTTCCCGCATGTTGGCGAGCGCCTTTTCCATCGCTTGCTGTGCCTGGGCACCGGCGTTGGCCAGGGCCTCGCCCGGCTCGCCGCGCGCGGTACCCGCGCTGTCCTGCCAGGTCGACATCGCTTCCCGGATCATCTCGGCCTGGCGATTCATGAGCCCCTGCCAGCCTTCGAAGGCGATGCGATTGGCCTGTTGAACGGCTTGTATGTTGGCGCGCTCGCGCTCGATCAGCGCGTTCAGGTCTACGCCAGGGATCTGCAACTGGCCCAGGATCTGGCCAATGTCGATGTTCGGCCAGGCGCCCGTGCTCTTGTCTTCCGTCATATTCCCGCCCCCCTCTGGTGGAGTTTAAGCCTACCACTGCCGACATCACGGCAGGCGTTTTACGTCGTCATCCGCTCGCGCCATACTGACTTCTTCGGCGCGACGTCTGTTGCCCGACAGGAGGACCGACATGGCCGATCAGCGACCCTTCGACTTTGCTGAGTTCTTTTCCGAGTTCGTGACCCAGGCCGAGCGTGACATCGACGCGCTGGCCAACCGCTTGATGGGCACCGAGCAGTACAGTCGGTCCATGAACGAGGTACAGCGCGTGCAAACCCGGTTGTCGAAGACCTTCAGCGACTTCATGGGAGAGCAGCTGGCAAGCTTCAACATGCCCAGTCGCGACGACGTCGTTCGTCTCGGTGAAACCCTGCATGCCCTCGACACGCGCATCGCCCGGGTCGAGCGCCAGCTCCAGGATCTGGCCTGGGGCAACCAGAACATGGCCCCTGCGCCCGCCGTGCCAGGGCCGCCGCGCACCAAGCAGCCGC